>JANQJH010000258.1 GCA_028281705.1 Verrucomicrobiales bacterium
TTTCAAGGCTCATGACAAGTAACCTACATGACGCTTGCCAAAATCAAGCTTTCTGATAGTCAATAAATGGAAAATTGTGGTGACGCGGAGAATATCAAGCAAGACTCCCCCCACCTATCGGAGTCTTCGAGGGTACGCGTTCGATTCGTCTCTCTCGTTGATCTTGGATACTGTCGAGATCAACGACATCATCTACAAAGTGCGATGGAAAGAGAGATGGGGAGAAGGAAAAGAGGAAGAGGAATTCGGGAAGGGCCCCATAGGGGAATACCTTGAAGTACTCGACTACGATCCCACGATCAAGAAATACTATAGTCCGGTAGACTTGAATGATCCGTATTTGCTGGCGACCGACGGATTGGCTCCGAGTGAAGCCAATCCGCAGTTCCATCAGCAGATGGTTTACGCGGTTGCGATGTTGACGATTCAAAACTTTCGAGCATAACAAAGAGCTCGAAGAAAGTGACTTGTTTGTCCGGGCGATGAATGCTGCCGCAGGAGGAACTTCTGAACTTCCCTCCGAACCATTCGACAGTGCTTGCACAACTAACGAGACTGGAGCCAAGAAGCTATACACAAGCGACCCCTGGCGGCGCATAGACTACGACTGGCTATTCAGTTCGGCTCCTTTCGCGTTGCGCATGAACAGTCTAACTAATAATCTAAGTCTAGCGCTGGCGATCGAGTTTATCGAAAGTGGAAAGGTGTTGTTATTTCCAGGTGATGCGGAATTTGGGAGCTGGCAAAGCTGGCACAAGATTGACTGGCCCGAAGCACGCGGGAGTTCACGCCGATTATCGAGCATTTCGACGCGCTTCGCGATTTTCAAATTCGCATCGAGAACACGGACGATCCAAAAGAAAAGAAGCGGCTCAAGCGAGAGATGGAACAGACGCAGGATCGCAATGTTGCCGTCTATGGCATGATAACCCTTCGCGCGCTCGGCGATCACGTTGTCATGGCCCAAAAACTGGAACAACCCCGCAAAAGCGGAACCAAATGGGACATCCACGAGCTGGCCTACAACTCGAATACCGAACAGTTCGAGTTGGTCGGCCATTAGTTAGCTCCCCAACCCTGCGGGTCTCGTCCCGGAAATAACGAAGGGACTAAAGTCCCTGCCACTTTCTTGGAATGTGGGAGGGACTTCAGTCCCTTCGTTATTTGGAAGCGGCTTACTCGCCAAACTGCAAGTTCGTGGGCTCATTTCCGAGAGGAATAGATGTCCGCTCTCATGGATGATCTTCTCCGGCCTGCACGGCTGGGTAACGGGCGGGCCGAGAAACTGTGCCTCCACTGCCTACAGGTGAAAACTCGTTTCCTGTGATTAGAGTATCCATGTTAGAGTCGATTGTATCAGGGTCGATCAAAAACGACATGAAGTCTGCCTTTACACTGGGCGATGCACAGCCGAGGGCGAAGGCGGCAACTACGGGAGCTATGAACGATCTTTGGAGCATCCGCTGATTTCAGGTAATCGCTAACTGGTTGTCAAGATCGACCGAAGGAAACGCGGGGCCGCAGACGGCGTCTATCGGAAAGTCAGACCGATCTCGAAGGTTCGGAGTATGATTGGGTTAGGATTCTAAAGGGGCCTTCTGGCTTCATCTCAGCGTGAATGATCCCGCGACCTTTACGGCGTGGCTGACGAATCGGGTCGTTCTGTCTGACTCGCCGCGAACCACACCTCTGTGTGGAAGGGCGTCCCGCAGCAACAACTTTCCACCAATTAAGGAAAGTACAGGTTTTCTATCAAAAAACTCTATTACCATGGAGAGAAACCGCCAAGGCTTGGGGAACGAGATCATTGCGGCCGAGTTCGGTTCGGTCGGTGAAGGGAAGGTGGCGTATCGTGAGAGGTTAGGCGGACTGCTTCGCTACTACTACCGGGAGGCCGCATGATTTCCCGGTGATTTGAATTTTCGGACACTACGCGATCGCTGGAGCGAGCCTTGAAGGAGTTCGTCATGCCCTGTCATCATGAACGGAATCACCAGGGTTCGGAAAACCGGATCCTCATACCAGGAATTGAAGTAGGGAAGGAGGACGGAGAAATTGAGTGCCGACTACGTCTTGGTGGAAGGCTTCGGTGCTATTATCGCGCGGAGGTGTAACGCCTTCGTTCGATTACTTTCACGTTAAAGGCCACACCTATCAGAGAACTTCTTGACCCACCCTACGGAATGACCAACTGGTAGAATCCTCGTGGAGCATTCACGCGAGCCATTACGCTATCTGCGAACGGGCCCGGTCCGCGCCTGTAAGAAATAGTCACCCACGACCCGGGGAGCAAGTTAGGCGAATATTGCACATCGCACGGCAGCGTCCCCGCGTTGATGTCGAAGGTGATCGCGTCCGCTCCTTGTGAGAAGTTGAGGATTCCGAGATAATGAACACTGTTCTTAGGATCCGTGCCCGCTCTGGATTCTTCCAGATCGGTCGCTCCGTCGCCATCGGCGTTGCTGGTTCCGTCGGCCGTGTGGAGATTGCCAAAATGGGTCACCTCCCAGGCGTCAAGCATGCCGTCGCCATCCGTGTCAGGGTTCGTACCGTAGGCAAGTGTATCACTAATTGTGCCGAGCAGATGAATGTCGCTCGTGTCGCCTCCGTGCTGCCAGTAGAACACCCCCCCGAAGCCCTCGTTCAGGCTGTAGCTGGCTTTCTCGTGCATCGCCTGCGGATCGTCGAGCGATATCCACTCTCCGGTGTCTGCGTCGTAGAGATAGGCGACCTTTGCCGAATCATCCCAGAAGCGTGGCATCGTCTGGACCTTGTTCTGGAGGTCCCTATAGGTCATCTGCCCGCCGCCACTTCCAGGCTGGAAAAGGCCGTTTTCCACATCGGCCACACCGTGCCACCGCTGGCCGTAGAAGGGTGCGCCGACGAGGAGCTGGCTCCGGCGGAAACCACCGGCGATGTATTTCGCTAACACGGCATCAATGTTCAGCTCGTCGGACTGCGGATCCGCGGGGTTGTGATAGAGTCCGGCTTGATGGCCCGTGCGGCTGTCCCAACTCCCATGGAGGTCGTAGCCCTGCACGTTGACGAAATCGAATAGCTGCGAGAGTTGCGGAAGCTCCAGTTGGGCGATCCCTGCGCCAGCCGGTGCGTAGGCGGTGATCTCGTAGTGCTTGCCGGTGGTAATCTCCAGGTCGTCGAGCTCGTCGCGCAATGCTTGGACGAGCAAAGTGTAGTTGTGGCCGTCCTGAGGCGTCGGCGAAGTCCCTGGCCCTCCGGGCACGCCGGGCCACTCCCAGTCGAGGTCGATCCCGTCGAGGATCCCGTTCTCGATTCGACCGCGGCAGGATTGGGCGAAATTCTGGCGCTTTGCGGAATCGGCCGCCACCTGCGAAAAGTTGCCCGACCACGCCCACCCACCCACGGAGAGCAGGAACTTGAGATCGGGACTCTGTTGCTTCATCGACGCGGAACCCGTGCCCCCACCGACGAGGTTCCCGTCGGCATCGAGGTTGGCGAAAGCCAGGCAGATGTGAGTCACGCGCTCGGCAGGCGGCATGGCAGAGGATCCGCCGGTGCCATCCACATATGCCACCACCCTCTGCCCGCCGAAGCCGGAGGGGTCGAACTCATTGTCGATGATCTGACCCACGGCACCCAGGGAGATTGGGTGGATACCCACCGGATTCTGGAAGTGGAGCATGAACAGCTCTAGCACTTCGTCATCGGTGTCACCGAGAATGGGAACGTCGACACTCCCGGTGGTACTGCCCGCCGGGAAGGCGACCTTGCCGGTGCTGTCGACGAAATCGAGACCCTTGGTCGCACCGTGCGCCATCGAGTAGTAGTCGATGCTCGCCGTCTCGCTGGGCTTGACCGGGCGGTCGAGGCGGAACCGGAAGGTCATGCTCTTGGTGCCCGAGTCGCCTTCGACCACCGTGCCACCCGTGGCGGTCATGCGGAGGATGGAATCGTCATCGAGCAGCGTGGCTGTTGCCTGCGAACCGCCATCGGCGAAGTTTGGCAGCAGTTGGCCAGACACCGCGCCGAGCACGACGAAGAAGTCCTTGTCCCCTTCGGAATTGAGATTCCCATCGTAGTCGATACTGATGGATTTCTGCGTCTGCCCCGGCAGGAACTCAAGGGTGCCACCCTTGGCAATGTAGTCGGTCCCGGCGACAGCGGTGCCGTCGGCCGTCGTGTACGAAACGTGAACGGAATCGTGGTGGGCCGACGCGAGCGCCACTTGCAGTGTCACGGACTGTCCCGGTGTATCACCCTCAGACCGCTCGACATCCGCGATCGATACTTCGGGAGCCAACCGGCTCAGGGCGACGCCGTTGATTTCTACATCGGAAGGGCCATCATTGGATCCCGAAGCCGGGCTAACCACCATATCGATTGAGATGGTTCCGCCCGGAGCAACGCTACCCAGCCCCGTGACGCTAACATTGCCGTCGTCGTCGATAGTGTGGGAGAAACGGCTGTCAGTATAGGTGAACCCAGCCCCCGCGGTTAGCTTGAATGTCAGCGTGGGGTTGCTCCACGTTTCGGAACTAGGGTTGCTCAGATGCAACCACCCGTCGTACCCACTGCCCCAGTCGTTCCGCTTCTCAAACGAGTAGCCGCCGGGATTGGCAGCGTCGTTGTCGGTGATGGTAATCGTGGCAACAGCCGTTCCGAGATCCAGTCCCTGCGGATTGCTCAGGGTGACACGAAACGCCTCTGGAATCTCCTCGGCGGAATCGTCGACAATGGGCACCGCTATTGTCTTGCTGAGCTCGTTAGGAGAAAATGTCAGGGTTCCCGATGTCGTCGTGTAATCTGTCTCAGGAATTGCAGAGATCGCAGTCGTCACATAGTCGACCGATCCAGTCGTCCCGCCGGGCACCGGTTTCGAAAGCGTGATTAGGACTAGCGCATTCCCCACACTCTCGGGCACATTGACGTCAGACGTCCCCACAGTGGGAGAGGGCGGATCACCACCGCCACCACCGGAGAAATTCAGATCGACCGTGGCGAAGAAGGCCTCGCCGGCCGGATCGATGCGTTGCCAGATGACGTGGAGCACATGGCGCCCAGTGCGCTGGGGGAGCGTCACTGACAGATTGTAATAGGATCCCGATTTCGTGTGGGGAATTTCGCCGAGAAACTCCAACTTGTCCCACGCGAGCGGTGTCTTGTGATTGTAGCCCGCCTTGGTGATGAAGACCTTGAAGAACGACGGGTCGTGCGTGGCCGTGGCGTACCAGGTCAGGTCGATCGGCCCCGGAGCCACCTCCTGTGCAGGCCAGTCCCAGCTGTTGCTAACCAGATCGAGGCCTGAGAAGTCGAGTCCCGTCCCGCTGGCCGCTGACGCCAGCTGGCCATCAGGGATCTTCCCGATGTACGGTGTCGCCCCGGATCCGCTGTAGGGCGTGATGAGCTTCGCGACCTGATTCCAAGTGAAGAAAGCTCCGCCTCCAGCGTGGCTGATCGCTGCATCGGTCGCCGGGTGATTGGTCCCGCCATCCGCCATGTCCTCGTAGACGCGCAAGACGCGGCTCTTCGGGGACGACAGCGTTCCGTGGCCATCGACCGATTGAGGGCAGAGCGCTGCCGACAGAATGAAGAGCGCTGCAACGAGGTGCTTTTTGATAGATTTTGCCGACATGCCTCCGTTATGGAAATTATTACATAGGTTTGGGAACTGGGGGAGTCAACCTCCGGCCTGACGTCGCCAAATCTGTTGTTTAAGGGATCGGCTGAACATTCTATATTTTGACCATACGGAGCAGGGTATTAAAACAGCGCCGGGGCGACTGGCCATGGCTGGTCTTTACTTTCACCTGCTTCACATTCCCTCCCTCGGATGAATGCGCGCCTTGCTTCTAGTACCCCGTCCCCATTTTTCCGTCCTGATTGCTAAAGCGTGAAAGCGCCATCTTCACTGGCATACTTGCCACATCCGGGCGAGTTCCCTGAAGGTCAAGAGCAGATCGGCCTTGGTCGGCTGCGCCAACACCAGTATTGCAATTGCAACGTTCCGTAGTCTTCGAAAAATCGTCAGCTTTACCCCTTCCGCTTCACCGGCTTACTCGGCCTTCTTCCAGCTCCTCAATCGCCTTCCTTACTCCGCGTTCATCGGATATTCTGTAAATTTCCAGACCCCTTTCGTTCAATGTTGCGTGATACGTTAGAGGGTCTTTGCGAAGGGCCCAAACCAATGGATGAACTGATCGCATCTATGGCGCTGAGTTGCACACTAACGATTATTGGATCGGCTGGAGCGCTTGCGAAAAGGTGGCCGTTTAAGGGAAATGCAATTTGATTGGCTCCAACTCGTTCTGGTAGACTAACCTGAACCGTTCAAGGTTTGGGATGAACACTCTGAGAGGCTGGATCAGCAGAATGAGAGTCTTGCGGAGGGAGGCTGTTGTCTAAGTGCGATTGCACTGTGTAAGGGCCGCCATCTTTCCAAATGACTGCGTATTGTCCGAGGCGACGTTTTCTGTCGAGTTCCTGAGAAACCGCACCCCGGAGTGCGTTGAGAATGACCTGACTGTCTAGGGTCGACGGATTCATGGCTGGCATTGGCTTTTCAGGAGTTCGTAGTGGTTAGGGTGATGGACGACGAGGTTTCCGGAAGACCGTTCAAAGATCAATTGAGGAGAGGGGCCATCGTTCATAAAGCATCGGGTGCGACTTGCTTCGGCGCCGTATTCGCCAAACAAGTTTCTCAGGCTCCTGGGGAACCGGCGTTCGATGTCTTGGATGGCAATGTCATGCCCTCCGTGGGCAACGCGTTCGGCTACTCGGAGCTTCGAAAGGGCGACGCCGGGAAGTGCGAGGTCGATCAACTCAATGTGCCATCCGGATGCGCGAAGCCTTTTGACTATTTCAAGTGGCTGGGGGGCAAGGACAATCAGATGTCGACGGTTCTGCTAGGCTCGGCCATGGATTACTCCAGGAGGCTCTCTAGATCCGTTCCGTAGACTCGCTTGAAAAAGAGCTGGCGTTGTTCGGTCTCGCTTAAACCGTCCGGAATCGACGCCATGACCATTGCTCTCGCGCTATCGAACATGTCGCAACCCATGATGAGCCGTTCCGCCCCGCTGAGTGCCATCATGCGGTCGAACACCATCTGGTTGACTTCAGGCGAAGTGTCCTTCACGGAGAAGCCCGTGTCAGGATATCGTTCACTTGTAGCTGGGGCGCCCATTTCTCTAGGTACGCTTTGTCGTAGCCAGTAGCAAGGAGGTTTTGGATGTCAGATAGCTGCCGTTCGGATTCGGATTCCTTCGCCCAACAGCATTTCGAAAGGATCAGGTCCTCCTTGCTTACGATCCAGAGACTAAATCCGTCGACGGAAATCACTTGGCGCCTGGAGAACTCCTCCAATCGGAATTCGTCCCGTTTGCGGATTACGCAGTCGATTTTGACCAGTGCCTCCTGGTGAATCACATTGAACATGCTCTGCTGGCGGATCGCGTTGATGGCGGCCTCCGTAGCGAAATAGTAGTGATTTCCCAGGGCTTCGCGGAGCGTGCCAATTTGGCCGAGGTGAAGTGCAACGACCAGATCGACATCGCGGGTCATCCGAGGCTGGGCGTAGAAGTTCATTGCCACGGGGCCTGTCAGCATGTAATCGATCTCGGCCTCGTCCAGACGTGCCACAAGATCACGCAAGACATCGAGTTCTGAGATCATTGGCTTCAGCATCGAACTGGAGACGGCCTAGTCAAGCCGAGCCGTGGTTGGCCTAGTTCAGTTCAAGCAAGAAATCGTCGACATCTTTGGGGAGAATCTCGGCGAAACGCGCTTTCTAGTTGAACGCAGGTTTCTAGATAATGGCGGTCAGGGTGGGATTGGCTAGGGCCTCCGCCAACTGCCTTCGGCTTTGGAATGGACTCACTCGCGGGCTCGTTCGTGAGGCGGTCGAACTGCGTTCGAATCCACGACCGCCATGAAATGGCGGTCAGGGTGGGATTCGAACCCACGGGTCTGCGATTACCGCTTGGGAGAAGGGGAAAGGCTTCAGTCACAACAAGATTCGCAACGACGGATCGAGAGTAGAGTTCTCATTTTGCATGAGGTCAAATAGGGGACAGGGTCGAATGGCGCTAAGATAGCGGGGATTCGGGATGAGATTTGGAGTATCGCGAACGGTGAGGAATCTCCCTCATTTCTCATTTCAGCCCGGGGCTTGTTGTGAAGTTGATAGGATTCTGGCCTTCGTTTAAGGGCTCGAGCGCCTTCCGAACTTCCGAACGCGACCACCACGGAGATCACCAGACTGACCCTGGGCGGCCGATCGAAGGTCAGAGATCGCACTGGCCGCCTGAACTTGGCCCGGCAGTAATCGTGCCAGCCCCGTGTAGAAAGAGAAGGGGGTGGACGGACCGCTTACCTACCTATGGGAATCCAGATCGGAAAATAGCCCGTTCCCAAAATTACCATAAATTCCTTTCGGTAGACGTCCTCGATCTGGAAACGAAGTTTCCGATCACTGAGTGCCTCCGGGAGACGGGAGACGGGAGACGGGAGACGGGAGACGGGAGACGGGAGACGGGAGACGGGAGACGGGAGACGGGAG
>JANQJH010000279.1 GCA_028281705.1 Verrucomicrobiales bacterium
GAGGAGCCACGCTCTTCATCAAGGCCGAAAACCTCCAGAAAGTGGGCGCGTTCAAGGCCCGGGGAGCCCTCAACGCCGTCCTCAGCATGCCGTCGAAAACACGCGCCCGCGGACTCGTGACCCATTCCTCGGGAAATCACGGGGCCGCCCTCGCCTTCGCCGGAAACATCGGCCGCGCCCCCGTGCACGTGGTCATGCCCGAGAATTCCCTCCCCAATAAGATTGCGGCCGTCCACGGCTACGGCGCCCAGCTGACTCTATGCGCCCCCACCCTCGAAGCCCGGGACGCCACCTGTGAACGCGTCCTCGCCGAGACCGGAGGGACCCTCATCCATCCCTACGACGACGACCGCATCATTGCCGGCCAGGGCACCGCCAGCCTCGAGCTCCTCCAACAGGTGCCCGATCTCGACATCATCATGACCCCGATCGGCGGCGGCGGGCTCATTTCCGGCACCGCCATCGCGGCCAAGGCTCTCCGGCCGCAGATCCGCGTCATCGGGGCCGAACCCACGGTCTCGGCCGACGCCTTCCAGAGCTGGAAACAGGGCCGGCGGGTCGAGCCCGAGAGCACCGCCACCATCGCCGACGGCCTGCGCGCAGGGATCGGTGAGCGCAACTTTGAAATCATCCACCAACTCGTCGACGAAGTGCTCCCCGTATCTGAGGCCGGCATCGTCCAATCAGCCAAACAGCTCATGCACTACCTTAAGACCGTCGTCGAACCCTCGGCCGCCGTGCCCATGGCGGCCGTCACCGAACACCCCGCGGTCTTCTCCGGCAAACGCGTCGGCGTCATCCTCTCCGGAGGCAATCTCGATCTCGACGCCCCGCCCTGGCTCAACGGTTGAGGAAAAACTCCCCGGAGACGAATTCATCTAGCGATCTTCCGTGAGCCTGGCATGAAAAAGACATGGTACTGAACTACATCTGGGTCAGTTTCTTCCTCGTCGCCTTTCTCACCGGCCTGGCGAAACTGCTATTCTGGGGAGACACCGCGGTCTTTCCCGCCATGGTGGATAACCTTTTCTCCATGGCCGAGGTCGGCGCCACGATCTCGCTGGGCTACATCGGCCTCATGACCCTCTGGCTCGGCATCATGAAAATCGGTGAGGCCGGTGGCGTGGTCAACTTCATGGCCCGCGTGGTCCAGCCCTTCTTCACTCGCATTTTCCCCGGCGTCCCCAAGGGCCACCCCGCCCACGGATCCATGGTGATGAACTTCGCCGCCAACATGCTCGGACTGGACAACGCCGCCACCCCGCTCGGCCTCAAGGCCATGCATCACCTGCAAGAGCTCAATCCCGATCAGAAAACGGCGTCCAACGCCCAGATCATGTTTCTCGTGCTCAACACCTCGGGCCTCACCATCATCCCCATCAGCGTCATCACCTTGCGTGCCGTCAATGGCGCCGGCGATCCCACGGACATTTTCGTTCCCATCCTCATCGCCACCTACGCCGCCACCCTCGTCGGCATCGTCGCCGTCGCCGTCGCCCAGCGGGTCAATCTGTTCAAACCCATCGTCTTCGCCTACCTCGGCGGCGCCACCGCACTCATCGCCGGCATCACCCTTTACTTCGCCAACCTCGGCCCCTCAGATGCGGAAACACAGGGATTGATCGCCGCCTCTTCCATGGTCCCCACCCTCTCCGCCCCGTTCTTCACCACCGGCGGCTTCAACCCGCTAACATTAACCCCGCAGGCGGTCGAGGAATTCTGCGGCACTTGGACCTCGACCATGGTCCGCGAGCAATCGTCTCTCCTGGCCAATCTCATCATTTTCACCCTCATCATCAGTTTCATCCTCGCCGCCCTGCGCGCCCGCATCAATGTCTACGAGGCCTTCATCGAAGGAGCCAAGGAAGGCTTCGGCGTCGCTGTGAGGATCATCCCCTACCTTGTCGGCATGCTCGTCGCTATCGGCGTCTTCCGCGCTTCCGGCGCCATGCGCGCCATGATCGACGGCGTCGCCTGGGTCGTCTCCACCATCGGTATCAACACGGATTTCGTCGATGCCCTGCCCACCGCCTTCATGAAACCGTTGAGCGGCAGCGGGGCGCGCGGCATGGCCGTGGAAGCCATGCAGACCTACGGGGTGGATTCCTTTGTCGGCAAACTTTCCTGCGTCTTCCAGGGCTCCACCGAGACCACCTTCTACACCCTGGCAGTTTATTTTGGTGCCGTCGGCGTCCGCCGCACCCGCTACACCGTGACCTGCGGACTCCTCGCAGATGCCGCTGGCATCCTCACCGCCATCCTGGTAGCCTACCTCTTTTTCCATTGATCAAAGAAATCACCCACCTTCACATCCCAGCCCACATCGATCCATCTCATGACACCACGCCGCACCTTCCTCAAAACCACCGCCCTCACCTCCATCGCCGCTGGTGGCCTTCGTGCCCAAGGGCAGCAGAACAAGGCAGACGAGAGCCCGGCCAACCGTCTACGCGTCGGCGTCATGGGCTTGGGCCGCGGAAAGGCCCACGTGAAGAACTATCTCGAAATCCCAGGCGTCGAGGTGGCCTACGTCTGCGATGTCGATTCCCGCGTCCTCCAGTCCATGGCCAAGCACGTCGCTGATCGGCAGAAGACCAAACCCGTGGCCGTGAGCGATTTCCGCAAGATCCTTGAGGACCCCACCGTCGATGCTCTCTCCATCGCCGCGCCTAACTACTGGCACGCGCCCGCCACCATCCTCGCCTGTCAGGCAGGCAAACACGTCTACGTGGAAAAGCCCGGGAGCCACAACCCCTACGAAGCCCGGCGCATGGTCGAGGTCGCCCAGGAGAAGAAGCGCGTCGTCCAGATGGGCAACCAACGCCGCAGCCTGCCCTCATTCATCAAGGGCATGGGCAAGCTCCACAGCGGTATCCTGGGAAAATTGACCTATGCCCGCTGTTGGTACGACAACGCCCGGGGAAGCATCGGCAAGGGAGCGCCCGCTCCGGTTCCCGAATGGCTCGATTACGATCTCTGGCAGGGCCCCGTTCCGGAGAAGCCGTTTAAGAACAACTTGATCCACTACAACTGGCACTGGCATTGGCACTGGGGTAACGGTGAGTTGGGCAACAACGGCGTCCACGCCCTCGACATCGCCCGTTGGGGTCTCGGCGTCGACCTCCCCCTCAAGGTCAGTTACCTCGGCGGGCGCTATCATTACGACGACGACCAGGAGACACCCGACACCGGAGATGCCACCTATGATTTCGGCGGCTGTGGCGCCAGTTGGTACGGCAGCAGTTGTCACCGCCGCAAGGCCGAGGCCCACGCCTTCGTCACGATTTACGGCGAGGGTGGCAGCATGGCCTTCGGCAGCAGCGGTTACACCCGCTTCGACACCGATGGCAAAGCGGTCGAAACCGTGGCCCCCGATTTCAGCGATCGCCCTCACTTCGAAAACTTTCTCAACGCCATCCGCACCGGCGAACGCCTCCACGCCCCCATCGCTGACGCCCAAGAGAGCGCCATGCTCTGTCACCTGGGCAACATCGCCTACCGTGAGGGCACCGTCCTCAAACGCTCCACCGATCAAGACTGGGCCGACGTCATCGGAAGCGACACGTCAAACTGGAAGCGGGAATACCGCCCGGGTTGGGAGACGTTGTAGACCCCTCACATTTATCCGGCTAGCGGAGAAAGTTTAGGTTTGTTAGCCTTCGGCTCGATTATATTCACTCCACCATGTGTTTGAGATCCGACGTGTAAGTCGGATAGGCCCAGAGAAACTCCGCCAGATGCGAGGCCTTGATTCCGTGCTTGATCGCCAAACCGAAGATATTGATCACCTCAGATGAACTGTGACGCACGAGGTGAGCTCCCAGGATCGTATCATCGTCGTTATTGATCAGCACCTTGTAGCCGGAGTGGGCCTCACCGATGCGCTTGGACGACGGCCAGTTCACGGTGGAACCGTGGTTGACACGGTAATTCAGATTCTGCGCAGCCGCCTGCGCTTCGGTGAGTCCAACGGCGGCCAGACTCGGGATGGTGAAGACCGCGCTCGGGACCACCGAGTAGTCGACGGTCTTCTTCTCCCCGCCGTTCTCATGAATGATGTTGTGCGCCGCCACCTTGCCCTCTTCGTCGGCCACGGGAGCTAACTGATACTCGGTCGCGGCACAGTCGCCGATGGCGTAGACCTGCGGGTTGGACACGCTCTGCAGGTGCTCATTGACGGCAATCCCACGGGGAGAATGATCCACCTCGCCGTGACCACCCTCGAGCACGGAGAGGTTGGGCGTGCGCCCGGTGGCCTCGATGATGAGGTCGGCGCCATACTCCGTTCCCGTGCTACCAGTGAGGCGGTACCCCGTCCCATCCTCCTCGATTCGCACGGGCGATTCCTCCGTCACCACGGAGATACCACCCGCCTCCGAGGCCTCGAGCACCACCTTGACCATGTCCTCGTCGAATGCCTTCAGCGGACGGGCCGAGCGATGGAGGATCGTGACCCGGCTTCCGGCCTGAGCCGCGACATGGGCGAACTCGAAGGAGATGTAGCCGCCGCCAATGAACACGATACGTTCCGGAAGATCCGTTAGGTTGAGAAAGTACTCGCTGTCGCGCACATGCTCCGAACCGGGAATCGCGGTCACCCGCGGGGTGGCGCCGGTGGCCAGCACGATGTGCTCCGCTGTGAGACGCTGCCCATCGTCAATCTCTACTTCATTCCGTCCCACCAAAGTCGCGCGCCCGGCATAGGTGGCGATGCCCTCCTCCTGGTAATCCTTCACCTCGCGTTCCGATTTGCCGTCGAGGAAGGCGTTCTTCAGCGCCTGCAGCGCCTGCCATTGGGTACGCGGTTTTTCGTGGATCCCTTTTCCCACGAGATGACCCGCCATGGCCACGGCCTCGGCATTGGCCACGAGGTATTTTTTCGGCTGGCACCCGCGCAAGGCACAGGTGCCGCCATAGGGACGTTCGTCGATCACGGCAACCTTGCGGCCGGCTTCGTTGAGGCCGGTGATGCAGTAATAGGCGGAGGTGCCCGATCCAATGACGATGGCGTCGTAGTGAGTGTCTGTCATGATTGGTGATGGGTTCGTTCTGGAGTTAGGGAGAAGCTGAATTGAATTACTTGGTCACAAACGCTGCCGCCGCCGCCACCGCTTCGGCGATAGCGGGGGCCACACAACGGCTCATGGGGTCGGGCAAGATTTTGTCAGGCGTCGCACGGTCCACTGCCTTGGCCAGGGCCTGGGCCGCCGCCATTTTCATCCCGGGCGTGATGCGGGCA
>JANQJH010000304.1 GCA_028281705.1 Verrucomicrobiales bacterium
TTCCTCAAGTCTTCAAGCGCCCGGCCCACCAAGCGTTTTGCCAATTTCCGAACCGTTGGCCCGCGCCGGCCCTTGCCGAGGCGCTTCCTCGACACGTCGTTGAGAAACGCCTCGAAGTCTTTCTTCCAACTCGCGTAACGTTTGCTCGACAGCATATCGATCAAGTGCCGGCGCTCGTCCATCCAACGCCGATCGAGGTAGTAGCGAAAGGAGTCTGTTTCATCGCCCTCCGCCACCGTGCGCTCGTCGAGATTGGCCCGATGGACATCGAAGTCGCGAACCCCACCCAAACTCGACGTGATCCACTTGATCTCCACCAGGAACTTGTCGACTCGCTTCCGCGGCAAACAGGACCTGAAAATGGAGAGACCGACCCGCAGCCGACGGCTCGCCACACGCATCCGATGAACACCCTCGGGATCAATCCCCTCCCAGGCCCGGACTTCATCGGCCACCAAGGCGTCAAACTGCCTGGAGAGCCACTGATGGCCTAACAAAATAGCCTTATCACTTGTCCGAACTCCGTCTTCTTTCTTACGTTCCGAGGGCGCCCGGGGAACAAGACCGGCCGCGTCGAGACCTCGTTGAAACTTGCTCTCGCGTGCGGGGAGGAGATGCAGTTCGTCCTCAATCCGCCGGGCAAGCCTTTCCAAACATCGTTCCTCGCCCTTTACCAATTCGATCTCCACTTCCCGAAAGCAGCGCACCGCCGTCTCCCCACTCTTGCCCTCAATACGTATGGAAACGTCATCAAAACAGAGTTCGAACTCCGCAACATCGCTTTTCACTTCACAACGCCGACGGCGGGTGTGCACTTGAAACAACTCCCGGAGTTCATCGATGGAATCGTTCGTCCACCGCTCGAGCCGTGCGCGGACTTCTCCTGGCGGCAGGGCACCAATGGGGTTCGGAATGCCCTCGATGCGCTGCTCGTGTTCTTGGCGCCGGTGGAGCCCACGATCTTGGCCACCAATGGACTTGAGGGTGAGATATCCGCCCTCGCCGGGCAGAATCCGCACGCGAAAACTCCAACCACGACCGAAGAGGTCCCATCCCGCGGTGTCAAAGTAATGGTCTACCTGCAAGATTTCCCGCCGCTGCCGAACGCGGTAGTGCTCCCGGCGAAGGAAATCCTGCAGATCCGTGATCTCATCATGAGGCGGATAGAGAAGAAACTTCGCTTCGCATTCCGTGTGTTCCATGGCACTCAGGAAAACCTCGTGCTGAAAGAATGGGCGCGCCATCCAAATCTTGTGTTACCGGCCCTGCATCTTGCGAACGATTCGGGATTTGCCGCGCCCCGAACCGCGTCCAGACTCAGGCTAGTTGCATTTGATAGTGAGCCATTCTCCAGGCGTGGTAAACCAATCGCCGCAGCCAGCGATGGCTGTCCAAACAATCGTCCAAGGATTCCGCCGACAGCTCTCCCGCCGTCGCACTCACGATCAATTGGCTGCGAAAGCCTGCCTTGTCCTGTTCCAGCTCCGTGGCCAGCTGCTCGAGATCGTACACCACTGCGGGCGAGAAAACCGGTGCCGCCAGTTCTCCCGAAAACCCGCACAATGATTGCCTCGCCTGCGCGGTGAGGTCCGCGAGTTCGGGCAAATTCCTCGCTTGGCCGGCACGCTCTTCATCACGCGCCCGCTCGACGAGCCGCTCGATGTGATCCAAGGCATGGAGGGCCGCATAGATCCGTTCTGCGCCCATGCTCCCATCATCGGTACGCTCCCCGATCTTGAGGGCGAACTCCCGCCCAGCCATCACGCCGGATAGGATCGCACTTTCAGAGGGCGCACGGGCACCCGCCAGCTCGCGCTCGCCGGAGAGCGCCTCCACCGCCCGGTCGACCGCGGCCAGGGCCAGCCCCCGGGTTCCCGACTCCAAGGCATCCACCGCCGCCGATGTATCGGAAAGAAGCTGCTTGTTGAAGAGAGCGACGAGCGTCGGCGTACGTTCCGGAATTAGCCGAACGATGCCCTTGGCAAACAGCCCGATCAACGGGAGACCGATGACGACACCCAAGACGTTGAAAAATGTGTGGAACGAAACCGCGACCACCTCGCTCGAATGACTGGCTATCTCCGGAGCCATCCTCGCCACGGCCCACAGGTAGAGCGGCAATGTCAAGAATGCCATCAGGCCGGTGAGCACGTTGTAAATGACATGGGCAAAGCCTGTCCGCTTGGAAGCCGTGGTTCCACCGATCGTCGCCAGCGCGGCCGTGGCCGTGGTTCCGATATCCGCGCCAATGATCACGGCGGCCGCTTGTGGCAACGTCAGAACGGAAGCATTGAGCGCCGTCAAAGCAGTGGCCACCGTGGCGCTCGATGATTGCGTGATCAACGTCAGGAGACAGCCCACCAAAATCAGCAGAAGGCGTCCTCCCAAATGATCCACGTTCCACCGGCTGAGATCGATGACCTCCCGGTAGCCCGCCAGACCATCTTGGAGGTAGCTGATTCCCAAAAAGACGAGGCAGAATCCCGCCAAGGCCTTGCCCGTCCCCCTCAACATGGGGTTGGCCTTAAAAAGATAAAAAATCGCGGCCACGAAGAGCAATGGCAGGGCCATCAAGGACAACTTCAGCTTGAAACCGATCAGGGCCACCATCCAGCCGGTGATCGTCGTGCCGATGTTGGCCCCGAGGATCACGCCCAAGGCCTGCGTGAACGTCAGCAATCCCGCGCCGACGAACCCCACGACCGCAACCGTGGTGGCGCTCGAACTTTGCACCACCGCGGTGGTCACGGCTCCCGCCACCATGCCGCTAAAGGGCGTCCGCGTCGAGCGCGAGAGCCAAAGGCGCAATCGGTTGCCCGCGAGTTTGCGCAACCCCGAGGTCATGGTCGCCATCCCAAAGAGGAAGAGACCGAGCCCGCCTAAGGTCTCGAGTAGTGAAAGCATGGCGTCGATCTCATTGGAACTCAGAGTGGTGTCGCAAGGCGACCACAATCTGCACTCTAGTAAGAGAGAGCGCACGGCCAAGTGGCGCGACCTGCCACATCAGCCAACACGCTCTGGCAAACGTGCGCTCGGCGCCGTTTGTTCCCCGACCTTCTCATCTTGGCCTCTCACGGCGTCGATGAGAGCGCCACTCCAGACATCATGACTCCCAGGACGACGTCATGACTTGCGGGACGCCGGTCTCACGTTGGGAGTGAATCCGTATACACATTGACAGGGACCCCGCCGAGACCCCCATTCCACCCATTAGTAGGCCTTCACCCCTGTGTGTCTCACCCCGGCAACAACCGAGGGACTGAAGTCCCTACCACTTTCCCTCAATGTGAAAGGGATTTCAGTCCTCGATTGTTGGGAAACAACGGTGAGACGGGCGTCCCGCACGTCAATCCAGCTAACCGAGACGCCCGCTCACCGTTTCTCCACCCAACCACAGACCAAATCCTACCCGCCAAAGGCTTCCTTGGCGCGGCGTGCGATTTCCTCCGGAGACACGTCCTCAATTTTCTGGCTGAGCGACCACCGGTAACCAAAGGGATCGCGGATAACGCAGGAGCGCATTCCCCAGAAATAATCCTGCGGTTCGCTGACCGACTCTCCGCCTGCCTCGACCGCCTTCTGATAGGCGGCATCACACGCATCCGTCACCACGGAGAAGAGACAGGATGCCGTCGCGCCTTCGGGCATGGCGAAAGCCTGCCAGTCCGCAGATTCCCCAGAGAGGAAGATGCGCGTGTTGCCCAACATGAATTCCGAATGGCCGACACTGCCATCCGGCGCCGACATGCGAAAAAGTTCCTCGGCACCGAAGGCCCTGGTGTAAAAATCGAGGGCAGCAGCGGCGTCGGCAGCGGTGAGTGAAATGGAGACTGTGGGTTCGTTTTCTTCTTGGTTCATGTGTTCATATGAACAGCATCCTAGGACCATCGTCAAGCTCTTGTTGAAAAAAACTGCCGAATGGTGCTTTCGGAAAGATGGCCAGAAATCTTCTGGCCCAATCCGGTAAGGAAATCCGTCCTAAGGGGTGAAAGGCACATCGATCACATGAACTCCACCAAAACCGCCACGGCCAAACCCACGGAGCGGCAACACGTCAAGCCACCCATGCTCTTCGACGACCACACGGATGAGGATGTCGTCGAACTCTACTACCTGATTGATTCTCGATTGGGTCGGAACACCTGCAAGGCGGCCTGTGAATTCTGCTGGCTCAAGCGTCCCCACCTCAGCGAATTCAAGCAGGATGTCGACGTGGCTCGGCGGATGATCGGCCTCCTCCGCGGGCAAGGCTACAAGGTGTCCCCCATGGTATCCGACACCTTTGCGGAGAATGGCCTCTATCTCAAAGCGGGCTTCTTCAAGAACGAAAGAGACCCGTGGAACGGCGGCTCCGGCAACAACGGATTCTATGGCGGTCACCTGGGCAACGCGGCGTGGTCGAGCGGCCGGCCACTGCTCGACGACAACGGTTCCGACTACCTGCAACTTTGCGTCGAGAACAACATCCGCAGCATCGTGATGACGAGCCACGGCACGGAAGATCGCGAACGCGAGTTCCGCGGTCTCACCCAACCCAGCGTCGTCCGGGAGGCCATTCGCCGCATCCAGGCCTTCAGCGAAGAGACGGGCTGGGCCTTCCAGATCATGCTCACCTTCACCTTGAACCGCACGAACAACAGCGCCGACCAGTTGCACCGTTATCTCGACTATTGCGCCAATCTCGGTGTCAAGGTGGCGCGCTTCAATCGCTTTGCCGATATCCAGGGAACTTACCCCGAGTTGAGAATGTCGAAGGACGATGTGGTCCGCACCTACCAGACGCTCAAGGAAGTTCACCATGCCTCGACGGGCGAGGTGCAAATGAGTGTCAGTGAGGATTTCGGATCCTGGGGCGGGGACGTCATGGGGTTTCCCCAAGGCGTCGGTCACTGCGTGGCCGGTGAGCGCCTCTTTGGCGTCGTCTATCCCTATGTCTATGTGTGCCCTGTCAATTTGACCGTCGTCGCCGGCATCATCGATTCGAACGGCGTGATCAACTGGGACGCGGGCGTCGCGGCGCGTCTGGCGAAAGCCAAAGAGCACGAGCACTTTGGCGGCTGTATGGGCGTCGCCTACCCTCACCACAAGGAGATCCGGGACATCTTCCGCGGCACCTTGCGACACTCCATGCCCCCTGCTCCGGCGCGGATCGAACCCCGTAATCGAAGTCATCATCACCTTCTAGCGGGCCAGCCGGCATGACTGCGAAGAGAACCCACATCGATCTCCGCTCGGACACCGTCACCCAACCGACGGCCGGCATGCGTGCCGCGATGGCCGCCGCGGTCACCGGGGACGACACCTACGGCGAAGACCCCACCACCAACCAACTCCAGGAAATCACGGCCGATCTTCTGGGCAAGGAAGCGGCACTCTATGTGCCGTCGGGAACGATGGCGAATCAGATCGCCATCAAACTCCTAACCAATCCCGGAGAAAGCATTGTCGTCGGCGCTCAGTCGCACAACTGGATGTTCGAGGCCGGGGCCATTGGATTCATCTCATCCGCTCAGGTGATCGTCCTTCCGGGCGACGGGCGCTACACCGCGGAACAGCTCCGCGCGAGCGCACTCCCGGACCAAGAGTTCTTTTCCAAAACGAGTGCCATCTCGGTAGAAAACACACACAACATGGGCGGTGGCGTTCTGTGGGAAGAGGGCACATTGCAACAAGTGCTCAACGGTGCGGACGAACTCGGTCTGGCCAAGCACCTGGACGGCGCTCGGTTGTGGAATGCCGCCGTCGCCTCCCGCGCATCTCTGGCGAAACTGGCCTCGAGATTTGATACCGTGTCCGTTTGTCTTTCCAAGGGACTCGGGGCCCCCGTCGGATCAATGTTAGCCGGCAGCGCAGATCTGATCCGAAAGGCTCGCAAGTTGAGGCGCATCCTCGGAGGCGGCATGCGCCAATGCGGCATCGTTGCCGCCGGTGGACTCTACGGCATCGAGAACCACCGTGCCCGACTGGCTGACGACCACGCCAACGCCAAGCGGCTAGCCCAGGGCCTCAACGCGATTCCCGGAATCGAAGTGGACATGGAGCGGACGCAAACGAACTTTGTCATGGCTCACGTCGTCGATGACGCTCTCGACACGGTAGAGATCGTGCAAATGGCCGCCCAGCGGGGTGTTCACTTTCTCCAAGTGGCGCCTAAGACCCTGCGTCTCGTCACCCACCTCGACGTCAGCCGGGCCGATTGCGAAAGAGCGGTGGCCATCCTCGATGAAATGATCACCAATCGGCAAGTGCTAGAGTCATCGAGGAAGCAATGAACCCTTGCATGAGTCCCACATTCGCAGCGAATCTCTTCGATCGGCGTGAAGGCGATCGCCACCGTCCCAATTTCGACGAACTCGTCGCTCGCTACCGGGCATCGCTACCCATCGTTCGATCGGCCGTTTATCTCGATAGTGCCGGTCTCGCCCCGCTGTCAAACTTCGTCTCCCGTGCCATCCAAGAGAACCTGGAACTGCGGGCTCACCACGGAAAAATGGGCGTCAAGGGCGTGAGTGCTCATCTCTGTGATTCGGCGAGGGCCTGCGCGGCTGAGCTTCTCAGAGCTCAGGTGAGTGAGATCGCCTTGATGCACAACACCACCGAGGGTTTGAACGTCGTCGCCCAAGGTTTTCCCTGGAGACCTGGCGATAACCTATTGATCCCAGACAATGAATTCCCGGCAAACGTGTATCCCTGGTACCAGCTGCAATCTCTCGGCGTTGAGATTCGCCGGATTCCCGCGCGTCGCGGGGTGATCGCTCCCGACGACCTCATCCCTCTCATTGACAAAAACACCCAAATGTTAAGCATGAGCCATGTGGACTATTGCTCGGGTTACCGTGCGGACATTGCGGCGATCTCGGAGCTGTGTCACAGTTGCGGCATCAAGCTGGTGGTGGACGCCGCCCAGTCTCTGGGCATCCTCGATATCGATGTCGGGCTTTTGGGCATCGACGCCCTCGCGGCCAGCGGGTGGAAGTGGTTGCTCGGGCCCACGGGAACAGGCCTGCTCTATGTTTCTCAGGAGATGCTAGAGTTTGTCAGTCCCACCTTCGTCGGCGCCGGCACCATGACGCACGGCGAATCCTACCCGGCGATCACTCCCGGCTCGATCAAGCCCACGGCCGATCGATTCGAGATCAGCACCTTGGATATTGCCGCCCTCTGTGGTCTCAGTCGATCTCTCGAGCTGACATCTGAACTGGGAACCGGGCGGATCGAAGGGCGGGTCTGCGCCATGACCCGAGAGTTGACCTCGGAACTTCGCCGTCGGCAGGTGGAACTCTTCCTCGATCCATCCCAGGACGACCGGCTCGCCGGGATCGTCTCCTGCCGCTTGCCCGGGAGGAACACCACCGAATTGCTTGAGGCTCTTCACCAACGAGGATTCCACTGCGGTAGCCACCAAGACTACCTGAGGCTGGCGCCGCATTTCTTCAACACATCGGAAGAGATTGAGATTCTGCTCGAGACGATCGACGAAATTCGGAGCGAGTGAGGTTAGTCTTCAAGGAAGCCTCACGGCTTCGCTACGAGAAACTTGTTTCACCTTGTCGAAAGGTGACAACAATATGAGATTCACCAACCATCATGTTCGGCATTCACGATTTTGGCGTCTTCCTCATCACGGGCATCGTCCTGAACCTCACCCCGGGGCAGGACACTCTCTACATTCTGGGCCGCAGTATTTCGCAGGGCCGCCGGGCGGGCATGGCCTCCGTGCTGGGAATCACTTCGGGCAGCCTGATCCACACATTGGCGGCGGCGCTCGGCATTTCGGCCATCATCGCAGCTTCTTCGTCAGCCTTCATCACCCTGAAATTCGCCGGCGCCGCCTACCTGATTTATCTCGGCGCCCGCATGCTCGTCTCTCGCTCTTCTCCTTCTTCCGCAGCGATCCCTGACGAGTTCGCCGGATCGTCAAGCTTCCTCGCCGTCTATCGTCAAGGCGTCATTTCTAACGTCCTCAATCCCAAGGTCGCCCTGTTCTTTCTAGCATTCATGCCTCAATTCATCGCGGCCGACAGCCCCCACAAGTTTCTCGCCTTCATGACTCTGGGTCTCTGTTTCATCGTCACCGGCGGCCTTTGGTGTTTCTGTGTCGCCTGGTTTGCCTCTTCGCTGGGAGAGCGCCTCCGGGGAAGCAGGACCTTTGCCGAGGTGCTCAATCGCACCGCCGGCGCCCTCTTCATCTTTCTTGGAGCGCGACTGGCGACCACCGATTGAAACTCTAACAGAGTCAACGTGGAACAGGCGTTTCGTCTGTCGAGCACAGATCGTATCCCATCTTACCTTGCCCGATCCTTCACGGCAGTTCCTTCAACAAGCGCGCCTTGCCCGCCGGGTCGGAAAGGGTCTCCGCCCACTCACGGGCGCGATCGGGATCGGAACTAACCAGGAGACGGACAAATCGCGACACGGCCGCGTCTCTGCTAGGCGACGGCTCGAGAGCACCGAGCCACTCCGAGAGGGCGACGGGGTCCTTGCGCATCCACAGCTCGGCGAACATGCCCACGGCTTTGACGCGCTCCCGGCTCTCGGGAATTTGGGCAATGATCTTCTCGGCCATCGGAAGATCGTTTGAGCTGGCGAGATTGGCGGCGCCAAGGAGATACTGTCGGCGCGGCTCCCCCGGGGGAAGATGGTGACTCCACTCGAGGATACCTCCGCCATCGCTCCCCCCGCTTTGCCGCCGCATGAGGACGGCGAGCATCGCCGATCGCCCAAGGGACGTGGTCTCCTCCCAAATAACGTGCTCCTCCGGCAAACTCGCCCAACGTTGGATGGCCGCTTCCGGGTCACCGAAGGCCCACTTCTCCATGGCCTTCGTGAGTTGTTTCTGCAGCGCCGCGTTATCCGGCCGTTCGAGCACGAAATCGACCGCTTCGCCTCCCTGCAAGGTGGCCACGTGGCCGAAGAGGAGGGCGTCCCTCAGGGCCTCTCGCTTTGCAGGTTCGGCCGATTGCTCAACCCAGCGCTCCGCCGCCTCGAAGTCGGTCTCGGCCCATTGCTTGACCAGCGATTCCGCGAGATCGCGGGAAAAGATCCCACCCAGGCCAACGAGTTCATCCAGATGGGCAAAGGCCGCCTCGGGATCGCTCTCGACCCATTTGCCGGCGAACTCTCTAGCAATATGCCCACGCTCACTCGTGACGGGCTGCTCCTGAAGGAAATCCAGCAGATCCTTGGGCGCTGATTTCGCCCAAGCCCGGATCACGGCCGACTGGGCGCGGTCTTTGAGCCGACGGCCGGCGATCTCGCGAACCAACTGCAGGGCTCTTCTGGGGTCAGTCTCCGCGATCTTGCCAAAGGCCGCCGCGACCTCCAATCCGTCTCGAACCTGGCCGGCCCGAAACGCCTCGATCAACTGGTCTCCCGAGAGCGACTGCACGAGATCCATGGAAAACAAGCGGGCGCGGATCGGGCTAAACGTGCGTCCCTCGCCCGCCTCGGCCCGTTGATCATCGAGACTCGTGGCCGAACGCGCTCGCGGTGCCGCGGGCCCCTGACGAGTCAACAACGCGCTGATCCCCTTGGCACCAGTCGAGCCGGGCACCGAAGCCGGGACCTCCGATCGGGGAAAGACCGTGTGTGACAGGATCCAACCCACGACGAGGCCGAGAATGACTGCTAGGACAATGCGTTTCATTCGCTGGGAAAGACGTGGCGGGCCCAGTTTTTCTTGCCGCCTTCCGGGAGGGCTTCCACCCAGGCTTCAGCGGCGGCGCGATCGTGCGCGGCCCAGTGTTTGAGAAAGGAGCCCAGACTATTATTCGTCCGCGCCGCACGCTCGCTGATCGCCTCGGCCGCCTCTCGCACCAAACCGAGATCGCTCTGAGCCGCGCCGCCCAGAATCCCGGTGTAGAAACTGTCACTACGCTCGGCATCCTCGATGTTGCGGGCGATCTCCAGGGCGCGGACGGGATCGTTCCGGGCGATGGCCTCGCCGACCGATCGCACGGTATGGATGCTCCAGCTCTCACCGGCGTCGGACTCGTCAAAGTAGGCCGCCGCCTCACCCGGCTGCAGAAGCGCCCAGGACCAAAAAACGTTGTAGCGCACTTCGCGCAACCGCTCGGGATTCTCAATGAGACCCATATGATCCAGGGCCTTTCGCGGGTCACTTTCGCGGAGCTGTTCCAGACTGGCACCAATGAGATCATCACGCGTGGAGGAATCCGTCAGGTTCTCATCCATCCACGCGATGGCACGCTCGGGCTCGTGCGAGGTCCAACTCGCCAGCGCCCGCCGCAGGTAACGATCACTCTGCGAGGGAAAATCCTCCGCCAACTGGGTGGCATGCCGGAGCGCCAACTCGCCATCGCGTTCCGCCTGCCAATCGAGGTAACTCCAGAAATTGAATGTTTCATTGTTGGCCGCGTTCCACTCCCGGGCGGCATCCCAATCGGCAAAGGCCCAGGTGAGCCAGGCGTTGCTGATGGGATAGTAGCCCCAATGATCCTTCGGTTGCGCATGCGCATCCGCCACTGCCTCCCCCGGATCGAGTTCCGCCCAACGGGCATAGGCCGCACCGACGATGTCCAGCAGCCGTTGAGGTTCCTCGAACTCGTGCAGCACGGCGATGGCCGCCCGGACTTCTTGGAGATCGAGAGTAAACATCAGGCGCTGCAGCCTACGCGATCGCGCGTTCTCGGTGGGCTCGTCCGACTGCACTTGCTCTAGCAGACGCCGGAACCGCCCCGCATCGAACGCTTCCCGTTCGGCCTGCCCCGGCTCTGACAACCCCAATTGATTCGGATCCGCAGTTGTTGTTGTTAGTGATCGAAAGCCGTTCAAGGTAGCCGTAGCCCGAGAATCCGTTAGTCGAATCCCTAACGGAACGGAGGCCGCGAGGACAAAGGCGGCGACAAAGGCGAGTTTACTCGTGGACATGATACTGAGGAATGATGTGAGACTGATGGCCGTCGACGAGGACGTCGCGGCGGCAGAGGACGCCAGCACCGAGGTGCCGATCTTGGTGGAGAAGCCCGCGGGCGCGGCCTGTCCGAGTTCGGCCGCCAAACCAAGGCTGAGAAAGGCCGACGACACCGACACGCCTCGTTTGCCGAGGAATCGCGCCAACTTTTCCAGGGCCCTGACACTCCGTTTTTGGGCGGCTGCGGCACTGATGCCGCTGTGGGACGCAATCTCGCTGAATCTCAGACCATCAATGTAATGGCCGACGAGGATCTCGCGTTCGTCGGCCGAGAGCCGCTCGAGCAACTCGTCGAGGTGTGGCCGCACTTCTTGCCACACGTTCTCGTCTCCCTGAGAACCGTGCTGTGTTTGCTGATGATCGCGAATCATGGCGACATGGCGTTGCCGTGTGGCATCATTTCGCAACTGTTTGAGAGATTCGAGGGTCGCCGCGCGGTGAATCCATCCGCTGAGCGACCGACGGCGGGCAATTGCCCCGGCCTTCCGGGCCAGCGCGAGAAAGACGTCCTGCGCAATCTCCTCCGCGGCCTCGTCGCTGCCGGTGCGGCGCCGGGCCACGCCGTAGACCACGCCGGCATACTTGTCGACCAGCGCGCGGAATGCCT
>JANQJH010000259.1 GCA_028281705.1 Verrucomicrobiales bacterium
GAGTGGCCAGAGGTGGCCGATCCCTTCGAGGAACAGCGCCTGGGAGTGCTCAAGAAGTGCCTCCAGTTGGATCCGGCGAAGCGGTACAGCGACGTCCGCGAAGTTCTGGAACACTTCGAGAAGATCGAGCGGGATGAGAAACTCGCGATCGAGAGACAGGAAAACGAGGAGCGCGAACTGGTCCTCAGTGAGAAGGTGGCAGCGGGGCGGCGCAGACTGGGGCATTGGCGCTGGGCCGCCATCGGCCTTTTCGCCGGTCTGATTGCCTCCCTCATCCTCAACGTGACATCTGAGTCCCGCCTGGTGAAGCGGCGTCAAGAGATTGTCGACCTCAAAGCCTCATCGCAACGTGAGCTGGGAGAGGCCAAGCGCGAGGAACGGCGAGCGAAGGAGGATGCCCTTCGGTTGAAGAGTAACCTGACCTATGCCCAGTCCACGGCCGATGCCTTTCTCGAATTCCTGCTCAACGCCAAGAGCCCCAATTCCCCTGAGTACCAATCGATCGACGGCTATCTGAACTCTGCGAGGCACCACTACGAGCGCGTCTTGCGGACGACGGAGGGAGACAAGGTTCTCGCGGTCGAACGGTTGCGCGCGCAGCTGGGATTGGCGCGCATCGAGGCGCAGCTCGGTGATCTGGAGAAGGCGGGGGCCAAATTGGATCAATTGCTTCGGGAGATCGAGAATCTTCCTCCGGAAGTGAAACAGTTGTCCGACGTCGAGGAGACCCTGGGAGCCGCGCTCCTGGAAACGGGCAAGGCCAAGATGACGGCGGGGTTGAGAGCCGAGGCCCTGGAGAAACTGCAAGAGAGTGTGCGGGTCTTCAAGAAGCAGCTGACGACAGCCCCACAGAATCTCGACCTCAAGAGAAGGCTCGGCCGGGCGCTGTTTTACTACGGCCAGCAACTCGCTCGGGCGGGTGATCTCAAAACCGCGCTCAAGAGTGAGGAAAGTGCGATGCAAGTGCTCGAGGGCTTGGCCCAAAGCGCTGACGCCCGCGAAGAAGACGAGTATTATCTCGCGTTATGTCAGTTTGAAGTGGGGCTCATCTGCATTTGGGAAAATGAGAATATTAGGGCATTTGAATCGTTCCAATTGGCGAGCCGGGGATACTCCCGCTTGATGGATGAGAAGCCGCACATCCCGGAGTACCGCTTTCAGTTGGCCCGCTGCCTCTACTATCTCGGTGATCTTTCGTTTCAAGTGAAAGGGGACGAAGAAGAATCCGCCCTGGCACGCCAGTCCATGTATGAGCTTCTGGCACTCCTCCTGGAGAAGGACGAGGCCAACCGGGAATATCAATATTACTTCGCCCTCGTCTTGGTAGACCTCGCGGAAATGGCGCGTGACGCCGGCGAGCGGGAGTCTGCCTTCGAGACTCTGGAAAAGGCCTTGATTATTTTGTCAGAATTGCACAAGGCTGATCCCGAGGATGCAGACGTGACTTTTCGGTTGGCATTGGCCAGGTCCGCAGAGGGAGATCTTCACCTCGATTCAAAGGAGACGGCCAAGGCCCTGGAGCAGATGGAGAAGGCGGAATCGCTCTTTCAAGAGATCGAGGATAAGGGCCGTAAGACGGGCCTGCCCGATCACGTCTATCGTTTTCGCGAGTCCGCGGTCATCAGCAGTCACGCTCATGCCCTCGAAGTGCACCAAGAGGCCGGTAAAGCGGCCGAGTATTTCAAGAGGGCGCAAGAGATTTTGACGGAATTGGCGGCGCAACGCCCCGCCGATGAGCGCATCGGGGACGCTTTGAAGGCGGTGGGGTCGCGGTCCTCGTCCTGACCTTCTTGTCTCGTCCCGTTCCTGGACCACGTGAATGAAAGAATGAACGCTAAGAACACCATGAGACCGTCGATTCGATTTCTTCTTCATGCAGGTGTGATCGTGCTTGTGACGACGTCCTCTGGCCTCTCGCAGGATGTCTTTCCCTTGAGGCCGAGCGAAGCCAAAGCAAGGGGGGTGGCTTCCGCGGGGAAGGCGGAGGAACCGGAGTTTGGAGAAGGTGCCATCGTCAAGTACGTCATCGCTTCGGGAGACAATTTGAACAAGATCGCGGTGTCGGGCTATGGTCGTGCCGGATACTGGCGCTTACTCAAACTCTACAACGCCTGTGATCCGGAGAAGCTCAAGATCGGCCAGGTGATCGAGGTTCCCGAGTTGACCTGGTGGCTGGAAGAGGAGGGGATCGTGCCTCTCTTCAAGGATGCGGCGGAGGCCCTGATGGAAGGCCGGACACTATTCATGGAAGCTGAGGACATGCTCTTGGCCGCAGGAGAGGGAACGGAGGTCTCGTCCAGCGAGGATGTGGTGGGCAAGATCGTCGCGGCGCAGAAACTGCTAACCCAGGCTCGCGAAGCCTTTGGCAGCGAACGGGAAGGAGTTGAGGGCGTGCCCACCAGCACTCTGCTTCAATTGCGCACCGCGGCCGAATTGATGGGGGAGGTCGCCCAGAATCCCGGCAAGGCGCAGAAGGAAATGGCGGAAGTCCACGAACGCTTGGGCAACGCGCTGACCTATTGCATCATTTGGGCGCGGGAAGGATTCAAATGAAGTCCGGTTGGGCGAGACACTGGTTCCACGTTGCTTCTGATCGACGGCTGTCTCACCACGGGATCAGAATCCCTGGGACTTGAGAGTCTCCTGGAGCTGGCTCTGAAACGAGGCCAGGTCTTCTTCGGGTGGGCGGTAGCCTTCTTCATCGGAGTCGATCCCCAGGCGTCCCATTTGGTCCAGGTACCACGCGCCGCCCTTGCCGTCCGAGAACGTGACGCGACCGCTGATCATGGCGTGGGGCTGGGCGATCCGGTCGACCGAGACCTGGACACCTCCGGTCCCGCCGATCGGTGGGTTTTCGCCCAGGAGATCGGACTCCAAAGCGCTGGGGGCGATCGATTCGCTATCGACGTCTTCTTCTTCCTCGGTCTCCTTGTCGAGTGAGACTTGGAGGTCAGCCACCATGAGGCGTGCCTCGAGGTAGGTCATTTGGATGCCGAACTCATCGTTGATCCGCTGATGGATCTCCCCCAATTCCGCGCCCTCCTGGGCCCATTTCCGGATCGCTTCCTTTTGTGTGTCGCTCAACATGGGTGGTCTGTCCGTAGCCTCGATCGCGACCTGCCGCAACTGGTGAGCGTTCCACCCTGGTCTGTCCCGGCCGGCGAAGCGGGTAGGCGGCCAGGAGTTGGACAATGGTGTGCCAACTGGCGTTCGTTGATGCGCCGGAAAATCACTATTCGGCCAGACCTGGGTCCGATCTGCTGGTGATCTTTTCCGCAGGTTGCGTAGGCGGGATCGTGGGCATTTTCTCAAAACTGCGAAGAAATTGGCGAATTCGGCGGTTTTTTATGGAAATTATAAATATCTTGGGAGGGAGGGTTTAGCATGAGGCGCCACTCCGAGATGACTAACAACTTAATCCTCCCTCAACATGCTGCCGACCTCAACACCGGCATGGTTGGGTGTGATTCTAGTCAGCCTCGCAGTTCTGACGGAATCCCGCCTTCATGCCTCTCTCACTATTGTCGCTAACGGATCCACCTCATACAACGATAGCGACTTCTTCTCCGTGACCTATGACTCCTCCCATGGGTCGGGGAGCCCCTCTCTAACAAACCTCACTCTCGATCTTCGAGCCGGTAGTGACGGCAACGCGTACTGGGATGCCAGTGATACCTTCATCATTGATGAAGGGAGCACGTCATTTTCTTCTTCCGTGGTCTCCATGGGCTGGGTGGATGGCACGAGCGGTTCCATGGACATCGGCTTCGATGCCGGTCATTTCCTTGCCGGCGACGTCTTCACCTTCGGCTATGATACGGATTGGCTGACGGGGAACAATGGAAGTATCGCCAATGATAGCGGCGGTGCTTTTGGTTACCGGGATGTGGGCGTGACCGCGACATGGTCCGATGGATCGACTTCCTATGGAGTCTTTGATAGGGATCATTCGACACGTTCGACTGCGGTGCTCAACGTGCCCTTGGGGATTTTTCACACGGAGTTCTCGGCTGAGGATATCGTCTCCAATCGGGGTGAAGAAATCCCCTTGAATCTCGATCTGAGTCAGAACCAGAACACGAGTGATTTCTATATCTCCGGTCTTCCCGATGGCGCTCATCTCTCTCATGGAGAAGACGTGGGAAACGGGGCGTGGATCGTGAGTTCGACGGACATGGCCAACCTGCGTTTGATTCCGTCTCTGACCTACACGGGGCAGTTCATGCTGACGATCAATCAGGACATCTACAATGCCCTCACCGCGGGATCGAGCGGGACGTTTGGCGGCGGCACAAGTGATCGGGAATCGCTCTCCAGTGGCAATACCCATTTCACCTATGACTCATCCGGCACGGTGGCCGATAACCACTTTATCGTGACCGATGATGGCGATGAGGGAAACAGCAGTTGGGCGCCGTTGCAGGACCGCCAGGAACCGGGCTTTGGCTACTTTTTGGTGGGGAACGCCAATGGCTACGCCAACACCTTGTTCAAGCAGACGATCACCGGTTTGGAGATCAATACCGTCTATCATCTCTCCGCCTTTGTGGCCAATCTGAGCCCGAACGAGATGGCCGAGGTCTCTTTCCGGGTGGACGGCCAGGAGATTTACTCGACGAGCTTGATCGATTCCTGGGATGGATCCGGAACCGGAGTTTGGCAGGAATTCGGCGGGAGCTACATGACGGCGACCAACACCTCGGTGAACTTCGAAATCGTGAGCACGAGCAACGGCGTCATTGCGCTGGATGATGTGCTCTTTGCCGAGTCGTATGAAGACGATCTCTTGATCACGATCCACGACATCGGGCGAACGGATAGCCCGATGTATTACACCTTCACCCTGACGAATAATCACAACGTGGGAATGACGGTGAATTTTCTCGATACCTTGCCGGCCGGCCTTGTTTGGGATGAAGAATATGAACCCTTGGTCGATGGGAATGCCGCGGTGCCGTTACCTCTCTATTCGGACTACAGTCAGACGGTGGCCATCACGGGAATGACGCTCCCGCCCGGGACGACCTACATGTCGTTGCGGACCCTGCCGCCGAGTGCTGGAGGGGACTACACCAATCAAGCTCAAGTCGTGGTCGCGGATGAAGATTTTCACCCGGAGACCTTCATTGCTGAGGCGGTTTTCTCAGTGATTGGCAACTAACCCTAACGCCTCAAGACGATGAAAATACAGAGAAATGTCCTCCGCCAACGGGGTATGGGGTTTGTCCAGATGATTGCTACGATCGCCATTATCGGAATTCTTTCGGGCGTGGCCTTGCTGAAAATGTCGACGCTACGTGACCGCGGGGAGAAACAATTGCTCGAGAGTCACGTGGTGACTTTCAATGTGGCGGCGAAACTCTATACGAATAGCGGCGGTTCCTTGGCGGGTCTAACAAGTGCCCAGGCGGTCGTCGATAAGCTGAAGACGGTGGCGTCCAACGGGGAAAAGATTGCCGGTTTCAGCGGTTCGTTGATCGATCCCAGGCTCGTCGCCATCGAGCAGACGGACGAAGAGGCGGCCACCGAGGGTGAGTGGCGTGCCATCTGGGATCCGGTGTTGAAAGCTTTCGAGTTGGTGGATCGCGGCTCCAAGGGAATCAAAGCGTTCCGAATCGACTCCACCACGACGCCGGGGGCGGTGGTGACCGAAGAGAGGCAGGCAACCTTCGAGTTGGCCGCCACCGAATCGGGCGTGGGCGCCTGGGTTTGGGATTTCGATCGGGAAACGGTGAGTTCGGTTTCGCCGGTGACCACCGTCGTTGATGGCGATGTCGGCTTGGATATTGATCCCACCGTGGTGAATTCGACGAGATCGCAACTGTTGCAGCCGAGCCTCATTCCTGGCCCGAGTACTTATCCTCTCATGGACTACGGCATCGTGGGCAAGGACATCGCGATTACGAATCCCAATGACGAAGCCGTTTCCCAGCTTCTCGCTTCAATCAATGGAAGCGCCTGGTCGATCGTGGCCAACGGAGGCTCGGTGAACGTGCCGCCGGGAGGGAGTCTCTCGACCTTTGCTCAGGTGAAGCCGGGCTCCGAGGATCTCTATTTCAGCAGTCACGTGCTGACGGGGCGTTACGAGGGCTTGACGGTGCAACTTTCGGCTCCGAACATCTCGACCTCGGCGAGTGCGTTTCATCCGCTCTCCATGACCGCGATCACGCTCACCCTCACGCGGGCGCCGAACACGGAGTCG
>JANQJH010000350.1 GCA_028281705.1 Verrucomicrobiales bacterium
ATGGGAACCAGGCTCTGGAACTGAACCCTCTCCGGCGCCTCCACATCGGCCAGGGCCAACGTCGTCGGCATCACGTCCTGCAAGTAGATCCGCGCGCCCGTGCGGGTGTTGGCCTCGATCCCCGGACCGGCGGCGAAAAAGGGCACGCGCACACTGTGATCAAACATGTTCTGCTTGCCTAACAAACTGTGGTGGCCGCAGCCCAAGCCGTGATCCGCGGTGAAGACGATGTAGGTGTTGTCCGCCTTGCCGGAGGCCTCCAGCCCCTCGAGGATACGTCCCACTTGGTCATCCAGATGGGTGATGATGGCATAGTACTCTGCGCGGTTCACCTTGACCGATCGCTCCGTGCGGGGAAAGGGCGCCAATTTCTCATCCCGCAGTTTGGCGCTGCAGCCAATGTCATCCTTGTACTGGTACTCGGGGTAGAACGGCTGTGGGAGGCTCACTTTGTGGATGGGATACATGTCGACGTATTTCTTCGGAGCCTGCCGGGGGTCATGCGGCGCGTTGAAGGCGATGTACATGAAGAAAGGATTCTCACTCTCCTTCGCCGTCCCCAGAAAATCGAGACAGTCATCGGCCACGATCTCGCTCCAGTGCTTGCCGCCCTTCCAAAAACCCTCAAACTTGGGATCGGTGGGATCCCAGGGATCCGGCTGGCCATCGATGGGGCGATTGTAGCCCTCCGGTGTTTGGTTAGGCATCCCCGGCCGAATATGGCGAGCCGTGTGAAACACTTTTTCGGCATCCGCCTGAATGTGCCATTTCCCCGTAAAATAGGTGTCGTAGCCGGCGGAGGCTAACAATTGCGGCCAGAGCTGCTTCTCCGGCTGGAGTTTGCTCCGGATCTCCTTCTCATTCTTGCGCACGTGCCACAGATACTGGCCGGTGACGAGCATGGAGCGGCTGGCCACGCAGACCGCCCCGTGATAGCCGCCTTGATTGTAGGCGTGGGTGAAGAGTTTGCCGCGGGCGGCCAGAGCGTCCAAATGCGGCGTCTGCACCTCGTCATTGCCATAGGCCCCGACCGCGTTGTAGGCGAAGTCATCGGCAAAGATGAAAAGGAAATTGGGTTTCTCCTGGCCCAGGGCCAGGGAGGCGCCGCAAAACAATAATGCGAGGAATGCAGAGAAACGTAGAGAAGCGATCATGACGTGGCAGCACCCTGTCACGCCGCCGAGCCGGGCTCAAGCTGAATTGCCCGCCGTCTGGGCCACGCCCGTCATGGGGACAAAAACCACTGGAATGACGATCTCTTCATCGACTTCTCCGCCCCTTCGGCGCAGCCGGAGCAGTTTCTGCGGTCCGCCTTCCACTCCCACGGGAACAACGAGGCGCCCGTTCTCCGCCAGCTGTTCCACTAGCAGGGGCGGCACCTGCGGGGGAGCGCAGGTGACGATGATGCCATCGAAAGGCGCCTCCTCCGGCCACCCGGCGTAGCCATCGCCCTGTCTCAAGGTGACGTTATCGACCTCCAGTGGCAGCGCCGCAAGGGTTCGCGCCGCCATCCTGGCCAACGGCGGGACCACCTCGATCGAATAGACTTGGGCCGCCACCCGGGCGAGGACCGCCGTCTGGTAACCGCAGCCCGTCCCGATCTCCAGCACGCGATGCTGCGGCTCGAGGCCCAGGAGTTCCGTCATCTTGGCCACGATGTAGGGCTGGGAAATCGTCTGGCCGTAGCCGATGGGCAAGGGCCGGTCCTCATAGGCCGCCGACTGCAGATCCGAGGGCACAAAGTACTCCCGTGGCACCTCCCCCATGGCGCGAAGCACCGCTGGATCGGAAATATCCCGCCCCGGGGTAACGAGCTGATTCGCAACCATCCGGGCCCTCGCGGCCGCGAAGGCATCATCGTTTCCCGGCATTCGGTTGCGATCCATAGCTCCAACCGAAAGCGTATGCCGGACCGCCGCCGGGAACCAGGATTAATCCCCTAGGAGCGCAAAATTCCTCGATACCGAAAACTTAAACTTACACTTAAACATAAACTTAAACTCCCATTTGTTTGCACGAGAAGATGAGGTGCCGTGCCTAACTATAGCGCCAAAGGTTCATCGGTCTCGAGATCGATGACGTCTTCGATGGTTTCGCGGCGCGACATGAGAGAGACCGATCCATCTTCCTCCAACCACACCTGGGGAGCTCGACCGATGGAGTTGTAGTTGGACGCCATGGCATATCCATAGGCCCCGCCATCGTGCAGTGTCATGAGGTCGCCGGGAACGGGCCGCGGCAACTCGCGCGGCTGAAGCAGTTCGGCCTCATCCCGCGTGAACACATCGCCACTCTCACAGAGCGGCCCCGCCACCACGATGGGTTCCGTCGGCCGGTCCGCCTTTCCCACGACTTCGATACGATGCCAGGACCCGTACATTGCAGGGCGCAGGAGATCGACGAAGCCGGCGTCGATCATGGCAAAGGTGGCGCCCTCGCCCTTGGCGTTCGACTGGGTCGCCTTCACGTCATGCACCCGGGAAACGAGTGTCCCCGCCGGGGCCACGTAAAAACGCCCCGGCTCGATCTCTAACTGGATCTCACGCCCCGCAACCCTCGAGAGGTCCTCCTGCGCCTCCGCAAAGAGATTGCGCAGAAGGTTTAAAGGAAAATCCGCGTTGGGATCCCGATAATCATGGGGAATCCCCCCACCCAGGTTCACCCCTCGGAGAGCGGGGAAGACCGGTACGATCTTGGCAAAATCCGAGGCCAATCGGCTCAGGTTGTCATGCAATTCTTCAAACTTCGGCCCGCTGCCGATGTGCGCATGAATCATGACAATCTCCTGCCCCGCAGCCTCGGCCGCCTCGGCGATCGCCTTGGCTTCCTCAAACCAAACGCCATGCTTGGAACTCGGTCCACCGGTGTCACAGGCATTGACGTGACCGTGCCCGAATCCCGGATTCAAGCGCACCGAGATCGGCCCGCGATAACCGGCCTCCGACAACTGCTGAATCATGTTGGGCGATCCAATGTTAGGCAAAACGTTGTTCTGCAAAACCACCTTTAGGGCCTCGTCGCGAAACACGTCCGCCGTGAAACAGATCTTCGCCGGATCGTACCCCGCCGGATAGCCCGCACGCAAGGCGCGCAGGACTTCATTGCCCGAGACGGAATCGATCCAAATATCCTCCGCAAGCATCTCCCGGAGGACACGCGCCGCCGAACAGGCCTTCATGGCGTACCGTGCCTGGACCTTGGGCGGCGAAGTCAGCGCCTTGACCTGACGGATTCGCGATCGCAAGACGCCCGCATCATACACCCAAAAGGGCGTGCCCACACGGTCCGCGAGGGACTGCAACAGAGAGGGATCGAGGCTCATAGGCGGCGACTCTGGCCTCATCCGCCAAAATCGCAAGGCATCTCCGCCCCCGAGAAAATCCGCTGCAGTATCTGCGAAATTTTTCGCAGATATCCGGTTGACGCCGGGCATAACCTGCGAAAAAGTTCGCACATGAGCAAGTCCCAGCCCAGTGAACCGGATCCTCTCTCCCGTCGCGAACGGCAGATCATGGATGTACTGCTGCCTCTCGGCTCCGCCACCGCCCGCGATATCTGGGACCGCCTGCCCGACCAGCCCACCTACTCCACGGCGCGCAAGTTGCTCTCCGTCCTTGAAGCAAAGGGACACGTGAAGCATCGGCGCGCCGGCAAATCCTATGTCTATGCCCCGGCGAAACCGCGCGGAAAGATGGCCGAAGCCGCCCTCAAACGGCTCCGCGATACCTTTTTCGGCGGCTCCGCCGAACAAGTCGTTTCCGGTCTGCTCAACCTCAGCGATACCGAACTCAGCCAAGACGAACTCTCGCGCATCGCCGCCATCATCAATCAAGCTCAGGAGACCGAACGTCATGATGCCTGAGACTCTCATCTTCCTTTTCACGCTGCTCGCCCAGGGCTTCGTCCTCCTCGGCGTCGCCCTCATCGTGGCCCGCTTCTTTCTTCGATCCCGCAGCGCCGCCACCCAGCACCATTGGTGGCGTGGCGTCTTCACCGGACTCGCCCTGCTTCCCCTCCTCTCACTGATGCCATCGCTCTGGCAGTTGCCCTATTATTCGACGGGTAACGTTGTCCCCCTGGAGCCCCCGGTTACCCTTGAGCTGACGGCCCCTGTGGAGGAGCTGGCGCCTCTCCATGTGACGGAAGAGGAAGCCCCCATCCCCGAGAAAGCCGATTTCCTCCCCGCACACTGGCCACAATGGCTCGCAGCCGTCTGGTTGTTCGGCCTTCTCCTCATTGCCAGTCGATTCGCCGTCGGTTATGGGAAACTCAACCGGTTGAAGCGCCAATGCCATCCCCTCGACGCCTCCTCTCCCTGGCGTGTGGATCTGACGAGCGCCGTCTCCGGCTGCAAACGGAGCTCAAAAAGCAACGTCGACATCCTGGCCGGGCCCGACGTCCCTCTACCACTAGTCTATGGTTGCCTGCGCCCCTGCCTTCTTCTGCCAAGTTCCATCCTCGAGACCTCCGCCGAAGAACGCCGCATGATTCTGGTTCATGAACTGGCCCATGTGCAACGGCGGGACGGCCTCTCACACATCATCCGTTGCCTCGCCTGCGCCCTCCACTGGCCCAACCCGCTGACCTGGATTGCTCTCCGCCGCCTCCGCCTCACCGAGGAACGCGCTGTGGACGACATCGTCTTGGGCGAAAACTGTCACCCTGTCAATTACGCTAAAATGCTCTCACACTTCGCCTCTTCGAGAGGCCTCTTCAATCACTCCACCCCACTTCACTCCATGGCACAACCATCCACCGTCCGCACCCGGGTCACCCACGTTCTCGACCCCAAACAGGCCCGGCAGTCCCCTGGCAAACTCCTCAAGAGCATGCTCAACGCCGGCATTCTCGGTCTCCTCTTCGCCATGAGCACGCTGCAAGCGGACGACCCCCCTCAGGAGAAGAAGGACGATGGGTGGATCAAGGAGGTCTACGCCGTGCCCTCGAACCACTGGGAAGAGGCTCTTCAGCGGGAGGGCGTTTCCACCGCGGTGGAACTCCTCCGGAACTCAGGCATCACTCTTCCCCCTGGCGGCGGCGCCATCTATGACAACGAGTCCGCCCGAGTCGTCCTGCGTGTACCACGGGAATCGGCCAAAGAACTCGAGGCATTCTTTGCCGAAACGTTCGATGCCTTCCCCCGTTCGGCAGTGGCCGTCAAGATCAGCGCCACGCTCGTCCGGGTCTCTCCTCTCGATGAGACAACGGAAGGCCTCGGGCCGGCTCCTGAGCTACGTGGCGTTCTCACGGGGCCTCAGCGCGACAAGATCCTGCAAGCTATGAAAGGCCGCCCGAACTCCCAGGTCATGAGTTCGCCCTCGCTCGTCGCCCGAAGCGGTCAGCGGGGAACCATCACCGTCGAATCGGCGGAAGTGCACACGAACTTCCATCTCTCGGTTCTTCCTCACGTCGAAGATGGCACCACCATCAACCTCGACCTCAGCCTCGACCCGCCGGATGCCGAACGTAGAACCACGACCGATGTCTCCATTGAGGATGGGATGACGGTCGCCATGGGCATGCGGGAAGGCCCGGATGGGGCGAGACTGACATTCATCACAGCAGAGATCGTCAACCTCGAATCGAAGGCAGGCAAGCCGGCGAGAACCGCTTCCACGGCCCAGACGTCGCCATCCGCGATTCGTCCCCAATCATCGTCCCTCCGCACGGTCATCCTCGACCCGGGCCACGGTGGCATGGACCACGGCTCCAAGGCCGGCGGCGTCCACGAAAGCCGCCTCGTGCTCGACCTCGCCCGAATCCTTCGCCGCGAACTGGAGGACCGCGGTTACGAAGTCCTCCTCACACGACAGACCGATGCCCATGTCACATTGAAAGAGCGCACCGCCATCGGCAACGCCGTCGAGGACGCCGTTATGATCGGCCTTCACTTCAATGCCAGCCGGCACCAGCAAACGCGCGGCTTCGAAACCTATTACCCCGCCCCCAAAGACGGGCAGGCGCCGCGGGAACCCAGCGAGGCTCTCGCCCGAGCGGTCCAAACCGCGCTGGGCCAATCCATCGGAGACCAAACGCGCAATCGCGGGATCCGCCGGGCGAACTTCATGATGCTGCGAGAGAGCAACCACCCTGCCATTCTCGTCGAGGGCGCCTTCCTCACCAATCCACTGGACCTGGCCCTGGCGGTTCAACCTGAATTTCAAAGAGACCTCGCCATTGGAATTGCCAACGGCCTGGTCAACTTCGATCGGCAGTAGAAATATTGCACGTCGTTACGCTTTCCTTCCAAATAGCCGAGGGACTGAAGTCCCTCTCACATTCTGAGAAAGTGGCAGGGACTTCAGTCCCTTCGTTATTCCGGATGAAACCCCTAAGGAGTGCTAACTAACGAGAACCGCGTGCTTCGAGGAACACGTCGTTTCACGAGGCGCGGTTGCCCACGATGGCCATCCCGTGACCACTTCTCACCCGTGTCACTTTTCTTTTCCCTCTCTCTCACGCCTCCACTCCGCGGCCCTCTTTGCCCTCTTCTCGAACCAATCGGCCGCTTCGGGACCCGGTTCCATGGCATAACTGAAGGCTCCAAGCGGCTCTCCGAGTTCGACGTCGTGGCAGCGCAGGCAGGCGCTCCGAGCCAGAAGCGGGGCCACCATCCTTATCCGCCGCCCTTCGCGGGAAACCACGGGCTCTGAGATCTTGAGCGACTTCTTCAAGGCGCCCGATTCGAAGTCCGACAGTTCACGCACCGGCACGCCCGCGGAAGGCTTCTTCTCTCGCAAAAACTCGAGAGCCGGATCCTCAATTTCTCTGACCTCCGCGGCCGCGACTTCCACGGCCGGCAGTTTTTTCATCATGATCCAAGGACCGGAGGGCTGATCAATATCGTAGGCCACGGGAACGTCGCGGTCGATCACACTGACCAACTGCGACATGACCACCCGCCAATAGTCGCCATAGGCGTCCTGGTATACCTGCCGCTGATCCGGCCGCATTTGACGCGCCACTCCGAAGCCGGTGGCGCCGATGAACCCTTGCACATTCTGCTCGTGCAACTCCGTCAGGGTTTCACACACCGCCGGATTGGTCGGCCCCTCTCCGTTCACATGAGGGCTTTCCTCCACGCCGTATTGGGCCAACCGGGGGACCTTGTGCTCGTCGAGCCACTTCTCCAATTTGGGCAGGGTACGGTCGAACTCCGCAAGGGTCCATTCACGCTGTTCTCCCAAGGAGAACAAGGTCGTCATTCGAGACCTTCCCGCCTTGATGTCCTCAATTTGCGTTTTGGGATCGTAGGGAATGTACAGGTGCCCGATCTTCTCGCGCAACCACCCTTCGAGTTCCAGCGCCTTGGCCAGAGCGGCGCGTTGATGCTCGGGATTGGCACCACTTGGACACAGGATCTCGACCGTTCTCAGGTCAATGGCCCGGAGATCCTTGTAGACCTCCACCGCCTCTCGAATGCCCACCAGAGGATGCACTCTCTGAGCCATGAGAACGCGCACGGTTCTCAAGCCAACCGTCTCCGCGTTCTCGGCATTCCGGGCCGCGCGCAGGGTGAGGTCGATGACCGCTTCCCCCGGACCAGACTTGAGAAACGCCCGATGGGATCCGTACTCGGGACGATACATCCGAGCCGCCCGAAGCAAGAGTTCCACGCGATCCGCATCGCTGAGCTGCTCCTGATGCTCCTCGAAAAAGCTCAAGACGGCCTCCGGATCGTGCCGTCGTCCGAAAGGAGGCAATGCAACGGTCGACTCCGCCACCGAGGGGGCCAACTCGGGCAACCGATAGGGCGACATCTTCTCTCCCCAAACGCTCGCCAACAACAAAATCGTCACAGACGACGACAGGACCTCCCTCAGCGTCATTCTCATGGACAAAGACGCTAGAGAGCAGAGCACCGGGAGCAAGAAGCCGGGATGGGTTTCTCCCGGTGCCAGGCCGCGGTCCCATGCCATCTCCTCGGTAATTTGACGACACCACCCGGAAAACCAAGTCGGCTCCCGGAGCGTGAGACCACCCGCCGAGGTCGGCCGAACACCGGGCGATTCAGAAAAAATCGGACGAAATATGCCGATCCCGCAGCCAATTTGTTCGGAACTCGAGAACTTCAGTGAGGTTTACCGCCTCCGGGAAACGGATTGACACCCCTAAGCGTCAGTTCACAGTGCCCGGAGTCCTGGCTCAAGCGTATCTCTTCCACCAACCAATCACGAAAGACCAATCGAAGCTACCCATGTGCACGACCCGTTCTTTGAGAACCCAGTTTGGCATCTCCCTCGCCGCCACCTTCGTGGCCGGAAGCCTCAATCTTCAGGCGCAAAGCGAGGATCAGACAAATCTATTCAGCTGGCGCGGCCCGTTCCAGACGGGCGTCAGCCCGGAAACCTACGAGAATTGGGCTTTCGAAGGCGAGAAAGCCCTGAAGTGGACCTACCCCCTCTCCGGCCGGGGCTGCCCGGTGATCGTCGATGGGCGGCTCTATTCCTTCGGCTACAACGGTGAGGCCGACGGCCCGGAACAGCGAATCATCCTCAGCTGCCTCGATCCCGCCAATGGCGCCAAGATCTGGGAACAGCGCTTCAACGATTTCATCAGCGACACCATCTACAGCCGCTACGGCACCGGGAGTCCTACGGTGGACAAGGACACCCGCCAGGTCTACCTCATGACCTCTACCGGCCTGTTCAGCTGCTTTGACAAGGACGGCAAGCTTCTCTGGCAACACAGCCTGATGGAGTCCTTCGGACGTCTCACCTTTCCCAATGGGCGCACCGGGGCTCCCGTCATCGACGGCGACAAGGTCATCGTCCGCGGCATCACCAGTTTCTGGGGAACCCAAGGTCCGGCCCGCGACCGTTTCTACGCGTTTGACAAACGCACCGGCGAAGCCCTGTGGTCGGCCCAGCCGGGAACGCCGCCCAAGGATAGCTCAAACTCCACCCCAGTTTTCGAGACTCGCGACGGCAAGCGAGTCTTCTACGCCGGCACGGGCTGTGGAAACGTCGTCTGCATCAACGCCAACACGGGTCAATCCCTCTGGCGCTATCATTTCTCCAAGGGAGGCGTCAACAGCACCCTTTCCATCCACCGACCGAGCGGCACGCTCATCTGCATCCACGGCAAGGAGAATCACGACACGACCAATGAAGGCCGCATGATCGCCCTCAAGCTTCCGGAAACGCTCATCGGCGCCGGGGAGCCCCAGGTCGTGCTGGACAACAGCAGCGAAGTCTGGCGCAACGACCTCGTCGCTTTTACCAGCTCGCCCTGCCTGGTGGGAGACCGCGCCTATGTCATCGACAAGACGGGGCACCTCTGCAACGTCGACGTGACCAACGGCAAGGTCCTGTGGCGCGAGAAGTTGGACTCGGATAACATTCACGCCTCGCCGACCTACGCCGACGGCATTCTCTATGTGCCGACCCACAACGGGAAGTTCTTTGTCATCAAGCCGAGCGATGAAAAGGCCGAGCGCCTCTTCGAAATGGAGATGGAGGGCAACTGCCTCGGCGCTCCTGCAGTGTGGAACGGGCACGTCTTCGTCCACACGACGGGCAAGCTCTATTGCTTCGAGATGAAGACGGACAAGATCAACTACCTCGACGTCCCGAGTGAGGAACCCCTCGAGATGGGCCCGGCGACCGCCCTGACGATGGTGCCAAACGAGATCGTCCTCGGTGCCGGAAAGAGCCTCGCCATCAAGACCTACGAAGTGGATGCCGCCGGCGTTCGCGGTAAGGCCGTTCCCGCGACCTTCACGCCGTTCGTTCCTTCCGCGGCCAGGGTACCGCTCAAACTAGACGCGTCTTTCGAGGGCGACCAGCTGGTGGCCCAGGCCGATGCCGCCGAATCGGCGGGAATGTTCACGGGCTCCGCCGACGGCAAGACGGGCCTCCTTCGCGGGCGTTTGCTTGCGGCCCTGCCATACAAGCAGGACTTCGAAGGATTCGAACTCACGGTTCCCCACGCCGCGGACGGGGTGAACTTCGCCTTCCCGCCCCTCCCGTGGATCGGAGGCCGCCTCAAGTGGGAAGTCCGCGAACTTGACGGCAACCAAGTCCTGGCCAAGACCCTGGACCGCGTCCTCTTCCAGCGCGCCACCACCTTCATCGGCAGCGAGGACATGTCGAACTACACTCTGCAAGCCGATGTCATGACGGACGGTACGCGCCGCATCAAAGGTGACATCGGTCTCATCAATCAGCGCTACTTGATCTCCCTCAAGGGCAACGCCCGGCAGATGGAGATCAGCAGCAACCACGAACGGATCAAATACTCCGTCCCCTTCCGCTTGAGCGCCAAGAAGTGGTACACGCTCAAGACCCGGGTCGATGTCAATCCGGACGGCACCGGCGTCATTCGCGGGAAAGCCTGGGAGAAAGGCCAACCGGAACCGGATGCCTGGACCATCGAGTTCACGCACCAGTACGCCAACACCCACGGCGCCCCCGGCGTCTTTGGCTTCTCGCCCCAGAGCCAGAAACGCGTCTTCGTCGACAACATCTCCATCACGCCCAACAACTAGCCAAAAGAATCACCTCCAACCTAACTACCGACCATGATGCGCAAACTCTCACTTTTCACTTCTTTGATCGGCGGCGCGGCCCTCTCAGGCGGCGCACTCCTCGCTGACGACTGGCCGCAATGGGGCGGCACCCATGACCGGAACATGGTTTCCACCGAGAAGAATCTTCCAGGCGCCACCATGGAACCGGGCAGGTTCAAGCGCGGTACGGAAGAGGTGGACATGGAGACGACGAAAGACGTCAAGTGGGTGGCCAAAGTGGGCTCGCAAACTTACGGAACACCGACCATCGCAGACGGGAAGGTTTTTGTCGGGACCAACAACGAGGCTCCGCGGGATTCCAAACACATTGGCGATCGCGGGATTGTCATGTGCTTCGACGAGCAGACGGGCGAATTCCTCTGGCAACTCGTCATTCCCAAGTTAGGCGCGGGCAAGGTCTCGGACTGGGAGTATCTCGGAGTGTGTTCCAGCCCCACCATCGTGAGCAATCGCGGCTACGTCATCACCAACCGCTGCGAAGTGCTCTGCTTCGACGTTGACGGTCAGGCCAACGGCAATCAGGGCATGCAGGACGAGGGCAAATACATGGTCGATCCCGGCACGGATCCCGTCGCCGTCGGTGAAAAGGATGCCGACATCATCTGGACCTACGACATGCGTGGCGAACTCGGCGTCTTCCCTCACAACGTGGCCAGCAGCTCCGTCCTCGTCCTCGGAGACAAGGTCATCGCCACGACCTCCAACGGGGTCGATTGGTCGCACACCAACATTCCCGCTCCCACGGCGCCGAGCTTGATCATGCTCGATGCCAAAACGGGCGAGCTCCTGGCCGAGGAGATCTCCGGTGTGAGCGAGCGCGTGCTCCACTGCTCCTGGTCCTCACCCGCCCTGGGTAAGGTCAAGGGCAAGGACATGATCATTTTTGGAGCCGGTGACGGCTGGTGCTATGGCTACGAGACGGAGCCAGGTGAAGAGGAAGAAGACGGCGAGGTCTTCGGCGTCTTCAATGAACTCTTCCGCTACGACTGCAACCCACCCGAATACCGCAAGGTGAAGTATCCCAAGCCCGATGGTCCCAACGAAGTCGTGGCCACCCCCGTGATCTACAAGGACAAGGTCTACGTGCTTACTGGCCAGGATCCGGAGCACGGCGAAGGATTGGGCACGCTCAGCTGCATCGATCCCAGCATGAAGGGCGATATTTCCGGGAAGGCCATCTGGACTTTCGAAGGCATCGAGCGCAGCATGTCGACCCCGGCGATCGTCAACGATCTGCTCTTCACCTGTGACTACCGCGGATTCGCCTACTGCTTCGACGCCCTGACGGGCGAGAAATACTGGGAATACGACACCTTCGGCCATATCTGGAGCAGCCCGCTGGTGGCCGACGGTAAAGTGTATGTCGGCACCGAAGAAGGCGAACTCATCATCCTTGGAGCCACCAAGAAGCTGAACGTCATTCGCGGCGAGAGCGAGGAGAACCCGGACCTCATGGCCGTGGAGTTCAACGGGCCCGTCTACGCCAGCCCGGTTGCGGCCAATGGCGTTCTCTACATTGGCACTCAGTCCCATCTCTACGCCTTCCGCGAGGACGGCGAGGGCAAGCCGGTGAGAGTCTCCTCCGCCAAGAACGAGTAGTTAGGCCTGCCCTCCACTGTGACGGACTGGCCGGGGAACGAACGATTGTTTTCTGAACTCACGGGCATCATCTTGCTCTGCCTGCCCGCAGGGTCGTGAAGGCATCGTTTCGTCCGGCATCCACCCACCTACCCTCCCACCGATGAAAAACTTCCTCACCGGCGTCGCTGCCGCCATGTTGATCCTGCACCAGGATTTCTGGTTGTGGGAGAATACCAACTTGATCTTTGGTTTTCTCCCCACCGGCCTGGTCTACCACGCCTGCTTCTCCATCGCCGTGGCCATCCTGGCAGTCTTCGCCATCAAATACGCCTGGCCGCACGATCTCGAGCGCTGGGCCTCCGGTGAGGACGTGAAATCCAACATGAACGAGAACAAGTACGACATCCAATGACCGTCCTCATTGTCATCCTGGTCTATCTCAGCCTCTTGTTGGGTCTGGGACTGATGAGTGGTCGCATGGCCCGTGGAACGAGCAAGGACTACTTTGTCGCCAGCCACTCCATTGGCCCCTTCCTCCTCCTGATGTCGGTCTTCGGCACCACGATGACGGCCTTCGCCCTCGTCGGTTCCACCGGGAAAGCCTTCGAGCGCGGTATCGGAGTCTACGGGCTGATGGCCTCCATCTCCGGACTGGTCCACGTCATCTGCTTCTTCGCCATCGGCATCCGGCTGTGGAGCTACGGCATGAAGCACGGTTTCGTCACGCAGATTCAGTTCTTCCGCTCACGCTTCGATTCCAACGCCATCGGTTACGTCCTCTTTCCCATCCTCGTGGGCCTGGTCATTCCCTATCTCCTGATCGGGGTCATCGGGGCGGGCAAAACCATCCTGCCGGTGACCGCGGGCGCCTTTCCCGACGCCTTCCCTCACCCCAATCCCCTGTGGACCGGAGGGATCCCCCCGTGGCTCAGCGGGCTCGGCATCTGCATGATCGTCTTGGCCTACGTCTTCACCGGCGGCTCGCGCGGCGCCGCCTGGGCCAACACCTTCCAAACCCTGGTCTTCATGGCCATGGGCATCGTCGCCTTCTCGTTCATTGTCAACAGCCTCGGCGGTTTGCGACAGGCGAGCGACATCCCCATGACAGTCAATGACCAGGGACAGCTGGTGCAGAAGTATGGAATCGTCAATGGCGAGGTGGAAAAGTTAGAGACGCCTAACGTCGTCGGCACCATTCACGGTGAGGTCGATCCCTCACTGGAAGGCTACCAGCCCCATCTCGGACGCCGCGTCCTCGAGATGGACTACAAGACGAGGAAAGGCACCGAACTGGTCGACGCCACGCGGGAACTCGGCGTGCCGCCCTGGATGTTCCTCACTTACCTCTTTATCCCTTTGAGCGTGGGGATGTTTCCCCATCTTTTCCAGCACTGGCTCACGGCGCGGAGCGCCAAGGCCTTTCGACTCACTCTCATCGCCCACCCGCTCTGCATCATGATCGTCTGGGTCCCCTGCGTCCTCATCGGCGTCTGGGCCACAGGCCTCCGGCCGCCCGGCATGCCTAGCGCCGCCGTACTCTCGAGTATGATGGCCGCCCTGGTGGAAAATCAGATCCTCACCGGACTGCTCACCGCCGGCGTGCTCGCCGCCATCATGTCCTCGCTGGATTCCCAATTCCTCTGCCTGGGCACGATGTTCACCAACGACATCGTTTTGCACCGCATGGGCAGAGACCGTTTCACGGACAAGCAGATCATCTGGATCGCGCGCTTCTTCATCATCGGCATCGTGACCATCACCTACCTGCTTTCCCTCTGGGCCGCGGACAAGAACGTCTTCGATCTCGCCGTGTGGTGTTTCAGCGGTTTTGCCATGCTCACTCCCCTGGTCTTTGGCGCGCTCTACTGGCGCCGCACGACCAAGGTCGGCGCCTACGCCTCCATCATCGCGGGAACGGCCGTGTGGATCGTCCTGTTCGTCAAGGCAGGCGCCAGTGAATACACTGTGGGCCCCGGCATCATGCCCGTGACCTTCTGTGTCCTCGCCAGCACCGTGGCTCTCATCGGCGTCTCCCTCGTGACCAAGGCCCCTTCCGAGGAAACACTGGCCAAGTTCTTCCGCCGTTAGTCGGCTCTAGCATCGTAACCCTAACATCTCATTCCGGAAAGTGGGAGGGACTTCAGTCCCTCGGTCAATTGGAAGCACACACCTTGGAGATGGCTCCGATAGATTGACAATCCATGGACGCGCATCGTGCGGACAGGATTGTCCGCATCACAATTTTCCCTGGCAAGATTCACATCCAGGATGCCAGGGCAGTCTCCAGCTCGGGCGTCCGCTGAACGCGAAACTGATCGCCGGCCCGCAGGACCTGGACCTCACCGGTCGAGGTTCGGATGGTCAAGTGCACCGGGGTTTCCCCACGGTTGGCACTCAGGATATCGCGGATGGAATGCAGGTCTTCATCAGTCGTCCGCCCGCTCGTGAGGTAGAGCGTGAGCGCTGGATCCGGCGGGTTGAGCGCCTCTGCCGCAGCGCTCCCACCACCCGAGGCCTGGTATCGCTCCAACTTCTTCTTCAGCGGCCGCGCGTTGCGATCGATCCGGCAGGGCCGAATCGCCGAAGCCACGAGGCGGCGCGTCTCCGTGCGCGAATCGACATCGACCGAGGCCTGCAACTGGATGACCGATCCCGTGACCAATAAACTCCGATCCGTCTTCTCATAGACATCATTCCACACCAAGACCTCCGCGCTGGCCTGCAAGTCTTCCGTCATCAAAATGGCAAAGGGCAGGCCCTTGCTCTTGGTATATTTCACCGTCGCGGTGGATACGAAGGCGACGAATTCGTGTTTCTTCTCCTTGCCCGTGGGCAACTCCTCCAGTTCGAGATAGGAGCGCACCCGTGCCTTGCTCAAGATGGTGTTGCGATAGGAATCCAGCGGGTGCCCCGTGACATAGAAGCCTAACAAATCCTTCTCGAAGGCCAGCATCTCGTCCTTGGTCCAAGCTTCCTCCGGAGCCTGATCTGCCGGCGCAGGCGCCGAGGAGGTGATCTCCAGGGTATCGAAGAGAGAGCCCTGGCCGGTACTCCGATCCTTGGTCGCCGCCTGCGACGATGCCACCACCTGACCGATGCGCGAAAAGAGCGAAGGCCGCTCCTCGCCCGCGAAATCGAAGGCCCCGGCTTTGATGAGGGATTCCATCACCTTGCGGTTCACGCTCTTCGAGTCCACCCGCGTGGCGAAGTTCTCCAGGGAGGAAAACTCTCCATCCGCGGCCCGGTTCTTGAGGACGGAGGTCATGGCCCCTTCACCGACGCCCTTGATCGCCGCCAGCCCGTAGCGGATCGCTTTCTTGGTTCCATTGCGGCCGTTCTGGCTCGTGCCGTCAACCCGCTCCGGGGCAAACTTGATCTGCGAACGATTGATATCGGGCGGCAAGATGTCGATCCCCATGTTCTTGCACTCATTGACAAAGACGGCGATTTTGTCCGTGTTGTTGATCTCGTTAGATAACACGCCGGACATGAATTCGACCGGGTAGTTGGCCTTGAGATAGGCCGTCTGATAAGTGATGAGTCCGTAGGCGCAGGAGTGTGACTTGTTGAAACCGTAGCCGGCGAATTTCTCCAGGGTATCAAAGATCTTGTTGGCCTTCTTTGCCGCAATCTTGTTCGTCTCGGCGCAGCCTTTGACAAATTTTTCCCGTTCGATGGCCATCTTCGCCTTGTCCTTCTTACCCATGGCGCGGCGCAGAAGATCGGCCTGTCCCAGGGAATAGCCGGCGAGAACGTTGGCCGCCTTCTGCACCTGCTCCTGGTAGATCATGATCCCGTAGGTGTTGGAGGCCACGTCTTCCAACAAGGGATGTTCGTAGGCGATCTCCTTCTCCCCTCTCTTCCGCGCGATGTAATCCGGAATGAGGTCCATTGGTCCCGGCCGATAGAGGGCTAACAAGGCGCTAATATCCTCCAAGTTGTTCACGCCAAACTGCTTGCACAGATTGATCATCCCACCGGATTCCAACTGGAACACCGCCACCGTCTGGCCCGCACTGAGCAGTTCATAGGTCGGCCGATCATCCGTGCGAATCTTCGTGATCTCAAAGCCCGGCTCGTACTCGTTGATCAGATTGACCGCGTCCTGAATCACCGTCAGGGTTTTCAAGCCGAGGAAATCCATCTTCAGCATCCCGAACTCAGTCAAGGGCCCCATGGCCAATTGCGTCACCGTCTCCCCCTCATTCCCCCGGGTCAAGGGAATGAACTCGTCCAACGCCCTGTCCCCAATGACGACACCGGCGGCGTGGATCCCCGTCCCTCGTGTCAGTCCCTCGAGGTAGGTGGCATACTTCCACAACTGCTGGATTCGGCCATCGTTTTCGATCGCCTCCGCCAGTTCCGGATTCTTTTCCCGCGCCCCGGACAACGTGATCCCGAGCTCCGCCGGTATCATCTTGGCGATACGGTCGGCTTCATTGTAGCCCATGCCGAGGACGCGGCCCACATCGCGAATCACGCTCTTCGCTCCCAGGGTGCCGAAGGTGATGATGTGAGACACGGCGCGTTCACCGTACTTCTCGCGCACGTAGTCGATCACTTCGGCGCGCCTCGACTGACAAAAATCCACATCGACATCAGGCGGCGACACCCGTTCCGGATTGAGAAAGCGTTCAAAGATCAGACTAAACTCCAGGGGACACAGGTCGGTGATCCCCAAGACATAGGCCACGAGCGATCCCGCGGCCGAACCGCGGCCCGGCCCCACGGGAATCTTGTGTTGCTTGGCCCAGTGGATGAAATCCCAGGTGATGAGGAAGTAGGAAACGAAGCCCATCTTCGTCATGATCCCGATCTCATACTCCAGGCGCTCCGTCAGCTCCGCATCCGTCTGCACACGTTCCTCGCCATAGCGCTCGATGAGGCCGCGATGACAGAGGCTGGTGAAATACTCGTCCCGGGGAGAGCCATCCGGCGCATCGAACTCGGGATACTTCTCCGAACTCGTGGAATCCAGCTTGAGCTCCACATTGCATTTCTCCGCGATCTCCAACGTATTTCGGCAAGCTTCGGGGTAGTCTTTGAAGACGTCATACATCTCCTCCGCCGTCTTGAAGTAGACCTCCTCGGGATAGTGCAAGCGCTTTTCATCGTGGACGTGGACGCCCGTCCCGATACAGATCATCACATCATGACATTCGTGATCATCCCGGTTGAGAAAATGGACATCGTTGGCCGCGACTAACTGGAGATCGAACTCCCTGGAAAACTCGATCAGATGCTTGGTGCACTTGTGCTGCTGTTCCAGGCCGTGATCGTGCAATTCCAGATAGAAATCTTCCTTCCCGAAGATATCGATGAAATCTCCGATGCTCTGCCGTGCCAGATCGAACTGATCATTGACGATGTGCTGGTTCACCTCACTGGCAAGGCACCCACTAAGGGCGAGCAAGCCCTCGCGGTGTTCGTGCAGGCATTCCTTGTCGACGCGGGGCTTGTAGTAAAAGCCCTCGAGATGCGCCTTGGAAACGAGCTTCACCAGATTCTGAAACCCGGTTTCGTCCTTGGCCAAAACGGTGAGGTGACTCGCGTTCCGGCGCCCGGGAACCTGCTTCTTCTCATGCATCGATCCCGGCGCCATGTAGATCTCGCACCCGAAGATCGGTTTGACCCCATGTTTCTGCGCCTGCTGAAAGAAATCGACAATCCCGTAGAGATTGCCGTGATCCGTCATCGCCAGCGCCGGCATTTCATACTTGGCCGCCTTGGCTATGATCTCCGGGATCCGGTTCGCGCCGTCCAGCGTGGAGTACTCCGTGTGCACGTGAAGATGAACGAAATTGTCGGCGGGCATGGTTCAAGCATACAACCGTCTTCTCGAACCCGGGCAAGGCCGGAATCGCCCCGACTTTGAACTTGGAAAAAAGTTTCCCCGGATTTTTTCGAAAATCGCAAAGTCACGCCCTTCGCGCCTCAACCCGCGCTAGAACGGTTGCGATCAACGCCGCATTTCGAATCCTCTCGACGCCTCAATCGCAAGTGCCCGCCACCAGGCCCC
>JANQJH010000404.1 GCA_028281705.1 Verrucomicrobiales bacterium
AACACTTTGGTGGCCAAGTATGTGGAGTGGCGCATCACGGAGGGTGGCGACTTTTACCCCATCACCCCCTCCACTGAAGGCGGTGAACTCAACCAGCAATCCTTCGCCCAGGGCGAACTCGACGTCTGGGGAAACCAGAAAGTCGCCATCGAGACCGAGGGCGAGCACGCCGCTCAGGGCGGGGCCACGGCGCTCGCCGTCACCGGCCGTCGCGTGGTCAATTTCACCTCGGGTCAGGGCCTGGCCTATGCCATGGAGCAGTATTACCACGCCCCGGGGAAGGCCTCGACCATGGTGCTCGAGGTCGGCGCCCGCGCGCTGACGAAACACGCCCTCAACGTCCACTGCGGCCACGATGACATCTACTCCGCTCTCGATACCGGGTGGACCATTCTCTTCGCCAAGGACGCCCAGCAGGCGGCCGATCAGGCGATCATTCTCCGTAAGGTGAACGAGATCGCCCTGAACCCGGGCATGAACGTGCAGGACGGCATGCTCACGACCCACTCCGAGCGCGCCTGGCTCATGCCGGAGGCCGAGTTTCTCAGGGAGTACCTCGGAGATCCCCGCGATGAAATCGCGTGCCCCACCGAGACGCAAAAAGAACTCTTCGGCCCCACCCGCCGGCGCGTGCCCGCGATGATGGACCTGAAGAATCCCGTCCTCCTGGGACCGGTGCAAAACCAGGAGCACCACATGAACGGCGTCGTCGCCCGCCGCAACAACTGGAATGAACCCATTCTCCAGTACATTCAGGACGCCTATGACGAGTTCGCCGATCTCACCGGACGCCGCTACGGGTTCATCGACGAGTATCGCTGCGAAGACGCCGACACGGTTTTTGTCAGTCTCGGCTGCGCCGCGGAGAACATCGAAGAAGCCTGTGATTACCTCCGCGATCAACGCAATGCCAAGGTCGGATCCATTCACGTCAATGTCATTCGCCCCTTCCCCGAAGCCGCCATCGTCGACGCTCTCCGCGGGAAGAAAAACGTCATCATCATCGAGCGGACCGATGAAGGCATGGCGGGCGACAATCCGCTAGGGCGCGACATCCGGGTGGCTCTCACCAAGGCCGCCGAGGCCCATCAGGGCGCCAACAACACCGTCGGCGCCATTTCCCCGGATGAAATGCCCCGTCTCTTTGGCGGCTCCTACGGGATCGGTTCCCGGGATTTCCGCCCCGAACACACCCTCGGCGCCTACGAATTCGCCACCGGCACGACGGCGCGGACCGACGGCAAAACCGCGGCCGACGGTGTCAACTTCTTCGTCCTCGGCGTCGATCACCCCTATGCCGTCATTTCCAAAGACACCCCCTCCCTCCTCCCGGACGGCGCCATCGCCGCCCGCTTCCACTCCATCGGTGGCTGGGGCATGATCACCACCGGGAAAAACCTCGGTGAAATCGTCGGTGAATTTGGCCAGATGCTCAAAGAAGAGAGCGGCCAGGAGAGCCTCTTCGTCAACGCCAATCCCAAGTACGGTTCCGAGAAGAAGGGCGCCCCGACCAACTACTACCTCGTGGCGGCTCCCAAACCCGTCCGCGTGAACTGCGAGCTCAATCACGTCGACATCGTCCTCTGCTGTGATCCCAAGGCCTTCACCCACACCAACCCCCTCGCGGGCTTGAAGCCCGGTGGCGCCCTCGTCTGGGAATCCAACGAGTCACCCGAGGTCGCCTGGACTCGCATTCCCAAAAAATACCGCGAGTTCGTCAAAGAGAACAACATCCGTGTCTTCATCCTGCCCGGGTTCGAAATCGCCCGCGGCGCCACCGACCGCCCCGATCTCCAGCTGCGGATGCAGGGGAACTCCTTCCTCGGCGGATTTTTCAAAGTCTCACCCTTTTTCAAGGTGTTCGGCATCGACGAATCGAAATTCGACGAGGTTGTTAGAGCGCAATACGTCAGGAAATTCGGCCGTTTTGGCGACGCCGTGGTCGAGTCCAACATGAAGGTCATGCACGACGGCTACGATCGCGTGCAAGAGATCAAGTATGGCGACATCGAAGCCGAAGATCGCTCCAACATGCGGCTTGATCCCCTCATGCCTGAGGGAGAACACACCATTCTTCCCACCGCGGGTTGCAATCTCGCCGGCCTCACCAATCCGAGTGCCCCGGACGATCAGGTCGCCAGGCACCCGGTGCAGACCCTGGCAAAATTCGACGGCGAGTTTCGCAACGGGCTCGGTTACCATCAGCCTGCGGGCGCCCTCGCTTCCGTCGGCGTCATGGCCGCCGGCACCGGGGCCACCGCCTCAAAATACGTCGCCCGTCGCGAGACACCTCTCTACATCCCGGAGAACTGCACCCAGTGCATGGAGTGCATCACGGCCTGCCCGGACACCGCTCTGCCGAACACGGCCCAGGAGATCAGCACCGTGCTCAACACCACCGTGCGAAACTACGTCAAGGGCGCGGAGCAGCAGAGCCTCATGCTGGAGCAAATGCCCGGCGTCGAGGAACGCGCCCGCACACGCATGAATGCCGCCGTCGAGGCCAAGGAAAAAGTGCCCTTCAAGGACATCATCAAGGAAGAAGTCGAGGCTCTCAACAGCGGGATCACTCAGGAGGCCAAGGATCAGTTCAACAGCATCCTCGACCTCGTTCCCATCGCCTACAACAAGGTGCCGGCCATCTTCAAGTCCGTTGAGAAGAAGAAGCCCGGCCAAGGGGGCGTTTTCTCGATCTTTGTCAGTGACCTCTGCAAGGGTTGCGGCGAGTGCGTCGAGCAGTGTGGCGACCACGGCGCCCTCGTCATGGTCCCCGATACCGAGGAACTCAATTACACCCTCACGAGTGCCCAGATCTTCTCCCGTCTCCTGCCCGATACGCCGCAAAAGTACCTCGGCCTCTACAAGGACGACGCCCCGGAAGACTCCCGTCCCGCCGCCCTGCGCAACCACCTCATGGTACGGCGGAACTACGAGGCCCTCGTCTCCGGCGACGGCGCCTGTGCCGGCTGTGGCGAGAAGTCCATCCTCCGCGCCATCGCCTCCGTAACCGAGGCCTACATGCGCCCCATGTACCACAAGAAAGCCGATCGCCTCCTGGCCACCGCTGAGAGGATTGAGAAAGAGGGAGCCGCCAAGCTGACGGAACTCAAGGCGCGCGACGATGAGGAATACGCCCTCTACAAACAAGCCGTGGCCCACATTCTCATGGGACTCGGCGGTGAAGATGACGCCGACACCAGGGTGCGCCTGGAGAAGAACGGCGCCATTTCCGATGACGACATCCTCGCGGCTCTCACCAGCGTCATGCGCGTCGATGCTTTCAACCACAAGCACCTGCAGTCGACGGATGGACGCCTGGCCAACGGCATGAGCACCATGTTCATGGGCGCCTCCACCGGCTGCAACACGGTCTACGGTTCCACCCCGCCGTCCAATCCGCATCCCTATCCCTGGATGAATTCGCTCTTCCAGGACGGCCCCACCATTTCCTGGTTGTTAGGCGAAAGTCACATGCTCCAGCACGCCCGCCGCTCCGTCGCACCCGAGCGTTTGGCCAAGGCCTTGTTAGGCGATGAGAGCGCCGCCGAATCCGGTTCCGGTGTCATCGATGAAGCCGGTTACTTCGAACTGACCCACCTCATGGAGGTCGGCATGACGGATCAGGAGATTCGCGAACTGCCCAAGGTGTGGATCGTCGGCGGCGATGGCGCCCTGGGTGACATCGGCTTCCAGAACCTCTCCAAGGTCATTCTGCAGAACCGTCCCAACGTCAAAGGAATCATGTTAGACACGCAGGTCTATTCCAATACCGGCGGTCAGAATTCCGATAGCTCCACCATGATGGGCGGCTATGACATGAACCAGTTTGGCAAGGCTTCCCAGGGCAAGCTGAACGAGAAGAAGAACGTCGCCGAGATCCTCACCAGCGGCCACGGCAGCCCCTACATCGCTCAGGTCTCCATGGCCAACTCGGGCAAGCTCTACCAGAGCCTCCTCGAGGGAATCGAGTATCGCGGGACCGCCTTCTTCCAATCCTACACCACCTGCCAGCCCGAGCACGGGGTGGCCGACGATCGCTCGGCCCTTCAAGCCAAACTGGCACGGGATTCCCGCGGGATGCCGGAGTTCGTCTTTAATCCCGAGGGCGGCGAGTTCTCCCAGGAGTGTTTCTCTCTCAAGGGCAATCCCAATCTCAACCGCGACTGGTACCAGGGAACTTACACGGACAAGACCAAGTACAACTACACCGTGGCTCACTGGGCCACGACCGAGGCGCGCTTCCGCAAGCATCTCAAGGCCATCAAGGAGGAAGAGGCTTCCGAGTTCATCCACCTGGACGACATGCTTCCCCTCATCACCCAGGACGACGTCGTCAAACGCCGCGTCTTTGATCCCGAGCATCGGAGCTACATCCCCGATTTCGGCGTCTTCATTCGCGCCGAGGTCAACGGCAAGATGCGCCACCTGCTCATCTCCCGCCAGACCGTGCTCTTCTGCGTCGAACGCCGCAAGGCCTGGCGCATGCTCCAGAGCAAGGCCGGGCAGGAGAACGTCGATTACAAGGCCCAGAAATCCCTCCTGGCCAAGGTCGATAAGGGCGACATCAGCCTGGAAGATCTCCGCAACAAGACGGCCGACCTCTACGCCGCCGAACTCGAAGCCGCCACGGCAAAGTAACCTTCAGAATTGCCGAGGGACTGAAGTCCCTGCCACATTCCGGGAAAGTGGCAGGGGCTTTGGCCCCTAATTCACTATCACTATTCCTTGAACTCGACCAGCACTTCTCTGAACGTGTTCGGCCCCACATTCTTTGCGCTGTGCGTCGCCGGCACCACCGGGTATCCCGGGCGATCGGATACAATCTGATCGCCCTCGATGCGAAAGCTGACTGCGCCCCCCGCTTCCAGCTCCACGGTGTCGAGCAAGTCCCCTTCGGGACCGCAGACCTCCAGGGTGGACCCCGAGAGGATGCGGACGACATAGTCCAGGTGATGCGTGTGCCGTGCACCCTGCTCACCCGGTTCCAAATCGAGATGCCAGACAATCACGCGGTCGTCCTCGAATACCTTTTTCGTTCCTACTCCAGCCATAGAACTCGAAAGCATAGCGATTCCTCGCCGCCCTGGAAAGCGCAGAGATCATGCCGGCCAAAGGTGGCGACGACCATCATCTCTGCCGACGGACATCCCGGGGTCGCCAGCTCGCGGGATCACTGGGATCGGCACCCGGATCTACCAATGATAGAGCACTGCCCGCGCCGTCCGCCTCGGTGGGCCACGGAGAGTCGTCGCCGTAGCGCAAGGAAACGATATTCTGCTCCTGCTGGTCTCTTAGTGCCAGGCGTTCACCGCCATTCGACAGTTGGGTATCGTTCTGAAAGGTCCCTGCAATTGTTAGATTACCGCCAAATCGATGGCGATAGGCCGCTTCATCCGCGACCAAGGCAACCGTCTGCCCCGGCGTCATCGTTTTCATCGCGGATTCACCATCGGCAAAGGCAAACTCGATCCCGCTGCTGAACCGGACACCGCTCAGATCAATGGTGCGCGCTCCGGTATTCGTCACCTCGAGGAATTCGAATTGGGAACGCTTGGTAAAACCGGCAGCCTTCTCAGCTTCACTCAATGTGGCGGGGTGATAGTGAATGGCCGTGATCGCCAGATTGCTCGCCCCGGCCGGTTCGATGCCGGCATGGTAGGCGGCCTCGACCAAGGGAGACCACTCACTGCCATCAAAACCGCGGGCCTTGATCACCGTCGTCTTTTCCAGAACCACGGGCTCGGCATAACGCCGGGCGGATTCCGCGGGCACACCGGGAAAGCGGCTGCTGGCGCCGACTACCAATTGCACATCAATCAGCATGTCTGAACTCGAGGCCTCATCGTTGAAGGCATGGACGGCGAGCACGTTCGCTCCCTTGCGCAAAAGGCCGGTCCGAACTCGGAACGAAAACTCCTGGAACACCACGGCGCTACGATCGTTTCCGTCGCCCACGGCGGTGTGATTCCACGCCGGCCTTGGAGTCCGCATGTTGGAGCGCGTCACCTCCTCGCCATTGAGGTAAGCCACGAAGCCGTCATCCCGGCGCGCCAACAACAGCAGCCGCTTGATATCGTCTGGTTGGTCCACAGTGAAAGGAATGCGCAGGTAGAGAGAGGTGCGCTTGCCGTAGAGTTCCTCCCTGAAGTCAAAGTTGGGTCCCAGGAAACGCTCGAAACCGGAGCGCGCCTCATAGCCGGCGCCTCCCAACCCCCGCCTCCAGTTACTGTCGTCAAAGGCCAACTGCTTCCAATCGGGCTCGGCGCGTTCCAAGGCACCATCGCGGGGCACGTAAGCCCGCCGCTCTGTCCGCGACGTGATAAGCCTCTGCCGTTGACCCTCCTGACCCGTACCGAGAACGCAGGGATCCGTCCCGTCAGTCGTGAAATAGATGGCCGTCTCCGCAGTTCCCGCTTTCAGCGCCACCGAAGTGCCCTCCTCGACCAATCCCGCCGGCTGGCTAAAGACCGGCGCGGGCGTCTCGGGGTAGAGTCCGGCGCGCAGCAACTGTTGTAGCACCACGGTCGTGCGCTCCGGGAGATAGTTCTTGAGAATCCGGTCCCGTTCTCGAATCCAATCCTTGCCCCGGGTGTAGGCCGGTCTTCGCGCGGAATCACCCCACCGCGCCGATTCCGCCGCCACCGCACGGTCGATGCGCTTCACGTGCTTCTCGTAGAGACGCGTCACGGCGGCGGGCGTCAACGCACCCTCTCCCGTCAGATGCCGATGCGCCAGATCGGCAAAGGCAAAGCGATAGCGCACATTGCCCTTTAGCTGATGATGAATCGCCGTGGGCCCGCCGGCATCCACCTTTCCCGTGAGATCATCCTCCAAGTTCAATAACACTTTTTCAGCATCCCAGCTGTGAAAGCGCCACCTGCCGGCAGGATCGACGTCGTTGTGCGTCGCATACCAATTGTGGTGCGCCCAGTCGATGTTCCCCCCGTAGAAGTTCGTCAGCATGTAATTGATGAACTCCTCCATCTCTAACAACTCCGTCATCCTGGCATAGTTCTCCGGCAGGCTGAGATCTTGTTCTGCCGCTTGAATCAGTTCGGTATAGCGCGCCGCCTCTCCGTTGGTCACCAGCCCCGGCTCGTGCTTCACCACCGTGTAGTCTTCGCTCTCACCCCCGAAATAGTGCGCCGCAAAATGCTCGTCCGGGCGTTCGTGCATGACATACACACCCCAATACAACCCGCAAATATAGAGATGCACGGGACGCCCGCGTGGTGCGTGCCCGCCCACTTCCCGTTGCAGATCGGCGAGAAACTGGTCGCGCACATACTGTGCCCCCACCTGCTGCTCCACCGGGTTCATGAAGCCGTGGTAGCTCCAGGCGTAGTTCGACCGCGCATCGAGAATCAAGGTGTCAAAACGCCCCGGCGCGTCGTCGTCGCCACTGAACGGCCGGAAACGCCATTTCGGTTCTCCATAGGCGCTCATGAACTTGAGCCGCAAGGAGAGCTTGTTCGTCCGGCTCCAACGTATCGTACTCGTCCCGCCCGTGATTTGAACCGCCGCATTGATCTGACTGTGAGCACCGGTTTCGGGATCGATGTACTCCATGGAGACCGCTCGCGGCTCCGCCTCGCCGTTGAGATAGATCCCGGGGCGTTTTCTCCACAGAAGCCGGCCACCGCCCGATCCCCACATGTCTTCGAAGGGCAGGGCCAACGAGACGGTGGGAAGCGTTCGCAGATCATCCGCCGTCACCTTGCTCTCGGGATCACCGTGCGCCACCACCGCCGGATCCATGCCCCAGTCCGGACCGCGCCTGCCCCAGGCGCCATGCCTCGGCAAGCCACGGCCATCTTGAAGCAACACCTGCCGCGGAAAAACATAGGTGTGGGTCTCCACATTGGAAGATGCCCACCCTTCGCGAAAGGCAATCGCCCTAACAATCGTCGTGGTCGAGAGATCGATCGGTCCCTCAAAAAGCATTCCCTTCGTCGCCGAAGGTGGCGTGCCATCGGTGGTGAAGCGAATCCCCGCGTCCGGCGTCGGTGACACCAGTTCCAGTGTCATCGTCTCATCATACAATCCACGCGAGACGGAATACACCGGACTCTCCACCAGCCCGGTAAAGGCCGGTAGCGCATTCACTGCCCCCGGGGTCGATTTTGAATAATAAAAGGGAGCCCCTGCATCGTCCCTCCCGTAAGAAAAGCCGCGGCGCTGCGCCGGGTAGGCCTGGTAGACGCTCACCGGCCGTGTTTCACCAGGCCGGATCAACGCGAGATAGCCTCCCGCCCGGTCGAGTTTGAAATCCGTATGGAGAGATTGATCCGTTGTCTCACGATCTTTCCCCGATGCGTAGACGATCAGATAGGCGCCGCCCTCCAGGCGAATGTCAGGAATCGTCCAGCGCTCATCATGATTCGGATCATCGGTCAACGACCACCCGAGCAGCGAAATGGGTGTATTGCCAGGATTGTGCAGCTCGATCCAATCCGTTGGCTCCTTGTCGTCATCGACCACGCCCGTGGGCGCCGCGGCAAACTCGGAGATGATGATATCGGCCTCGACCCGCCCCACCGCCACTAACAGGATGAACAGCGCAGTGGAGCGCACGACACTCGCCAAGAGAGGTTTCCTCGACACAGGAAACCTATATGATGGGCATCATCGGCTGTCCAATTTTTGGCCGCCAGGGCCGGAACTGATTGATCGAACAGGGGCGATCCCTGTGTAGGGTGCGGGGCGATGACAGCCTCCATCATCCCCGAACTCGAATTCTCCATCATCGTTCCGGCGTTCAATGAAGAATCCCTCCTGCCCGGAACGCTCGATGCCGCCCACCGAGCGCGGGAAGCCTGCGCCGCGACCGAGAGTTCAGAGATCCTCGTCGTCGATAACAATTCCACCGATCGCACCGCGGCGGTGGCCCGTGAGCACGGTGCCCGGGTCGTCTTTGAG
>JANQJH010000425.1 GCA_028281705.1 Verrucomicrobiales bacterium
GGATGAGAGCCGCAGGGTTGGGGTGCTAACTAAGAAGCACTGCGAACTCCACGGGAACAGCAGCAGTCTGACTGTTGCCAGGGTTGAACCCGCCGCAGAGCGCAACGAGCGGCAATGCCACTTTCGTTAGTAAAACGGCAAAATCATTAAGGGCAAGATCATTGGAGAGTTTCGCGAGTCCGTCCAAACAACTCGTTGAATCAAAGATCAAGGAACGCCGCTTCGGAATCAATTCATTTGCCCCAAATCATTTTGCCAGCCACCCTCTGCACCTCAGCAAGCCAAGGAAACTCCTTAAAATTTCCGTTCCTCTTAATGGAAACGGGGTCTCGTCTCAGCCGCATGCGGCATCTTCCCGAGATCGAACTCGCCCATCGATCCATCGTCAAAGATCGGGTGCCTGGCAAAACATCAGTTGGTTTTTCAACTATTAATCTAACCATAGCCAGCTACCATCGCAGTCAAACGGATTCAATCCCGGAGCGGCCTCCCGACAATACACTTCAAACCCTAGGGTACCTGTCTAGCATCGGGCTACCCGTCGGAGCGCCAGACTCTGATGACCCGCTTCGTCATGGCGATAGGCTCTAGCGATCTGCTAGGGTGACTTCGGTCAGGAGGACCAGCTCGTATGGCTCCCGGGCCTCCGTGCTACTCAAGGGCTTCCCTTCGAGTTCAGCGAGCGGCGCCAGCTCAACCGGCAACGGCTTCCCGCGCGGGATTCCGGTGGTGAGGATGAAGTCGGACGGACGCAGGCGAACCGTGCCGTTGATCTTTCCACTACTGAAAACCGGCATTTCGATGCGGTTCTCTGTCAGGGTGACGGCCACAGGGCGCCCCAACCAATTGCGGCCACTCGTCTGGATGGGCGATCCGTAGTTGACGAAGCCATCGAACGTGCGGCTTTCAATCCGTACGGCGACTACGAGTTCGCCCGCGTCCACGACCGTCGGCGTGAACCATTGCTTGAGGCCGCAGTCCGCCTGCTCAAAACTCACCGGGTGAGCCGGCGTGACGGAAAACGCAGCGCTTCGGTCGCCGATCGTAGTCTTCCCGGGGATCTCCGGCGGGTCAAACTCGACGGGATAGATCAGTTCCCGAATGGCTTCGATACTCGCTGTCTGCCCGTTGCTCACCACAAGCGTACCCTTGCCTTCCTCAACACTCTCCACATGCGCGCTCTGTGAGAGTTCCACAAGGAGTGCCTTGGCCTGCTCTGCGCCAACGACGTGCAACTGCCCCTTGTCGCTCTCGCCGAATGGCCGCATCGTGGCAATGCGATCAGCTTGCTTCATGAGGAAGGCTCGCGAGGTAAAGACGAAGCGTGCCTCGTCTGAAATCGGTGCCAAGATCACCTCGGCCGCCGGCTGACGGCGCGGTGAATCCTTGCAGGCAGCAACCCCAGCCAGGCACAGGGCGACTGCAAGTGCGGGAATGCAGGACGGGAGGAAGATTCGAAGATGTCGGTAGAAAAGCTGCATATAGAATCGCTATATTATTAGCTTTTAGAGCCGGGCGTCAACCACAAAAGTTTGTAGAGCAACCGCTCCGGTTGCCGCAGAACTAGACGAAGCGCCCGGCCTACAAAACAATCCATCTTGCCAATCAATCATCTGCGCCAATCGGCGTTCATCTGCGGTTCACCCGAGATGCAGCTGGTTGGGAACTCCGAGTATCTATTTGCAGTTGCCAAGCGAGTCGCCACCTCTTTCTTGGTCCACTATCCCGATCATGCACATCCGCCTCGCCACCCAGGACGACGTCCCCGCACTCGTTGCCTTCAACCAGGGAATCGCTCGCGAAACCGAGAACCGTGAACTCGACACCGACACCCTGACCCAGGGTGTGAGCCGGTTCGTCTCACAAGACCGCTACGGCTTCTACACCGTGGCCGAGATTGACGGCCAGATCGCCGGATCCCTCATGACCTACGAATGGAGCGACTGGCGCAACGGCGTCATCTGGTGGATCCAAAGCGTCTACGTGGACGCCAATCACCGTAGAAAAGGTATCTACACCGCACTCTACGAAAACGTGCGCCGCTGGGCCGCCGAGGCGGGCGACGTCAGCGCCTTCCGGCTCTACGTGGAGAAAGACAACCAAGTCGCCCAGAAAACCTACCAGCGCCTCGGCATGGAGGAGACCTACTACCGCATTTACGAAGCCGATTCGCCTTGAGCAGCCCCGCCAATCATGGCAACTACGGAAGAACCCCGGGTTTCCATGATTACTATGGCTTGCTCCCACCGCATCCTCCACCCTCTCGGACTGTTTCTCCTCGCCGCCACTGCCGGATCGGCCTCGGCGGAAGCCATCAGCTACTACGAACAGATCCGCCCAATCTTTCAGGTCAATTGCCACGGCTGCCACCAGCCCTCCAAGGCCAAGGGTGACTACGTCATGACCAGCTTCGAGCAACTGCTCGAGGGTGGCGATACCGACGTCGCCGTCGTACCCGGCGAACCGGAAGCGAGCTATCTCATTGAGGTGATCACCCCCATGGACGGCGAGGCGGAAATGCCCAAGGGCAAGGCGCCACTGGCCGCGGGCGACATTGCTCTCATCACCCAGTGGATCCAGGAGGGAGCCAAGGATGATACCCCGGCCAATGCCGTGGAGCGTTACACCAAGGACAATCCTCCAGTCTACACCCGCCCTCCCGTCATCACGTCCATCGATTTCTCCCCAGACGGGAAATGGTTAGCCATCGCGGGTTTTCACGAAGTGCTGCTGCACCACGCCGACGGCTCCGGTCTCGCGGCACGCCTCATCGGACTCTCGGAACGCATCGAATCCGTGGCCTTCTCCCCCGACGGCAAACAGCTCGCCGTTACCGGGGGTCTTCCCGCCCGCATGGGCGAAGTACAAGTCTGGGACGTGGAGAAGCGGGAACTCACACTTTCCGCCCCCGTGACCTACGACACCGTCTACGGAGCGAGCTGGTCTCCCGAGGGCGACCGCATCGCCTTTGGCTGCGCCGACAGCACGGTGCGCGCCATCGATGCCAAGACGGGCGAACAAGTCCTCTATCAGGGTTCGCATAACGACTGGGTCTTCGACACCGTCTTCTCGATCAAGGGCACCCATCTCGTCTCCGTGGGGCGCGACATGACGGCGAAACTCACCGAATTGGCCACCCAGCGGTTCATCGACAACATCACCTCCATCACACCCAAGGCATTGAAGGGAGGCATCGCCGCGGTCGATCGCCATCCGGCACGCGACCATATTCTCGTCGGCGGCGCGGACGGTGTTCCCAAGATCTACAAGATGTTCCGCACGACCAAGCGCGTCATTGGCGACGATGCCAATCTTCTGCAAGAACTCCCCGCGCTCGAGGGACGCGTCTTCAGCGTGACTTTCAGCCGCGACGGCAGCCGGATCGCCGCCGGTAGCAGCCTCAACGGGAGGGGCGAAGTCCAGGTCTTCAGTGTGGATCCCGAGGCCAAGATCGCCGATGACGTCATCAAGATTCTCGAGAAGCCCACCCACCAGCGCAACGGCGAGGAGAAAAAGAAACTCCAAACCTATTTCGAGACGAGTTCCCAAACGATCGCCTCTCTCAAATTCGATACCGGCATTTACGCCGTCGGTTTTTCCCCTGACGGAAACACCGTGGCGGCCTCGGGTGGCGACGGCCTCATCCGCCTCATCAAGGCCGATGGCGGCAGCATCCAAAGCGAGTTCATCCCTGTCAAAGTCCTCAAACACCGCAATGACGAGGTCGCCGCCCTCACGGTGGAGCCCGCGGAAATCTCCCTCACCAATCCTCACGCCTACGCTCAACTGGTCGTCACCGCCGAACTGACCAACGGCGACACCGCGGATGTCACCCGCGACGTCACACTGCCGAGCCATGACGCTTTCACCGTTTCCGATTCCGGTCTGGTGCGGGGGAAAGCCGACGGCGAGCACGTCCTCACGATCAGTTATGCCGGCCAGTCGACAGACATCCCGGTTCACGTGAATGGATCGGAGTCGACTTTCCTTCCCGACTACATCCGCGACGTCAATCCGGTCATCTCCAAGGCGGGATGCAATGCCGGTACCTGCCACGGCGCCAAGGACGGGAAGAACGGCTTCAAGCTCTCTCTCCGCGGCTACGATCCGGTCTACGATCTGCGTGCTTTCACCGATGACATCGCCGCCCGGCGCGTCAATGTGGCCTCACCCGACAACAGTCTCATCCTCATGAAGGCAACGGCCGGCGTGCCCCATGAGGGCGGCCAGATCATCACACCCGAAAGTGACGCCTACCAAGTGATCCGCAGCTGGATCGCCGACGGGGCCACGGTCGACTTCGACTCTCAGAAGGCGGTCAAGATCGATCTCTACCCGCTCGACCCGGTCATCCAGGACATCGGCGACCAGCAACAGATCCGAGTCATTGCCACCTACCCCGACGGGAGTCAGCGCGACGTCAGCCAGGAGTCATTCACCGAGAGCGGCAACATCGAGATCATTGAAGTGAACGACACCGGCCTGATCACGACGCTGCGACGCGGTGAGGCTCCCATCCTCGTGCGCTACGAGGGCAATTACGCCTCGACCATCGTCACCGTCATGGGCGACCGCTCGGGATTCGTTTGGAAAGAACCCAAGGCGCACAATGAAATCGACAAGTTTGTCGCCGCCAAGTTGAAGCGGACGAAGACGCTCTCCTCGGAGATCTGCAATGACGCCGACTTCGTCCGCCGGCTCTACATCGATCTCACCGGGCTCCCCCCGACGCCGGAAGCCCTGAGCGCGTTCCTCGCGGATACCCGGGATTCCCTCACCAAACGAAACGCCTTGATTGATCAGTTGATCGGCAGCGAACCCTACATCGATCTCTGGTCGAACAAGTGGGCCGACCTTCTCCAGGTCAACCGCAAGTTCCTCGCTCCGGAGGGCGCCAAGCTCTTCCGCGATTGGATCCGCCAGGAAGTGGCCGACAACACGCCCTACAATGATTTTGTGAGGAAAATCATCACTGCGTCAGGTTCGAACAAGGAGAACCCCGCGGCCTCCTACTACAAAATCCTGCGCACTCCGGAAGACACGATGGAGAACACGACCCATCTCTTTCTCGGCGTTCGCTTCAATTGCAACAAGTGCCACGACCATCCCTTCGAGCGTTGGACCCAGGACAATTACTATGAAATGGCGGCCTACTTTGGGCAGGTCGGGCGCAAGAAAGATCCGGTGAGCGGCGACAAGAAGATCGGGGGCACGGCGGTGGAAGGCGGCAAACCGCTTTACGAGATCGTCTACGACAAGGAGGACGGCGAGGTCATTCACGAACGCACCAACGAAGTCACCGCGCCTCACTTTCCCTACGAGGCCACGACCGGCAAGAACGTGACCACCCGGCGCCAAAGCCTGGCCGAGTGGATCACCTCGCCGGACAACCAGTACTTCGCCACCAGCTACGTCAATCGCATCTGGGGCTACCTCACAGGCACCGGGCTCATCGAACCCCTCGACGATATTCGCGCGGGCAATCCCCCTTCCAATCCGGAACTTCTGCAATGGCTCACCGATCAGTTCATCTCCAGCGGGTTCAACACACGGGAACTCGTTCGGCTCATCTGTCAGTCGCACACCTATCAGTTGTCCATCGAGAGCAATCAGTGGAACGAGGATGATCAGATGAACTTTTCTCACGCCAAGGCGAGACGCCTTCCGGCCGAGGTTCTCTACGATGCGGTCTACGCCGTCACCGGTGCTCAATCAAAGATTCCCGGCGTCCCCCCGGGCACCCGCGCGGCTCAGCTTCCGGATGCCGGTGTCAAGCTGGCTGACGGTTTCCTCGGCAACCTGGGACGCCCCGCGCGCGAGAGCGCCTGTGAATGCGAACGCAGCAGTGAACTTCAACTCGGCCCCATCATGGCCATGGTCAGCGGCCCCACGGTCAACGACGCCATCAGTGATCCTGACAATGCCATCGCCAAGCTGGTGAAAGAAGAAACGGACACGAAAAAGCTCATCGAAGCTCTTTTTCTCCGCGTGCTCAATCGCCCCGCCACCGCAACCGAAGTGGATTTGAGCCAATCCGCTTTCGAGGTCATTGACGGGGAACACGAAGAGGTCGTGCAGAGCCTGGCCGCCTATGAAGAAAAAATGGCCCCGGTGTTCGCCGAACGGACGAAGAACTGGAAGGACGCCATTGCTGCCGCCAAACAGACGCTTGAGACCTACAAGGTCGAACTCGTCGATATTGAAGCCAAACGCGATGCCGAGCAGAAGAACAAGGTGGCCCAACTAACCACCGAACTCCAAGCCCACGAATCCGAGATCCGGAAGCAACTCGCTCCCTGGGAAAAAGAACACCGCGAGACCACGGGTTGGATGACCCTGCACCCCAGCGCTCTCTCCACCAGCAATGGCGCCAAACTGAGGCATCTACCCGACGGTTCCATCCTCGCCAGTGGCCGCAATAACAAGGTGAGCTACAACCTCATCGCGGAAACGGATCTGCCGCAGATCACCGGGGTTCGCATCGAGGCGCTCCTGGACGACAGCCTGCCCCGCCGGGGTCCAGGCCGTGCGGACGACGGCAATTTCGTTCTCACCGAGTTCGGTGTCAGCGCGGCACCGCTCACTCCGAGCAGCGCGTGGAAATCCCTGCACCACTGGGATTTCCAAGCCGACGCCGGTGGCTGGGAGGCCGCGCACCAAAGCAAGATCGATGTTGAAGAGGGCGCCCTCATCGTCACCAGCGAAGGCAAGGATCCCTATCTCATGCACAAGGCGGTCACCGCCGAAGCCGGTCCTTTCATTCTCGAGTTCACCGCCAAATTCGCCGGCCATCTGGAGACGGAGCTCTACTGGATGACGACCAAAGAGAAAGAGGCCAAGGGCGAGTTCTCCGTCAGAACCACGCTCGTGGGCAGCGATGATTCCTGGACAACCCATCGTCTCGCTTTCCACAGCAAGGAGGCGCTCACCAGTCTGCGTCTCGATCCCGGGAACGCCAAGGGCACGATCTCCTTCGATCGCATCGCACTCTACCGTGGTGAACTCCCCGAACAGAAGGCGGTGGCCCTGCAGACCGCCAAGGCCGATTTCAGCCAGGAGAAATACAACGTGACGACGGCCATTGACGGCAAGCGCGACGGCAATGAGAACGGCTGGGCCGTGCATCCGCAAACCGGCCGCTCTCACATTGCGACCTTCGAGTTCAAGGAGCCCGTCGGCAGCCTCTCGGGCACCCGTTTCGCCCTCAAGTTGGACCAGTTGTACAACGGCAATAAATTCAGCCTGGGACGCTTCCGCATTTCGGTGACCAACGACGCCATTCCTCATCAGTTAGGCGTTCCGGAGAACATTTTCGCCATCCTGCAATACCCCGAGGAAGACCGGAACGCAGAGCAGAACGAGGCGCTCTTCGATTACTACCGGAAGCAGAATGCCGACTGGGTCAAGAAAGCCGACGCCCTGGCCAAGGCCAAGCAGCCGCGGCCCAAGGACGCCAAATTGATCGAACTCGAGAACGCCCTGGCCATGGCGGAGAAGCCCCTGCCCAAGGATCCCAAGCTTGAGGAACTCAAGCGCGCCGTGTCTCTCAGCACGGAGCAAAAGAAAGACAAACGCCTCACCGGCGCCCAAGACATCACCTGGGCCCTGATCAACAGCCCGGCCTTTCTCTTCAACCGCTAGTTGGCGTCCCAACGCTACCGGTCTCATCCCGGAACGGTCTCATCCCGGAAATCACGAAGGGACTAAATTCCCTACCACTTTCCCAGAATGTGGCAACCGGAACGGTTGCCCTCCAAGACTCAGACGACTACCTTATCAACTTCTTGACGCTCTACGAGCCGCCCCGCTCCGTTTACGGACCGGTCGCCGGCTGCTTGAGCGCACCAAATTCGGCCCGGCGATCGTAGGCGTCCCCCTGCCCGGTGACCATGTCCTCGCCGTAACTAATCGTCTGAAT
>JANQJH010000441.1 GCA_028281705.1 Verrucomicrobiales bacterium
GCCCGAAAAACAGACTGCTCATTCCGGATGATGCCCGGCTCTGTCCCGGTCTCAGCGGGAGAGAAGTGGACGCCATGCTGCGGCACCATCATCATCTGGCAATCCTTCATCCGGGCATTGGGCTGGTGGGTTTTGAGGAGGGCGATCGCCTCTCGGTGGCCGATTGGTTCCTGGGATGGCGGGAGCGGGAGACGGATTTCGGTTGGGCTCATCCGGGTCAGGAGGTGCAGGAACGGCTCTACGCCATCACGGCCATGCCGCTGCCGAGAGTGGATGTTCTCTGGGACGGGATGCGAGATGAGATCGGATCGGAGCCGGTCTCGGAGCTGCCGAAAACGCCTGAGGAGGCCGGGGAATCGGGGATCAAGCGCTGGCGGACCCAAATGAAGCTGCGTTTTCTCGAAGCCTTGAGCAAGTTGTCGCGAAAGGATGGGAGCGAGAAAAAGGGAGGCGGGAAGCCGGTCTGGCGCGAGCGCCTGGAGGCCTGGACTGCGGACCGGATGGAAGCCCTGCGTCGAGATCAGGAGCGGGAGTTGAAGAGACTCTTGCATTTGCTGAAGACGGATCCCGATGAGGGCTTGAAGTATGCCTTGCCTCTGGGTGGTGCGTCTGAGAGGGGAAGCGGGCCTCCGGCCTCGAAGCTTCCGCAGCGTTCGACGGAGTTTGATGTGCGTCATCTGCATCGGGGAGGATCGGGAGCACCGTGGGTGGTCGACTGGCAGAAACAGTATGAACTCTCGCGGCGCTACCGCCAGGCAGCCAATCGCGAACTGCGGTTGGGGCGCCATCGGCGGGCCGCTTACATTTTTGCGGAATTGCTCAAGGATTATCGCGAGGCGGCCAACGTGCTTCGCCAGGGAAAACATTTTCGCGAGGCCTCGGTCATCTACCTGAAGCACTTGGGGGATGCGTTAGAGGGAGCGCGTTGTTTGCGGGAGGGTGGTTTTTACCTCGAGGCGATCCCGCTTTTTGAAAGGAAGAAGCAGCATGAGACGGTGGCCGAACTCTACACCGAGCTGGGAGACAAAGGCGAGGCGGAGCGTCACTATCGTCTGGCGGTGGCGCGGTGTTTGGCCCACGGCCATACCATCAAGGCGGCCACCCTCCTGGAGGAATGCCTGCAGGAGGGGGAGGAAGCGGTGGCTCTGTTGCAACGGACGTGGCCCAAGGCGAGTGATGCCGTGGCCTGTCTGCGGCATGAATTGAGTTTGTATGAGCGCTGGCGCTCCTTTGAAGCCCTGGGGGCGCGGATGGAGGCGGTGACAGCGGATCATCCGCCTGAGCGGGTGGTGGGATTGATGGAAACCTTGGTTCGCCAGGCGCGGCAGGCGCCGGATGCCGGAGCGCGCGAGGTGGCGGGCCGCTGCAGTTTCACCGTGGCCGGCCGGTGGCTGGGAACGCCGACGTTTGAGAAGCAGGCTTCCGTGCTGGATCTCGTGCGGCGTCTTGCACCGGAGGATCGGCTGCTGATGCGGGATACGATCCGCTTCCAGGAGCAGGCGGCCCGGGAAGCGCGGGAGCGCCAGAAGAAGAGCCGGGCAGAGGAGCCCTCGAATGAGGGGCCGATGGCCGTGCTGGAGACCCATCCCTTGCCTAATTGGGTCCCCTGGGCGGTGGTGGAGGCGCAAGGAGAGAGCGGCTTGGTCGGGTTAGGGGTGGCGACGCACGGGGTGACCTTGTTACGCTTCCGATGGGACGGCGCTTTTCAGACTCAGGTCTTGCCGGGCATCTCTCGCGGGTTCGCCACGAGTTCTTGCCGATTGGAGGCCACCAGTGGGGCCCTTCCCGAGGTCATTAGTCTTCTGGGTCTGGGAGCGCTGGAGCCGACCGTCTTTCCCGTGGGCGATCGCTTCGCGGAGGAGATGCGGATTGAGAATCCTCCCTGGGTGGAAAGTGAGGGGTTTCTCGGGATGACCTATGGTGGCAAGGGAGTGGCCTGGGTCCTGCGGCGGCACGGGGATGACGAGGGGCTCTTCGTGATTTCCTCGCATTCTTCGATGGGCGATTTGATCGCAACGCACACCATCCGAGTGCCTTTTGAAGTGCCCGATGGTGAACTCCGCCCTCCCGTGCGCATGACCTACGCGCGAGACCAGATCGTCTTCGTCTGCGGCCAGTATCTGGTCCGCTACTATCGGGATCGCGTGGAGACTTTGGAGCTGGAAGAGGCGCCCCGCCGATTCAGTCAGGCGGCCTCGAACCGGCTCATGATGGCGGTTTCCTTTGATCATGGGGCGGAGATTCTGTGGGGCGACAAGCGTTGGGGACGCCGTAGCGCTCTCGACTTGCCGGTGGAGGCACCCGTGATCACCTTCACCCGGACCGGTGATGTGATCGCGGCCTCCCGTGATCGGGTCGATTTGTTAGGCTATCAAAATGGCGGCTTTGCATCGCTCCACACGGAGACGATGGAGGGATTGGGTGATCCGTTAGGAATTTTCCCCACGGAGACCCCAAGGTGTTTACGCGCTGGTGAGCCGGCGCGAGGTCCGGATGCTCCGAGTGACGCCGTGGCAGAAGGCGGTGCGCCGGTGACCGGAGCTGGTGGCACGGGCCTTACACATGTTTTACATTAAGGAAAGTGGCAGGGGATTCAGTCCCTTTGTTATTCCCGAAAGGAATGATATTCAACTGGCGAGATGGAGCGGACAGGAGAGTCCGCCTCACGAACGGCAGCGGCCGTGAATTCTACTTGCTCAGTTCGAGCATGCGGAGGATGGGAGCTTCGGCACGTTTCCGGGTTTCCTCGTCCAGGGTGATCTCTGGTTTGAGATGGAGAAGGCAGTCATGGAGCTTCTCCATGGTGTTCATTTTCATGAAGCGACAGTCCGAGCAACTGCAGCGGTCGGTTGGGCCCGCGATGAGATTCTTGCCGGGGGCTTCCTTGCGCAGACGGTGAAGCATGCCGGACTCGGTCACGACAATGATGTCACGGCTGGGCGTGTCCCGGCAGAAATGGACCATTTTCTCCGTGGAACAAACTTCATCGGCCAGCATCCGCACGGCGTAGGTGCATTCCGGGTGGGCCACGACGACGGCGTCGGGATGATCTTCCTTGATGCCATGGATGCTGTCCCGGGTGAATTCCACGTGGACGTAACAGGCGCCCTGCCAGAGATCCATTTTTCGGCCAGTCTTTTCCATGACCCAGGCGCCGAGATTTTGGTCGGGGACGAAGAGGATGTTCCGGTCCTGGGGAACGGACTCGACGATCTTGACGGCGTTTCCGCTGGTGCAGATGACATCGGAGAGGGCTTTGACCGCGGCGCTGCAGTTGATGTAGGCGATGACGTAGTAGTTCTTCTCCGCGTGCTCCTCGAGGTACTTGGCCAGCGCGGGGCCGGGGCAGGATTCTTCGAGAGAACACCCGGCGTCCTTGTCGGGCAGGACGACCGTTTTCTGCGGATTGATGATCTTGGCCGTCTCCGCCATGAAATGGACGCCGCAGAAGGCGATGACCTCGGCCTCGGTTTCCTTGGCCTTGTAGGAAAGCCCTAACGAGTCACCCACGTAGTCGGCGATGTCCTGAATGGGGCCGACTTGGTAGTTGTGGGCCAGAATAATGGCGTTGCGCTCGGCTTTGAGGCGCCGGATTTCTGACTCAAGATCGATGGGCGAAGCGATGGTTACCATTCCTCTGTGCGAAGCTACTTTTTCTTACTAACGGGCTGGGTTGGCCTCTTGCCAAGAAGCAAGTGTGTCTCCGGGTGCGATTTACCCGGAGCAGGCATTTTTTGACAATCGGACTCTCCGCGTCTTGGAATAGAGACGATGGACGCCTTGCAACAAGAGATCTTGGAGATGGGAGCGCGCGCGCGCCAAGCCGCCCTAGCCCTGGGAAACCTCACCAGGGAGGAGAAGGACGCGATCTTGCACTCGATGGCGGATGCGCTGCTCGCCCGGGAAGCTGAGATCGTGGAGGCGAACGCCCTCGATTTGGCGGCTGCCGAAGCCAATGGCCTGTCCGCGGCCATGATCGACCGCCTTCGGCTCGACGGCAAGCGGATCGCCGCCATCGCGGACGGCATTCGCCAGGTAGCGGACTTGCCCGATCCCGTGGGGGAGACTCTCGACGACTGGACCCGGCCCAACGGGATGCGCATTGTCAAGAAGCGGGTTCCCATCGGCGTCATCGGCATTATTTACGAGTCCCGCCCGAACGTGACGAGCGACGCCGCAGTGCTCTGTTTCAAGTCGGGCAATGCCACCATCCTGCGCGGTGGCAAGGAGGCCATCCATTCCAATGGAGCGATCGCCGATGCGCTCGACACGGGTGGCCGGAAGGTGGGGATGCCGGAAGGGGCGATTCAGCTCATCCGCACGACGGATCGATCCACGGTGCAACACCTGGCGCAGATGGATCAGTATCTCGATCTCATCATCCCCCGGGGAGGGAAGGGGCTGATTGAAACGGTCGTCTCTCTGGCGCGGATGCCGGTGATCAAGCATTACGACGGCATTTGCCACACCTATGTGGACAAGGCCGCCGACCTGGAGATGGCCAAGGCGATCGTCATCAATGCCAAGACGCAGAAGCCGAGTGTGTGCAATGCCCTGGAGACCTTGCTGGTGCATCGCGATGTGGCGGATGCTTTCTACGCCGATGCCGGCCGGGCTCTCCTGGATCAGGGAGTGACCTTGCGTGGGGACGCCGCCATGCGGGAAGTCCTCTCGGGTGAAAAGGTGGAGGAGGCGACGGAGGACGACTGGGTGACCGAGTATTTGGATTTGATCCTCGCGGTGAAGACGGTGATTTCCGTGGATGAGGCCATTGATCACATCAACACCTACGGGTCACGCCACAGTGACTGTGTGGTGACCGAGGACGCCGGGACGGCGGAGCGGTTTCTCAATCAGGTGGATTCGGCGGCGGTTTTTTGGAACACCTCGACCCGCTTCAGCGATGGCGAGGAGTTCGGCTTTGGCGCCGAGATCGGGATCAGCACGGACAAGCTGCATGCCCGTGGTCCCATGGCGCTGCCGGAACTCACCTCTTACAAATACCTCATCTCGGGGGACGGTCAGATCAAGTAACGCGTTCCACGATGGCGTAGGCGATGGCCTGATCGTCGGTGTGACTCAGGCTGACATGGACGGAGGCGACGGCCTCTTGCTCGGCGAACCGCGCGGCCCGGCCGTGAAGGACGACGGAGGGCGCCCCCGTGGTCTCATCCCGTGTGATCTCGATTTCGACCCAGTCGAAGGCGGGGCCGATGCCTAAGCGGAAGGCCTTGGAAACGGCCTCTTTGGCGGCGAAGCGGGCGGCGAAACTGCGAAACTTGGCGGCCTCGGCGAGGGATTCGCAGTAGGCGATCTCGTTCGTAGTGAAAATGCGATCCCGGAATCGATGGCCGTTTCGCGTGAGGCTCTGCTCGATGCGACTAACGTCGACGATGTCCGTCCCGATGCCGTAGATGGCTGCACTCATGGCATGGGTGAGGCTAGATATTTAACTATCCCGGGTAGCCGTCCATGAGACGTCGCATCTCCGCCACGGATTGCCGCAGGCCGACATGGAGGGCGCGGGACACGAGGTGATGTCCGATATTGAGTTCCGCGAGATGGGGGACCTGAAAGAGTTCAGAGACGTTGGCGGAGTTGATGCCGTGTCCTGCGTTGACCTGCAGGCCTAACTGATGGCCCAGGGCGGCTCCGGCGGTGAGCCGCTCGAGTTCCGCCTGGCGGGGTCCCGGCTCGAGGGCGTTGGCGAAGGCCCCGGTATGCAATTCCACCATCTCGGCGCCGAGCTGCTTCGTCGCCTCAAGTTGTTGGGGATCGGGATCGATGAAGAGACTGACGGCGATGCCAGCGCCTTGAAGACGTTTGATCGTCTCCTCGAGCCCGGCCTGCAGGCCGGCGGCGTCGAGGCCGCCCTCGGTCGAGATCTCCTGGCGGTTCTCCGGCACGAGGCAGACAAAGGCCGGACGATGCGCCAGGGCGATGAGGAGGATCTCCTCGGTGTTCCCCATTTCGAAGTTCACCGGCGCGAGATTGGCCTGGCAAATGTCCGTCACGTCCCGGTCCTGAATATGGCGCCGGTCGGCCCGGAGATGGATGGTAATGGAGTCGGCCCCGCCGGCGACGGCTTCCCGGGCCAGGTCTAACAAGACGGGTTCGGCATTGGGCGAATCCAGCATGGTGGCATGCCGCGCCTGGCGCAGCGTGGCCACGTGATCGATGTTGACTCCCAGTTTCAGAGACATAGTGTTGTTCTAGAGTATGTGTTTTAAAGCGTTGATAATAAGTGATTTATGAATCACATGTCGCGAAGGTGGTCTCGTGTATCTATCTAGTATCCAGTTTTCTACCAACTTCTGCCATTGATGGGATGAGTGATGGATCATACCTCGGTATCGCACACCAACCCCAAAGGTTAAGCCTGTCAAGCATCCGCGATATTCATGGATCGTATCCTATTCTTTGAACGGGAAGCCGGTGAAGCGCTACTTTGATAACCGTCAGAAGGCTAGGGATTACGCAGACGAAATTACGCCGGGTTTGTTATCGGCTGGCCCTGAGCTTGGCGACATTGGACCAGATGAGCGCAGGGCGCTTTCGAGGTGGAGGCAGGCAAAGCTGACGCTCAGTCGATGTCCATTGATGATACACATGAAGTTCTTAGAAATTCTTGAGATTCTTGGTGGAGAGGGGGAACTGGTTACCGCTTCCTTCGCTTCAGCTCCTTCCGCACCGTCGCCACGATAAAGTTCGAAACCGAGCAGTCATCGTCCGCAGCCGCCTCCTTGATCTCGTCCAGGCGCGAATCCTCCACCCGGTTCGATCGTGACGATCCAATCACCTCGCGCATGGGGAGCTGTTGTTGCGGATTCCCCATTCGATCACGCCAATTCCCCCGAAATCCCCCGCTCGATCTCCTCCGGCGCTCTCCTTCCCTCCTCCTTCGCATCCTCAATCATCCTCCTAATCAACCACTTCAGATACGACCCCCGCTCCCTTTCCCCTTCCTCCAGTTTTCTGATCTTCCGCAGGCATCCGAGAAAGGAGCGCGAAGCATCCCTTCATTTGCGTGCCACCCGCAGAAGTTCAGCGGGAAGGAGTTCCTGCACGTCTTGGCAGGTTAGCTCAGAGCTGCCTTCAATTGCTTGGTCGATGAGCTTGGTCAAGTAACTGCCCTTGAGCGCTTCACCCGTCATGGCGATGTGATAGAGGAAATTGTTGATCAGATCCTGACCTTCCTGGCCTATTCAAAGCTGGTGACAATCCAGGGCGAGGACTTGATTAGCTATAGGTTGTGGGTGCCTGAGCCGTCTTCGAGTGCTCTGCTGGCCCTCACGACATGCTTATTTTTGTGCGTTCGACGCCGGTCTGCTGCGTGGTAACGAACGGCTAGATCTACCCCCAATTCAGCCAGGCAACTCTCCACCCTCATCCAGCTCCACAGCCCTCCCATCCGCCTCCCTCAACCTCTCCACGCCATCCATCACCAGCACCACCTTCAACTGGCCCTCACTTAAGCACGCGATCGTCATCCCCTGAGATCCTGCCGCCTGCGTCGTCGCTACCGCCAGCTTCTCCATGGTGCCCCCTGAGATCCTGGACGGCCTTGAACTGGCGTTCAGGCGGGAAGGGGATGGGTTGTCAGGAAATCGTCCAGCACATCTGACGGAGAGCCGTTTTTATTGCCTCCATCATCTAATATGACATACGAACACCAGCTTTCTTAGCAGAATGTCACCGCAGGGGCCATTCCCGGCGCGAGGGCGCGAACGCACTGGGATGACGATGCACGCACGGAGTCATTTGATACTTCCTAGGGACTCCAGCTGATCTCGGCTTTCAATCCATCTCGCTTGATGGACAGAAGTGTTTCACTTCCGCTCACTCGATAGAACTTGTTCCCGCTAAGCGTCACGGTATGCGGACTGACCGCTTCATCAATTACCGTCCAGGGACCGGAAAGGGTGTCCGCGACCTGCAACACAGTGGTGGGTTTGGGCAGACGCGCCACAAATATCCCGTCCGAACCATCGTCAAATCGAGCACGAAATGCCAGCTGACCTTGATCGTTAAAGGAACCACTGACCCCGTTTTCGGGGCCCGATAATTCCCCGGCGTACCACTCCCATGAAATTTCTCCAACGCCGGTCGATCGAATGGTCCTGAAGTCCCCCGGAGCGACCTCCAGCGTGTCTCCTGGCCCAATGATGTAGCGCACACCAAGATTTGCATCGTAAAAGTACAAGCCGTGCCTCCCACCAAAGACAATCTGCCCCACAGAATTCATGATGGGCCCGGCTGGTACCATTGTCCTATCAATTCCCGCCACCGTATCGCCTCTTCGAGCAACAAGCCGGAGATCGGCACCTGAGGTTCCCTTCCAGATTCCAAAGTCGTTGCTCTCGTCGACGCTTTCTCCCGTCAAGGAGCCGAACAAAAGCAGATCCGGGCCTGCACCGACGATCAAGGTAGGCGAACCCGAAAATGTGGTACCAGGTTCCGTGTCAGGAGCGTCCTCCCCAGTGCGGACAATCAATTTCCGGTCAGACTTGTCCGTGCCCGTCCAAATCGCCGTTTCTGTGCCAGATGGACCTCTGATCCCGTATTTCGTTGCGATCCGGCCATCATTATTGAATCCCTGGCTACAACTGGGACACGCGCCTCGAATCGTAAATTCCGGCAGGGCCGGCGCCGGCTCACCCTGCACCGCTGCGACCTTGAGATCCGCGTATGACTTACCGGTTAGATAAGCGATGAGTGCTGGCTGGGACCGCGGCATGTAACCACTCTCAGTCAGCACAGTCACCACCAGAAACTGGCCGTTGTCATTCAGGAAAAAGTCCATCCCACCTTCAGGAGTATTGGTGATGAAATCGAGTTCGAGTCCGTCAGGAGCGGTCTGACCCTCCCGAAGAAACGGCTTTAAGTCGTTCGCTGAACGGCCGGTCCAAATCACTAAGTTGTTCGTCTCGTCGATTCCGGCACCTTCAATCCAGGCCCAAAATGCAAACTGGCCAGCACGGTTTATCTGCAAATGATCAGGCGCCTGCATCTTGGCACCTGGGAATCCGGGCGCGGGGTCGTCCGCCCTGTATATTAGACTCACGTCAGCGGCCGTAGTGCCGGTCCAGAGTCCACGATTATTGGCGATCGTCACATCAGGGCCGACGACGTTAGCCCGGAATAGATACTGTCCGGTGTCGTTGATATGATAGTCTGCGACGCGCAGGAATCCGCGAATCGATTCTCGGATATAGGTGACACCTTCAGGCAATCCGGGCGCTTGATCGCCGGCACGAGCAAGGATGGCCAGATTCTCAAACGAGTCGCCAAGGAATAACGCGTCGGCATGATCAACGTTGATGCCTGGGCCAGTCATTCGAGCCGTGAAAATCACCCTCCCTTGACCGTCGATTCTTGGAGCCGTGAATCGATCAGGAAATTGATCTCCGTCGTGAGCCGGCGGACCAAAAACCACTCCCTCCGGCGCGCCTGGCACTTGCATTCCCGTAAGGGCAATGGTCTCAATCTCCACCTCAGCGGAGTGGAGCACACCGGTTACCATGCCGACTATCACGACGGGGAATACCAGGGCGACGAGCCGTGGGCCAGATCGGTTGCAGTGAATCTCACACCTGGAGAGGTCTTTCTTGGGTTTCATTTTCTGGGGTTTGTTCACCAGGTCGTGGATCACCCGGGACCCACCAGGGAAGGACGTCACCCCTGGTTTGGAAGGCCTGCCGGATCGATCATCACGCCTTAGAGCTCAAAATATAGCGCTAACAGCAAGATGAACAAGGAAAAATTAGCGATTCCATCTCAGTTCGCCCAGCCTCGCACTGGGCAGGTGTGTGGCTCGAGCCACAAGAGCTTGAAATCGAATGCCTAGCGAAGGATTCGCTCGCAAGCCTTCATATGAGCGGCGAGGCGCGCTACCTGATTGGCCGGGCCGGATCTATTAGCCACAATTTTCTCGCCCTCAAATGTGGATCTTCGAAAACACCTCGGGAGGAGGTGACTACAGTGAGACACTTACGGTGAGCAAAACGTTGGGAACAATATTCCCAGCATTGGGTGAATCTTTCGATTTGCTGCCCGGAACCGGGACTAGTTGTTTGCTTACAGTTATATCTTCTGGGTCGGTGACTCTATGCGAATTGTATCTTGAGGGTGGAACTTCAACTGCAGGTACAATTCTCAACGAGGGAACGCTCGTGCTTGATGAGGTCGTCATTGAGCATTTTGATGAGACAGATTCGGCTGGCGGGGGGAGCCATTAGAAATACTGGGACATTGGAAAACGGCACGTTTATTTTGATTGTTCTAGTGCTTCAGGTGGCGGATCTTTAATACTGGGGGGGATGTGACTCTTGATGAATCATACGTTGAAGATTGTGAAGCTACGAACGGAGCCGGCGGCGGTATTTTCACTCAAAGTAACGGCACGCTAACATTAACGGATTGCGCTATTGAGGACAATGTTTCGAGCATTGATGCAGGTGGAATTGGCTGTTCGGAGTGTGATCTGGAAATCGTGGATTGCTGCTTCGAGGGCAATGAATGTACTGATGGAAGAGGGGGAGGCCTGGCTACATTCGAATCAGACAGATCGATCGAAGATACTGAATTCGTATCCAATGTGGCAGACGATGGAGGTGGCGCGATCTGGGATGTTGATGGTGGTAGCACTGTCACCCGAACGAACGTTACGCATATTAGCAATAGCCTGCCTCAGATCTCTACAGTCCCATAGGTTAGGGAGTGCTAACGGCGGGGCCTTGTTGAGTCGGTTGCCGGTGCTCTAAGGGTGCACGATTCTTGGAATTTTGAAGAATCGTGCACCTGTAGAGAGTGGGCGGGCGAAAAAGAGCAGGAATCTTCCTTCAGGATGGTGGGGACTTCACCGGAATTGTGGCTCCGTGGATGGTATCTTTGCGGACTGGGGGGCGATGGGAGATACGGTGAGCTTGGTATGCCGGCGAGTTGCGAATGACAGCTGCCAGAGCTGCCTTGAAGTCCCAGAAGAACGCTCTCAGGCGCAAATCCCTTGAGTTCAGGTTAATCTTTATGTGTTTGCTTTCTTCAGAGTCACCGATTACGCTACCGGCAGGCTGGCGTCGATCTCGCTCCCGAGGTGAAGCAATTTGATCGTCACGTTAGAGCTGAGCGCACATAATCCGTTAACATGTCATTTCAAGGAGGAAGATAATGAGTGGATGGGATGAATTCCTGCATGTGGTCAAGAAGGTGGGTGATACCGTGAGTACCGCTCTGAATCCTGTGGGAGCCATCACAGAATCTGTGATCGGCCAATCGAGTCCTGCTGATATCGTCTTCGAGACGTTGTCGTCGGTGGCGGCGCCCGACCTCGCCGTGGCGCAGAATCTGTTTGGGCAAGTGGTTGATTCAGCGCTCTATGCGAGCAAGAAGAATGACGCGGAAGAGCACGCGAAGCCATACGAAAGTCTCATCCGTCAATTTGTCGATGAGGCGGATTCGTTCACCGGACTTGCGGGAGTTCTTGTAAAGAGCGCCAAAGACGGAGATTCTGCAAAGGCTCAACAGGCTATCAAGGCCGCGCTGGGAGAGGCAAGCGGTGTGATGAGTGAGATCAAGAGACTCTCTTCAGCAGACCTTCTGACGCTTACGTTTGAGATCGGGGGCCAGGCTGATCTCATCGCGGGAGTTGATGGTTCGGTGGGGTATGCGGTGGGCGTGCCCGATGTCTTGGATGCCAAGCCGTACGCCTCGGCCGGGATCACCTTGGGCGCAGAAGAAGGTGGTGATGTTGGGATTGTGGTCGGGATGTCGCCGCAGAAACCTAAGAAGCAATCCGGTCCGTTCGTCGCCATTATTGTTGAAGTGGACGCGGCTCTCGGAGGTGGGATTGCCGTTTCGTTTAATCTTCCTGAGATGTCATTTGGGGGCGTCTCGGTTGCCATCGAGGCAGGCGAGGAACTTCAGGTTTCCGGCAGTGGAGGATATACGTGGGCTCTATGAGAGCGCAGAGCGTGGCGGCACCGTTCCGGGGTGGTGATCTGCAGGCACAGACGTGAATTGAATGATCTTTTTTCACGGACGTCTGAGGAGTACCATGAAACCTGAGAATTCTCCTTCAACCGTTCTGATAGCGATCGCCGCTTGCACGTTGCTATTGGCCATCATTTTCAACGCCCAATCGCAGCAGCAGCAAGCGGCGAATGGAGACGAAGCCGTTCAGGCCTCGCAGTGGGAGTACACTTTCCGGTTTGTAAGCCGCCAAGGGTCTAGTGCGATGGAGAAGGTTGCCAACAAGATGGCTGGCGAGGGGTGGTATTACCTTGGTCTTGAACTTTATGACCGCAACGGCGGATACATGGAGTTTCGGCGCATGAAGGGTCAACAGTGACAGGCTGAGGGCAACGCCAGTAAGCAGGGCTTGGCTGCCGTCTGCTGGCCGGCCCCGGCGTCCCGGGAGTGAGTTGGGATAGCGGAGACGGATCACGCATCGCGGTGCGTGCGGGCAGTCGCCGGGACTGTGAAGCCCAGAGTGTGTGGCCTAGCAGCGTGTTTTCTTAGGATTGCGAATTGACTAAGTTTTTAGACGTGCTACTCTATAGGGTAGGTATTATCATCGACCCGGCCCCTTGATTTCTTTGCCTGGGATTCAAGGGGCCGGTACTCACTGCGGGACGTATCCCGCTCGGCTGGCAGAAGAAGTCGCGGAGCCCAACTGCATGAGGTCAGCCGGGCCCCGCTCTTCAAGTCGATTCGGAATACGCAAGAATTACGCACGGGGACGGATAATATTCCTCGAATTTATGGGAAGGTCGCCCAGATGCCGGGTTGAGGAACGGCCGAACTCATTGAAGATGAGAATCTTATGTGGAATCGAATCGGTGAAATTTTTTAGCGCTATCGCCTTTGCAAGAGGCGCCTTGGAACGGACCTGATCCCGCGAGATCGTTTTCCTGGGCGCGTTTTCGCCACCCACTCACTCTGCCTCCTATGGTGCTTCGGGGAACCGGTATCCGCGCCGCCGACAGAGAAGCTGGGCGCCTGGAGATCGAAGCCATGCAGATAGATGCATCCGAGGCCCGGCGATTCTCACGCTACGGCGACGACCTGACATGGATCTTGTTGATCGCGTGAGAGACCGCGCCCTGTGACCGCTTGAATGCGCTCCCGATGACGGCGTGATCAAACCCCTCGTGATGGGCTGCTTGCATCGCTTCCGCATGCGCCTGAGACACGGAAGCAGTGCGTTTTCGGCTTAGAAGGTCTTCGACTGAAATACTGCGAGCTCTGGCGACATACGCGGCAATTCTGAGCACTCGCTCAATCTGGTCCTCCACTTGAGCATCCAATCTTTGTACCGTCCAACCGTTCCAGCTTACGCCGCACGTCGCGGAATGGTAGAGTCCACGCTCAGCCTGGCAGTTCATCTGCCCGCAAGGACTGATTGTCCAGGTGGCGGAGCCTTCCGGAAATAGATTCTCGTGCTTTCGAACCAACTTCTCAGATTGGACCCTTCGATGACCATTCCGTCAGGGGAAACCAGTCGCCAGCTCTTCCGAACGGTGCGGATCATTGTGTGCTGGCGCTGCGGCGCCTCATCTGGATTCGAATCGCCGGTCAGTCCAGTGGGGGTGTCACGCCCTATCCGAAACTCGAGCGTGGCTCTTGGCTTGCGGAGTTGGCGTCGTCGATGTGCGATCCACGTCACGCTCTTCCCGGACTCCAGAGCGAGTTGGCGATCTGGCTTGCGCCAATCCAAGTTTTCCCATCGATCTCGAGTCCAATTTTCTCTTGGGTGAATTCTCATGCAGCGTCCTCCCATAGGAACAGATCTGGGCGAGGAAGTTCGGTCTTTTGAGCGATCCCGTGAGCCAGCCGCGCCGCTTCACGGATAATCGGACTAACAGAGACGCCTTGATCGCTCGTTACGATGAGAAGGTCTTTGTCCTTGTTTATGAGAATTTCAACGTCGTCGACCTCGGTGACGTCGTCGAGCAACAGCGATGTCTCACCACGTTCGAGGGTCGGATTGACATCGACGGGGTATGGAACGGTCATGCTAATGGAGACCACAAACCTTGTTAAGAGATCATGAAGGCAGCCCAATTATTTGATAAGTTTTCGGTCGCGATTCATCTCTTAGCAGCCGCGGAAGGCTTGATCTTCTTTTCCGGAGATCCCATCCAGGCATGAAGGGAACGCCACGTCGTCATCTGCGAACATCCGCGCTCATCTGCGGTTTCCCCCCTTCGCGAATCCCGGACTCTCCCTGCCTCTTGGGTGAACCACAGATTGGACAGATGTTCGCAGATTGATCAGCAGTGGTAGAAAGAGGATGGGCATCAAGTTTCAGATAGATCTGAATGCGAAGGTCATCTGAGTTGTGCTCCCCATAGGCTGGCACTGAGAACTTCGGGATGAGTTTGGCCTATTGGCTCAAGTGGCTTGAATCATAGCGAAGACCGCTCTAAAAGAATGCTGGCAGTAATGAAAGAAAGGCGGTCTGGTTGGGAACACAGAGGATCGCTAACGCAGAGCAATGAAGAAGGGATCTAGAACTTACTACTGGGGCATTTTCGGAGTGGGCGTGCTTATCATGTGGTTCACCATGCCGTATTGGGGAGATTATCCAATGGTAGTCGATCCTGGAATTGATATGCGGGCGCGGGGGCGTCTAGTCGAGTTCTTGGAAAGCAAGGGATATCTTGATACCACTTCTCGTTGGGTTGATTTTCGAAAGGATCTACAAACAGATTTTAAGCTTCGATGGGATCGAAAGGTCGTGATCCAATCATCGGAGGTGGGAACTTACAGAGTTTCGACACCAAAGACGAATTTGATCGTGAAAGATGACAGCGTTCAGGGATTCATGCTTTTGGACGAGTATGGAAAGAAATAATTGGAGAACAGAGACATGCATGTTTTGATCGCGTTGTGCGACACGACGAAGTAGACAACGTTCGTCTATTGAAGATTGGAGCGCTTTGTCTTCTCGCTGCCGGATTCGTCTCGTGCAGTGAGACCTCTGATACGGATCGATCGGAACGCACCCGTTCTCAACACGGTAATGAGATTCTGATGGTGCCGCACGAGGGAGGTGATGCGGTCGTTGAATTTGGAGACGTAAACTCGGACGGGAAGTTTGGTTGTCACATTTGGGCAGACCTCGCACCGTTTTTCCTCGATGGGGTTGCGGTTGGATCAGGTGAGCTGGATGTGACCCGAATGATGCTTCCCGTTGCCGATGCCGAGGATATCGAGGAGCTTGGCGGTGCGACTTTTCGCATTGGTGATCCTGGGTTTTCGGTTCACCGCCTTCAGATAGACGGTGAGGATGCGGCCAAGATTCCGCTGGCTGTCGTGGAGATCGCATTCGAGCGGATTGCGAATTGGAAAATGCACGTGAACCTGCTTTGCCAGGGACTGGACGAGGATGCTAGGCCGACGCCATACGAGATGAGGTTTTTGGGAGCGATGGACATTCACTTCACTCATTTTGCTCCTTTGGGATTCCCTGACGAACAGACCATTGACAGGGCAAAAGAAATGATTGGAGACAAGTCTCTGCCGTCTCGTGCGAGATCAAGCTATGCCACGGAGGTGACACGAGATCTTGATCAACGTGAATATTTGAGTTTGGTTCTGCATGAGGGTTCGTTTGCATCTTGGCTTGAGGCGATTCGTGCTCAATACAAGATCGTCGATGGTTACCCCATGGTTCCACTTGCTGGGGATGCAGGTCGACTTCCCCAGTGGTGGTCCGGCCCGGATTCCGGTAGGGATCTACAGCATTCTCTACTTCCTCACCGAGACAATCAGGAAAGGCTCGTCATCATTGATTCGGAGGCCCGCGGTCTCCATTTTTACACGCATTCCAAATTGGACAAGGACTGACAAGTGGCTGCTCGGAATGGCGAATTCCGCTGCGCGTTCGCACCCCGATCTTACGAGGGGCGTTTGGGCGGAAAGGCGTGTCCTCATCACTGGGATATCTTTGTTAGTGACGGAAATGGCGGTGTCCGGTGAAGACCATGGCCATCTCGCGGTCGTTGGCGGCGGCAATGACTTCGTCGTCCCGGATGGAGCCCCCCGGTTGAATGGCAGCTTTGGCTCCGGCATCGGCGGCAGCGAGGAGGCCGTCGGCGAAGGGGAAGAGGGCGTCACTGGCAACGATGCTACCGTCAAGGGAGAGGCCGGCTTCCTGGGCTTTCCACACGGCGATACGACAGGAGTCCACGCGGGACATCTGGCCGGCGCCGATTCCCAGGGTGCGGTCTGAACCGGTGAAGACAATGGCGTTGGACTTGACGTGCTTGACGACTTTCCAGCCGAAGCGCATGGCTTCGAGTTCCGCTTCGGTGGGTTGGCGTGTGGTCTTGATGTTGGCTTCCAAGTCCTCGAGACCGAGGGCGCGGGCGTCGTTGTCCATCACCATGAGGCCTCCCGGGGCGGAGCGGATGACGGGATCGTCGAGGCATTCCCGGGCGCGGTCGGCCATGGTCATGAGACGGAGATTTTTCTTCTTGCTGAAGACGGCCATGGCTTCCTCCTCATAAGAGGGGGCGATGATGACGTCGGTGAAGATCTTGCCCACGATCTTGGCCAGGGCGCCCGTCATGGGCCGGTTCATGACAATGACGCCGCCGAAGGGGGCCTGTTGATCGGTGGCGAAGGCCTTCTCCCAGGCGCTGACGAGATCCTCGGCGGATCCGATGCCGCAGGGGTTGGTGTGTTTGAGAATGGCGAGGGTCGGTTTGTCGAACTCGGAGATGAGGGCCGAGGCAGACTCGATGTCGAGCACGTTGGTGTAGGAGAGATCCTTGCCCTGCAGTTTGGTGAAGTAGTCGCTGAAATTGCCGTAGAGCGTCGCCTTCTGATGAGGATTGTCGCCGTAACGCAAGTCCTGAGCGTGGGGGAGGCTCTTGGTGAAGCTCTTGTTAGAACGAGTCACGAGCCAGTTGCTGATCGCTTGGTCGTAGGCCGCGGTACGCTGATAGACTTTGATGGCGAGGGCTTCCCGCAATGCAAGGGAGGTATTTCCCTCATGGGTTTCGATTTCATCGAGGACCCGATCGTAGTCTGCGGGATCGGTGATCACGGTGACGTCCTGATAGTTCTTGGAGGCGCCCCGGAGGAGTGCGGGGCCGCCGATGTCGATCTGTTCGATGGCCTCTTCCAAGGTGACGTCGTCGCGTTCGACGGTGGCTTCGAAGGGGTAGAGATTGACCACCAGGAGGTCTATGGGCGGGATGTCGTGTTCGCTCGCCTGAGCGCTGTGTTCGTCGCGACGAAAGAGCAGCCCGCCGTGGACTTTGGGATGCAGGGTTTTGACGCGGCCCTCGAACAATTCGGGAGCCCCGGTGTAGTCGGAGACATCGGTCACGGGGAGCCGGGCTTCGCGTAGCGCTCTTGCCGTGCCGCCCGTGGAGAGCAGTTCGACGCCGCGCTGGTGGAGCTTTTCGGCGAAGGGCACGAGACCTGATTTGTCAGAGACGGAGAAGAGAGCGCGTTGGATAGTCATCGGGAAAAAAGAGGAAGAGGTGGCCGGGCCTGGACTGGGACTAGACCAGACCGGAAAGAATGGAAAGCCGCGATAGCCCCAGACCTCTGAGATCGCAAGAACAATGGTCAAGCGCTGACGGGTGGAACGCCGCTGGACCGGCGGGACGCCCGGTCTCAGGATTTTGGACTCGCGCGACGCCCGGCGAGATGCCGGTATCGCGATGTTGGACCGGCGAATTACCTCGAGTGGGGAATGGGGTCTTGATTCCGTATCGGGGAGTTGCCACAGTCCGGCAGGCATATGGCCCACTCCAAATTCATTGTCATCAAGTGTCCCGCGTGCGGCGAGCGATTCGAGGCTGAGCGGGAGGAGGAGGCGTCGTTCATCAGCTGTCCGGAATGCGACATGCAGGTGAAAATTTCCGGAACCCATGATCGCAAGAGCCGGTCGCCGCGGCGGATGACACCGGCGGCTTCCTTGCCATCGCGACGGCACCAGGAGCGGGTGCAGTTCAGTGATCTGGCAGCCGGTGGCGGCATGCCGATCGATCTCGAGGCGGCGCGGAGGCGGGCTCAGGAACGGGCGGCCAAGGAGGAACTGGTCATTGAAGATGAGGAACTCGTCATTGATGAGGACGAGGAGGCGTCCGTGGCTGAGGAAGCGCCTTCAGAGGCTACGGCCGAGGCGCCCAAGGGGAAGTCCGCGCCTCGAAGCGGGATCGAGCGGCGGGCCGCACGCCTGGAGGAACGGGCCGCCAAACTCGAAGAACGGGCGGCGAAGTTAGCCAAAATGCAGGCCGAGAGAAAGTCTGCGGCGAAGGAGAAGAAGTCAGCTGAGACCTCGAAGAAGAGTCATCCGGACGAGGGGGCAGGGACTCCTCCCGAGACGGAACAGGACGATTCGAAATCGAAGGCGAGCGCCGGGATGGAGGATGTGGAGGATGTGGAGATGGATAAGGTTGAGGTCCGCAGCACGGGCGAGCGTCGTCGTTTGCGGCGCGCACCCAAGGCGGACGTGCCGGCGCCGCGCGGGCGGCCGGGCGCTCCGCGCTACGTCGACGATCTGCGAACGGAGCTGCCGAAAGAACGGATTCCTGAGAGTGTTAGTCCCGTTCAAGATTTTGATGATCGAAAGATCACCGAGGGGAGTCAGTGGCGACGACACAATCCCAGCCGGGTGGACGATCCCGATTGGGAATCGGATGAGGAGATGGATGAGGAGGAGGAGCCGATTGAATATCCCTATCAGCGTCGCCGCCGGATCATGCTCTGGACTGCCGCGGGCCTGCTGGGGCTCTTTGTGGTTGTCGCCGGTTACCAATTCATTCTGGCCCAGCTAGGCTGGCTTGAGCCGGTGGGTGAAGTGCGGGAAGCGCCGCCCTTGGAACGGGATCCCGCGGACCAGTGGTCCAAAGGGGAAATGCTAGAAGAGGTGAAGCCGGTGATCGAGGCTTTCCTGAGATCGACGTCGAATGAAGAGGCCCTGCAGTATGTGCTGCGGGCTGGCAAGGTGGGCCTCGCCATGAGACGGCATTATCTCTCGGGAAGTATCGAGCCCATGAAGATCAAGGAATTGGGAGACTGTTATCTCACGGCGGAGAAAGACTTCTTCGTGGTCCCGGTCACACTGGAAGATTACGCCACCCGGGAGATGTATTTTGCCGTTCCCGATGGCAAAGTGACCAACGATTGGCTCATTGATTGGGAAAGCTGGGTGGGGTATTCCGAAATGAGATTCAACGAGCTGCGGCTGCGGAAACCCAAGGAGCCGGTTCTGGTGCGTTGCTACGTGCTGGATGAAGTCTACTACAACTTTGATTTCGGGGATGAGACGCGCTATCGCTCGTTCAAGATGTTTGATCACAACCGGGAGAATCAGCTTTGGGGCTATGTCGACAAATCATCGGAAGCGTTTCGATCGATGGCCTCTGAACTTCCGTTCACCGAGGGGCGCGGTGAGAAAATGGCGACCTTGCGCGTGCGATTTCCCGATCAATCGACCAATCCAAGCAACGACCAGGTGGAGATCACCGACTATGTCGGCATGGGGTGGCTGATCAAACAGTAGAGAATTCCGCCGGCTGATTGGTTTCACCATCGGCGTCGTTGGCGTCGGTATCGGCGTCTTGGGTGAGGTCACCCTTGGGAACGCTGATGACGAAGGCCGTTTCCTTACCCGGTTCACTCCGGGCGGTCACTTCACCGCCGTGAGCTTCCACGGCCCGCTTGACGATGGAGAGTCCAAGTCCCGTGCCCTTGATTTCTTTCGAGTGATGTTTCTCCACCCGATAGAAGCGCTTGAAGATGAATGGTAGATCGGTTGAGGGGATGCCCACCCCGTCATCGGCGATGGAGATTTCATAACGAGATCCTTGGTCGACCAAGGTGACCCGGATGTTGAGTCCACTGCAGAGATTCTGTTTGAGGGCGTTCTCGATGAGATTGAAGAAGATCTGGTCCCAGTAGAAGCGATCTCCCGCTATGGGGGCCTCGGGGCCCGCCGGGATCATGGAGACCGTGGCGGACTTTTCTTCAATGAGCGGTTGCAGGCGTTCGATGACATCCGTGACGCAGCTCTGAAGATCAAAAATGCCCGCACGGGTGGGGTCTTGGTTGGCGGATTCAAACTTCGAGATCGTGAGCATGTCTTCCACGATGCGCGCGATCCGGTCCCCGTGCTTTTTCATGATGCCGAGAAAGCGTTGGGCGAGTTCTTTGTTTTCCAAGGCCCCGTCGCTGAGATTCTCGATATAACCGTTGATAATGGAAAGGGGGGTGCGCAATTCGTGGGAGGCATTGGCCACGAAATCGCGCCGTACTTGTTCGGTCTCCACGCGGTGCGTCACATCTCTCAAAATGACACGGACATAGCGTTCCTTGAGGTCGCCGGCAACCGGCTCGGCGTCCACACTGAGGACACTTTGCCGATTGTTGTCACGGCGATTGATCGTGATGTGGAATTCTTGTTGAATGGCTTCTCCGGATTCCGAGCATCGTCTGATGACTTCGCAGATCCGGTGATCGATGACCACTTCAACGACATCACGGCCGACGGCGTCGCGTTTGAGATTGAATAGGCGGCTGACGACCTTATTGGCAAAGACAATGCGCATGGAGCCGTCAACGACGAGAATGCCATCCGCCAGCCCATCGAGAATGATCTCGAGGACTTCGTTGTTCTGGGCGAATGGGAATGCCATGATTGGTTAGGGTTCCTCCATGCGTAGCCGGTAGCCCGCTCCGCGCACGGTCTGAACGTGGGTGGCGAAGTCGCCAAGCTTTTCTCGCAATCGTTTGATATGGGTGTCGAGCGTGCGGGTGTGGACAAGATCGGTATAGCCCCAGACGTCCCGCAACAGAGTCGACCGTGGGACGGTTTCGCCCTCGCTTTCGAGCAGGAGGGCCAAGAGTTTGAACTCGGTCGTGGTGAGTTCCATCTCTTCTTGGTCGAGATAGCACTTGAAGCTTGATTTATCCAAATAGAAGGGCCCGGCTTTGAGTTTGGTGCCGGCAGGTGATTTCTTCACCCGGCGGAGGAGGGCTTGCACGCGGAGCACGAGTTCGCGGGGACTGAACGGTTTGGTCACATAGTCGTCGGCCCCAAGTTTCAAACCCACGATGCGGTCGGTCACTTCTGCCTTGGCGGTGAGCATGAGGACGGGAATGTGCTTCGTCCGGGAGTCGCTCTTGAGCGCTTCAAAAACTTGATATCCGTCCCGTCCCGGAAGCATCAAGTCCAGGACCACGAGATCGGGGATCTGGTCCCGGGCGATTTGGACTCCGGAATTGCCGTCGCTGGCCCGCAAAACGCGGTGCTCGGCTCGCTCTAAATTAAAGGTCAGCAAGTCGAGGATATCCTCTTCGTCGTCTATTACCAGGATTGTCGGCACCCGAGGACCGTGGCAGAGAGGGCTCACTGTCTAAAAAGATTTCATGCAACGAAATCGTAACGGTTCGAAAGAGGGCAGTCGACGAGATAGGAACGAACTGAATCGTTTTTCTATGGCTGGAGGATGACCTTGAGCAAGCCTTCCTCGTTCACATGAAGGCGATGGAACCAGTCGGCGCCGTTTTTCAATGGGGCGGTGGCGCTGATCAGCGGTTCGATCTGGATGGCGCCACTAGCGATGTGTTCGAGAGCGTCGGCGTATTCTCCTGCGGAACCGCAAGAGCCGTAGAGGGAGATCTCCCGGGTCACGACAGCCTGCATGGGAAAGTCGGTCTTGGCGGAGAGATTGCCGACCAATCCGGCTGAGCCGCCTTTGCGCAGGCACTGGATGGCGAGATCCAGGGTGGGTGTCATGCCGACGACTTCCATTGCGATATCGGCCCCCTCGCCGCCGGTATCTTGGCGGATTCGATCCAGGACGTCGGGATCCCTCGCGTTCAATGAGAGGGCGGCGCCCAGTTCCGTTGCCAGAGCGAGGCGTTTTTCATCCAGGTCCACGGCGATGACTTTTTCCGCGCCCGCGATGCGCAGGGCCTGAACGACGAGCAAGCCGATGAGCCCGGCGCCGACAACGACGGCGATGTCGCCCGTCTTGACGGGCACGAGCCTGACGGCATGGAGGGCAATGGAGATGGGCTCGGCAAAGGCGGCCTGCTCAAAGCTCAGAGAATCGGGCAGCTTGTAGAGGATGCGCGCGGGGACCCGCAGATACTCGGCGAAGGCGCCGTGTTGCCGGTAGTCGTCACAGGAAACCCCGAGAACGCGCCGTTCCTCACACAGATTCACATCGCCGCGACGACAGTAGGCGCAGTCACCGCAGTAGACGGTGGAATCAAAGGTGACCCGATCACCGCTCTTCCAGTCACCGACCCCGGGACCGACTTCACAGATCACTCCCGAGGCCTCGTGTCCCATGATGATCGGGGGTTGCCGGCGTCCGCTGCTGCCGTCCATGCCGTGAATGTCGCTGCCACAGATGCCACAGGCCTTGATCTCGATGAGGACATCGTCATGGGAGAGCTCCGGTGTTGGAGCGTCGATGTACTCGAATTGGTTGTAGGCGGCGAGATTGAGAGCTTTCATGAGTGTCTCAGTGGAAACCCGCGTTTTGCTAGCGGTCAAGGGAATTGCCGGATGCGCAGACTTGAAAGGCGTCCCTGGCGTCTTATCGTCGCCTTCATGTACCTAGGGCTGCCGATTACCAAATCGATTCGTATTCATCCGCGCCGCTGGCCTCGTCTCCTTTCCCTCGTTCTAGGAGTCATTGTCATCGCCTCGTGCCGCCGCGTGGAATATGTCGAGGTTCCCGTGGAGGTGGAGAAGATTGTGGAAGTGGAGAAGGTTGTGGAAGTGGAGGTGGAGAAAATCGTGGAAGTGAAGCCGCCTCTCCCTTCGCGCTCCGTCGCCTATTCGGAGACTCCGGATGATCTGGTGGATCTCTACAACGGGATCCGGGTGCGCACGTCTTTGGAAAAGAGTGAGGGCGAACGCGCGGCCAAGGAGCGAAAGAAGAAAGGGGCCTATGAGGTGGAGTACAAGCTGAAACTAACGGTACCGAAACCCAACACGACTCTGACAGAGCTGGCAAGCCTGAACCGGGAATTGCCCAAGATCCTCCCGGGTTTGGAATCGATGATGGCGACGGCCAAAGTTTCGAACTTCTATCATCATGTCTACAAACTCAAGACGGAGCGAGTGCAGAGATATCTCACGCGGCTGCGGCGGATTCCCTCGCGTCACAATTTCTTTGATTGTGAGACGGTGCTGGAACTGCAACATCCCGAGACGGCTCAGCGCGTGCTCTTGATTCAAGGGGAGATGGATGTGGTCTCGGACGGGAGCGACGGTGATCGCATGCCGGAGTACGATGAGTACATCGCCAAGTCTCCGTATTATCAACCATTTACCAGTTATGGCTGGAGCAAGCGGACGAAACAGCCCAATCCCTTGTTAGCTCGATGGGAAGAGAAGTTGAAGGAGGCCAAGGAAAAGGGCGATCGCAGTGCGGTGAACAAGCTCACACGGGAGATCGCCGATCTCAAGGGGCGGAGCTTTCTCATTGCGCGCAAAGATCCGTTTGTCGTGATACCCACCTCTTTCTTGGGGGAGCAGAGCCGGTCAAAGTTCGCTCCGACGATGGGCGACTACTGTGTCGTCATTCATGAGGGCAATGTTTATCCGGCGATTCTCGGTGATGCCGGCCCGACCTACAAGACGGGCGAGGCTTCGCTCCGTATCGCGAAGCAAATCAGCGACCGGGCGAGTCCTTACAACCGTCCTGTGAGCGAACTCACGGTGACCTATGTGGTGTTCCCCCAGAGCAGGGATCGACCTTTCGGGCCGCCGGACCTGGAGAAGTGGCATCGACAGTGTGAGGCTTTTCTCGGCCGGATCGGCGGCCTCGGCGAAGGCTACCAGTTGCATGTTTGGGAGGATCTCTTTGCCCCCAAGGACGCGGATGAGGGTGAGGAGGACGACGTCGCGGAGGGAACAGACGATCTAGAGGGTTCTTGAGGTGGGCGAGGGGCTGCTGGTGCGGATAGGCACTGGCGCCGGCTGGGCCTGTCGTGGCCAGTAGAACTCCCGCAGAATCCCTGCGAGGTGAAATTGGACGTGCTGCCAAGTGCGACAGGGGCAGGTGAGATGGAGGAGGATCCTTTGTTTCATGGGAGGCGAGGCGTGGGGTTGTTGTCGTGATTCATGCGCGGGTTTCAACGGAGAAACCGGGCAAAAGGTACGACAAAACGGGTCCTGAGTTCCACTGGACGAGATTCTCCCTCGACCGTGCGGGGTGCTGATTTCGGGGATTTCAGTTTGAATTTTATCAAAATTATTACAAATATATTAAAATTCTACATTCTGATGCCTAAACTGATCTCTGTATCGGGTCACACCCTGAATCTCCCGCAGCCGCCCTGTCGTGTGGGGACGGAGTCGACTTGCAATGTTCCCATGCAGGCCGGGCTGGGCATTGCCGGGCATCATTTGACGATTTTGCAGGATGCGGATGGCTCCTATCTCGTGGAGGACGGGGGCTCAGGATTTGGCACCTTCATTAATGGGAGTCCCGTCACCCGCTCGGCCTTGCGGGATGGCGATTCCCTGCGTTTCGGACAGATTGAACTGACGTTCGAGACCTCCGATGAGATGCCCAAGGAGTCGGAAGGGGAACCGGCCGAATCTAAGAAGGAAGCCTCGTCGGAGATGCCAGTTGTTGAAGAAAGGCCTGCTGCGACTCCATCGGAGAAGATTGCCGAGGACGATCGCATTCTGCCGGATCTCGCCCTGGGGGATGACAAAATCCTGGCGGATTCCCAGGCGGCGGCGACTCACAGCCCCATCAAATTGCCGCCGTCGCTCTCGGGAGATGCGAAACGCCGGAGGTCGTCCGGAAGGCACAAGGCCAAGAGAAGTTCCGAGAAAAAGCGTTCTGTAGGACTGATGTTAGTGGGAGCCCTGGGGATGGCGGTATCCGCCTTTGGCTATCTCCAGTGGCAGATTGTCGAGAATGAACAGTCCCGGAGCGTGGTCATCATTCCCGCCTCCGTGACCTCGGAGCGGGCTGCGGCTTTGCAGACGCCCAACAATTTGATGCTCAAGACGGCGAAAACGCTAGGAGGACTCACCCGCCCTGTCGCTGTTGTCAGCCTCGATTTGCGTGCCCTTCGCGAGAAAGGCCAAGACTTGCAGGAGGCCTTGCCGCGATTGAAGGCATGGTGTTTCCGCTACTTGAAGATGGATCTGAACGACATCAAGCATGTGGTGGCGATGGGGATGTCGGCTGACGAGTTCGCCCTGGGAATTGTGCTGCAGGAGGCTGTTGACGACGCCCGCATTCAAGAGGCGGAGGCTGCTGGAGATCTGGAGTTTGAGACGTTGCAAGGTACCCTGGTAGCCAGGTTGGTGGATCCCGAACTCATCATCGTCACTCAGCCCGGCCGGTTACCTGCCGACCGTGAGCCCGTGGAGACGCCGCCGTTGCCCAAGGAGGTGAGAGGCCACCTCTTGCATGCAGATGGCAAATTGATCTCCTATTACGATGGCTTGCGCGCTGATCGAGGGAGTCTACCGTTCTTTCTATCGGATCCGGGATCGGATCTGAAGACCAAGGTTGCCGTCTTGGATTTCGATGAAATGCGCCTGGCCTTGCATGTCTCCTATTCGGAGGCCGGTTTGGCCCGTCCCTATGCCAAGCGGTTCGGAAGCTCCATCAGCCGGGCGCTTCTCGAACTGACCCCGGAGGATCAGCAGTCGCTCATCGATTCGGCCGTGGCCTCCATTTCCGCCTCTGCGGATGAGGAGAATGCCAGGATTCAGTGGCAATTCGGCGAGGCGAAGACGATCTTGTTTCGCGGATTGGTGGAGATGATCGGCGATCCCCTCGGTGCTGAGGTGGCACCGGCGCCGGAGGAGTCCTTGAGGAGGGAGGCCGAGCATGCGGCCGCGCTTTTTCATACGGCCAGAGAGGCGGGGGCCGACGTGGGTGAGATCGAGAACGTCGATGGGGCGCTTCTCGCCCTGAGCCGGGGTCTTGAGGGGTCGCTTCCCGAGTGGAACGAGCGGGTTTTCCGTTCGCGGCCATACGCCAAGAAGGAGCGACTGGTGATGGAACGGTTTCTGACGTTTGCCGACGGGGAGCTGACGTATCATCAGGAGGAAGCACCTGCCGTCAGTGCCGACCAGGTCCCTCCCGCATTGTTGGAGCGATTGCCGGAGGGGTCTGCTGAGAGCAACGCGGCATTGAAGGCCAAGTACTTGCGGGAAGCCGCCGATCTGGCGGCGAGATACAACGATTCGCGGGCCGAGGGCGCGCCGGCGTTCGAGGAAGAAGATGTGAGTTTCGAAGCGGCGGTGGACCGCCTATTGGAGGATGGATCTCTTTCGGAAGACGAGAAGGCCTCCGTGAAATACTTCCTCCGGATGGAAGACGGACTTCTGGTAACCAGCGATTCCGACTACGAGTGATTGACGTATTACGGAGAGAGTCTATGGGGAAAGTGGGAGGGACTTCAGTCCCTCTATCACACAAGTGAACTCAGGGACTTCAGTCCTTACGGACAGGTGTCGACAGGCGAGGCGCTGGCGGGACGCCGGTCTCACCTTGGGAAACTCAGTGGGCTTCGACGCGTTGCCCTTTGGGTTGGCCGATGCCATCGAGCATTTCGGTGAACCAGGGCTGATCGATATCAAAGGGCTTGTGGCCCTTGATCCGCGGGAACTCGATGACGCGCATTTTGCCGTCCTGATCTTCGTCGAGGCCGGCCACACCACTGGTCTTTTCCAGGGCGGCTTGAGCGGCCACGGTTGCACTTTGGCGAATGAGCTCGATGTCCCGGGCGTTGGGTGCGGCTGAGCGGGCGAAGTAGCCGCTCTTTTGCACCAGGACCTTGTCGGCCCGGAGACGTCCTTCGAGCTGTTTGGCGAACCACTGGCCCGGGTTGAGTTTGTCGATTTTGGGATGGCCGAAGGCGTCCCGGGGAACTTCTTCTCCGCGAGTTTCGATCTCCTTGACAATGGCATCCACCCCGGCGCCCTCGCTGAGGAATAGATGGACGCAGTCCTTGTCCGCCATGCGCTGGTTGAGACGCTCCACTTCGGCATCGAGGTCGAGGCTCATTTCGGGCAACCACACGGCGTCGACGTCCCACCGGGCGTGGCTGAGGAGCATTTCGGGATAGAAATTCCAGCCGGAGATGCGTTCGCGGTAGCTTTGCGCGGTGGCGGCGGCGAGCCAGCCGCAGCTGCGGCCCATGATCTCGTGCACTAGGAGCTGTCTCGAGGCCGTTGTGTTCTCATTGGCGATGTTGGCGTAGAAAAGGGCGCCCTGATCGGCTGCGGTCCAGGCTCCGAGAGTCTGGACGATGGGGAAGACGTCGTTGTCGACCGTCTTGGGCATGCCGACGACGGTGAGGTCGTAGTTGTTTTCCTGGAGGTAGGCCGCGAGATCGGCGGCCGTGGTGTTGGTGTCATCGCCGCCGATGGTGTGGAGGATATCGATATCGTCCTTCGTCAGTTGCTCGGCGGCCACGTGGAGCGGGTCCTGACCTTCTTTGACGAGGCCGCGTTTGACGCAGTCCTTGACGTTGGTCAGCTTCACCCGGCTGTTGCCGATCATGCTTCCGCCAAAGTTGAAGAGGAGTTCGGCCTTTTGCATGACATCCCCGGGGAAGGAGACGCTTTTTCCCAGGAGAAGGCCCTGATAGCCGTTGAGATAGCCGACGAGTTCGGCGTCGGGACAGATCTTGGCGTATTGCTCTATCAAAGCTCCAATCGACGAGGAAAGGCATGGGGCGAGGCCGCCGGCGGTGAGAAAGGCAATCTTAGGCATGGTTCGGTCAGATGATGTTGGTTGTGGGATGAAAGTGGGGGGCGTGGGTGAAAAGTGCGGGTTTGGGCGCGTTGGGAGATTGGGGCGCTAAATAGCGTTCGATTCTCCAGTAGGCAAGCGACAAGGGCGGGGAGCCGCCGGAGGAATCCGGGATCCGGGGCTCGCTTGGCTTGACGGCGCTCCGATTTGTGCTCTAGAGGGCTGCATGCCTATTGCGACACCCAAACAATTTGCCTCGATGCTGGACGCGGCCCAGCAAGGAAATTATGCCTATCCCGCCATCAACTGCTCCAGTCTGGTGACGCTCAACGCGGCGTTGAAGGGTTTTGCGGATCAGAAATCTGACGGGATCATTCAGTTTTCCACGGGTGCGGGCCAGTTTGCCTCTGGCCTGAACCACAAGAACGCCGCTTTTGGGACGATTGCCCTGGCCGAGTTGGCGCATCGCCTGGCGGAACAGTATGACGTCCTCGTGGCTCTGAACACGGACCACTGCCAGCCTGGCGCGGCCAAGGATTTCCTCGACCCGTTGATCGAGGCGACGGCCAAGCGCCGGGCCAAGGGAGAGAACAACCTGTTTCAGAATCACATGCTCGATGCTTCCATCCTGCCCCTGGATGAAAACATGGCCATCTCGCAGACCTATTTGAGGAAATGCGCGGAGCACGAGATCATTTTGGAAGTGGAAGCCGGGGTTGTCGGCGGTGAGGAAGATGGCGCCGCGGGATCCGAGGACACGCCGGAAGAGAGTCTCTACACCACGCCGGAGGACATGGTGGCGGTGCACGAAGCCCTGGCTGACATTGGCCGTTTCACATTTGCCGCCACCTTCGGCAATGTGCATGGCCACTACAAGCCCGGCGCGGTGAAATTGAAGCCTGAAATCCTGAAGCTCGGTCAGGCTGCGGTGCAAGAGAAGTACGGTGCCGATTCCCAGTTCGACCTCGTGTTCCACGGTGGTTCGGGCAGCCTTCTGGAAGAGATTCGGGAAACGTTAGGTTACGGCGTGGTGAAAATGAATGTCGATACCGACACTCAGTATGCCTTTACCCGCCCGATCGGCGCCCACATGATGGAAAACGTCGAGGGCGTCTTCAAGATCGATGGCGAGATTGGCAACAAGAAGGTCTACGATCCGCGCTCTTACCTGAAGAAGGGCGAAACCGCCATGGCGGCTCGCGTGGCGCACGCTTGTGACGACCTCTTGTCCAGCGGGAAGACCCTGTCTGGCCAAGTATGATGATCTGAGCGATTTCCTTCGAGAAAAGGACGACCGGATCAAACAAACGGATCCGTCGAGAGTTGTTTTTCAAGCGCCCGTTCTCTCCGGAGAACGGGCGTTTCTTCGTTTGTTGAAGCGAAACTCGAGAGGAAAAAGGAGCTTTTCACCGCTCGGCGTTTTCCAGAGGATGCCCTCATGAAAATCCATGGTTCGATCTTGATCTGCATGCTCGCCCTGGCCTCCAGTGCCGTTCGGGCGGATGAGAAGACACGGCCCAATATCCTCATTGCTTTCGCCGACGATTGGGGACGCTATGCCAGTGCCTATGGGCAGCTGGAGAAAGGCGGCCCCAATGATTTGGTGAAAACGCCTCATTTCGATCGCGTGGCCGGGGAGGGTGTCCTCTTTCGCAATGCCTTTGTCACGGCCCCTTCGTGTACGCCTTGCCGGAGTTCGCTTCTCTCGGGGCAGTATTTTTGGCGTACTGGGCAAGCCGCGATTTTGCAAGGGGCCATTTGGGATGCGGCCATTCCCTCGTTTCCTCTCATGCTGAGTGAAGCCGGCTATCACATTGGCTACACCTCCAAAGTGTGGGTGCCGGGGAAGCCGGCTCACGCGCCGTTTGGAGGGCAGAAGTTTGCCTACAACAAGCGCGGCAATCAGTTCAACCGGTTCTCGCAGTTTGTCGACAAGGCGTCGACGGTGGAAGCGGGAAAGAGGGAACTCTTGGAACAGGTGCGCGGAAACTTTCGGGATTTCATGGGCAAGCGCGAGGCCGGGAAGCCGTTTTGTTATTGGTTTGGGTCGACCAACTGTCATCGCAAGTGGATCCAGGGATCGGGGAAGAAGCAATGGGGATTGGATCCGGATGCCTTGAAAGGCAAGATGCCGCCCTTCCTTCCCGACGTCCCGGTGGTCCGCGAAGATTTTGCCGACTACCTCGGCGAGGTGCAGGCATTTGACGCGATGTTAGGCGTGCTTTTGCAAGAGTTGGAATCGGTCGGCGAGTTGGACAACACCTTGATCGTGGTGAGCGGGGATCACGGTTTTCCCGGGATGCCCCAGGGCAAGTGCAATCTCTATGACTTTGGCGTGGCGGTGCCCTTGGCCGTGCGCTGGGCCGGGCGTGTGCCCGCCGGCCGCGTGGTGGAAGATTTTGTCAACCTGATGGATCTGGCGCCGACCTTTCTCGAAGCGGCGGGTGAGAAGCCCCTGGAGATCATGACGGGGCGGAGTCTCGTCCCGGTCATCACTTCGGAGAAGAACGGGCAGGTGGACCCATCCTGGGACCATGTTGTGGTGGGGCGCGAGCGTCATGTGGCGGGGGCCCGTCCCGGGCGTCTGCCCTATCCGCAGCGCGCCATCCGGACTCGCGATTTTCTCTACATTCGCAATTTCAAGCCGGACCGCTGGCCCATGGGATCGGGCCCGGCATGGGCGAGCCCGAGGGGCCCATGCCCTCGTATGAGAAGCTGCGAGAGAACACGTTCGTCGCCTTTGGGGATCTCGACGCCAGCCCGAGCAAGGCCTGGATCATCCAGCACCGCGCGGATCCGGGGATGGAAAAGTACTTCCAGATCGCCTTTGGCCGGAGACCGGCCGAAGAACTCTACGATCTGCGGAGTGATCCTCACCAAATGTCCAACGTGGCCGCGGAGAAAGATCATGCCGAGACGATGAAGGCCTTGGAGGAACGTTTGCTGACGGTCTTGCGGGAAACGGGGGACCCCCGAGTGACGGGTGACGGAGCGACCTAC
>JANQJH010000461.1 GCA_028281705.1 Verrucomicrobiales bacterium
GATGCCGGTCAGCTGGCTCAAGGGCTGCGGTGGCAGGCCCGGCTCCTTCGGGGCCACCGATGTGGCAGGGACCGGGTCGGCACTGCCATTGCCATTGCCGTTGCCGTTGCCACTGCCGCCGCGCCGGCGTTGCCGGCGGTGGGAAAGTTTCATCCGCTCGCGGGCCCGGGAAGACCGGGGGATGGGCCCCCCGGTTTCCGTTCCGGTTCTTGTTCGCGCGCGGCGGGATTTCCGCGGCTGACGGCGTTCGCTTAGGCGTGGGGGCTGGTACATCGGCCCATGGCTAGCATCGGAATCCAATCCAGGCAATGAAATGCCAGACCGACGCTGACGGACCATTCATTCATTGGCGATGGTCAGTCCCGCTCGCTCGCCCGCTCGACTAGCGATACTCGTAGGCGCCGATGTCAAACGCGCCACCGACGGGACGGGTGAGCTTGTCGAGATCGGTGAAGAAGTCGTTGGGCTCGCCGCTGGAGTAGTCGGAGGCGTATTTCTGGAAGAGCTCGACGAGCGTGAGTCCTTGATCCACCGCGCCACAGTTGGCGCAGTTGTCGAGATGGAAGTCGTTCCCCACGGCGTTGACGAAGCCGGTGGGGAAATCGTTGCAGCTGATGAAGTTTCCCGCGACGTTGTTCACGGATCCCTGAGTCAGTGGTCCGGTGGGCGGGGTGATGTCGGCGTTGCTCGGCGCCTGGAATCCATTGTTGTCGAAGTTGCAGTGATCGTACTCGAAATCGGTGGGGATGATCCCGTGATTGGCGATGACGGCAGGATTGGATTCGTTGAAGGCGAAGTAGCGGCGCTCGAAGTAGTCGAACCCGTGAACGATGCAGTTCACCATCTTGTTGCCCGAATTCCCGCGGCTGGCGTAGAAGAGTGAGGTGATGACGGCGGGATCCGGGGTGGCGACGAAGGTGCAGTTGAAGAAGCGGTTGTCTTTCACCATCTTGGTGTTGATGCGGTTGGTGAAGTCGCTGTAGGAACTGAGCAGGATGCCGGCGGAGACGTTTTCGAAGAGGCAATTGGTGAAGGTGTTGCCCGACGGTCCGTCCGGTTCCCAGGGGTAGGATCCCTGGGCGTGATAAGTGACCCCCTGATCGGTGGTGTTGCCAAAGTAGGAGGCGAAAAACTCAACGCCGGCATTGAAACCCAGACTGGAAGAGTTGGGATCCTGAAAGTAGTGGGTGTTCTTCACGTGGCAGTGCGTGAAGCGGTTGTTCTTGGCGCCGGAGGTCAGGGTGAGCCCGCCAAAGGAATGGGACACGAGTTCGACGATCCGGTTGTCCATCACGCCGGGCCCCCGGAGGAGGACGGGTTCGCCGACGCGATAGGAGTCGCAGAACTCGATGGTATTGTCCGTGGCCACATCGTTGGCATAGATCGGATTGTAGTCGTAGAGGCCGGACCCGTCGTTGCGGAGAAGGTGTTTGTAGAACGTGGTGATACAGAACCCGTGTCCCTGGTGCGTCTTTCCGCCGTCGCTGCGTGTATCCGGCAGATAGTCCCGGTTGACGATGCAGTGGGACAGACGGTTGTGCTTCGCCTGGCTGGTGTTGGAGTTGGCCGTGACGAGAAAATAGTAGTCGGTGGCGGCGTACATGGTGGGGTCATCAGTGAAGACACTGCAGTACTCCGCGACATTGTGATCTCCCCGGATGCCCACGGCCTCGGCTCCGGCGTTGAGGACGAAGCAGTGTTCGAGCCGATTGCTGTGGCCAAAATGGGCCAGGCCCCAGCCTTTGTAGCTATGGAAAGGATCGCCCAAATTGGAGGCGAAGACGCGCTTCATGACGTTTTGGTCGCCGACCATGGAGACTCCCCGGTCGTAACTTGTCAGATTGATGTTTCGAATCTCGACCCCATCGGCCTCCACTCGGATCGCGGTTCCCGCAGTGCGGTCATCGCCATAGAAGAGGGGCATCACGAGGTTGTGATAGTTGCCGTAGTAGTCACTGGGTGACGTGGGCACGCTCAGACTCGTGTCCAGGTCTGATTGACCATTGTTGATACTGGCATCGTAACCCACAATGGTCACGTTGTCGTTGGTGATGACGATCTCGGGATCGTTGTAGAGCCCCTTCTGCAGATAGATGTTGTCTCCGTCTGACAGATTAGCGACGGCGTGGCTTAGGGAGCCCGGTAGATTGGGCGCGACGCCGGCCGTGACATAGTGGTCGGTGGCCGAGGCGGAATGAGTCAAGAGGGCGAGTATGATTCCGATACGAAGAATTGCGTGGGGAACTGTTTTCATGATTGAATTTGGGATTGATAGCAATCGGAGTGGGGTTCGTTGCTAAATCGCAGCTTCTCTCTGGTGGTGACGCGGGATCACCCAAGAAACTTGGACTTTTCTTTCGCGGCTCCCGATGCGGGAGGGTTTCAGTCCTTGGTTAGTCGGAAGCGCCGCATTATTGCAGGGCGCCTTGTGAAAACCATGGCGCTCGTCGAGGCGAAGTTAGAGCCTTCCGAATAGCCGAGGGACTGAAGTCCCTCCCACATTCCAAGAAAGTGGCAGGGACTTTAGTCCCTTCGCTATTTCCGGAATGAGAATCTCAGGGTTGGTGCTCTAACAAATTACCGGATCGACGTGATCCCGGAAAGTGGTCGTTCTGCCGGCAAGGAGCCGAACTGAATCCCCTCGATGTCGAAGGCTGCCAGGGTGGCCCCGGGAACGACTGAAGACCACTCGGGATCCAAGGTGGCCTCGGCGAGGTCAAAGCGATAGCGCCGGCCCTCGGCCAAACGCCAGTCCTTGGAGATGGTGTCGTAGTGGAACCAGAGATCCAGCCCGGCGTGCTCATAGTCGCGCGAGGCGTGGTGACGGAGGCCAAAGATGCCTTTGCTGGGCGTCTTTTGCGGAAGGAAGAGGCCCTGGAAGGGATCTCCCAAGCCGTTGCCCCGGTGGGGACGGCAGGCATGCGGCGTGGTGAGGACCGTTTGATAGTCGGCCCGGGCATAGTCGCGATGGGCCAAGATGAGCCAGCGCAACGGTTGGGCTCCTTTTTCCTCGATTACGAGGCCGAGAAATCCAGCCTCGGTGGTTCCTCCGGGAAGGCTCCCCGTGACGTGATCGAGCAATTTCCACCCCGCCGGGACAAAGCTCTGGGCCGTGCGTCCCGAGGCCGGAATGTTTCCCCGCGAGCCGGCCTTGCGGCGGCCCTGGGAGTCGATCAATCCGCCGGGGGCGCGCACCTCACCGTGGAGAGCATCCTGAGCGGAACTGAAGGTCCAGCGGAAACTGCCGCTCTCCTCGGGCGCTCCGGGGATCTGTTCTTCGTATTGGCAAATGAGCTGCCCGCCCTGGAAGTATCCCGTGAGCTGGATGGGCGAACGCTCCTGCTCGGAGAGAGCCCGGCCCTCGGACTTCACGCGGTACCCGCGTGCGGAGACACCATCGATTTCCGCCACGAAGCGCAGTTCATACTCCGTCGTTCCCTGGAGGTCGGCCCGTTGCACGAGCCAGTCGCCCACGATCTCTCCGTAGTGGAGGTCGTGCCGGAGAGGGACGTAGAATGGCCGTTGGCTGGCGCCGCAGAGCATGAGACTGCCGGGCTGCTGGCCGCCGACGTCGAGCACCGTGTCCTCCCGGTAGGGGCTGTAGACAAGACCTTCCCAGCGCGTGAGCTGTGCCGTGGGGTAGGCCCGGAGACGACCGTCGGCCTCCCAGACCGAGGCCCGAGCGGAGGATTGATCGGGCTCCCCCTTCCACCGCAAGAGGGCGACCTTGGCCACGCTGACAAGGCAGACGGCGATGAAGAGAAGAACGATGAATCGCATGGCAGCGGTGGGGGAAACCGCGAGAATCTATCACCATGTGGAAATGTCTCAACAAGTGGATCATCAATAAGGCTTACTTTTTAAGTAAGTTAATCTATGTTATCAAGTTTGCCGGATAGTTAAGATATCTTAAATATCATGATTCCTTTTGTAATGTGCTTGTTAGATTGTGCGAGTGGGCTCCACTAGCCTGTCCCTTGCGTTCCTCTGGAGATGCCTGCATTCTCCAGAGCATGAGTCTGAAAATCTATGAGATGGCCCATAGCCCCTACTGCATCCCGATCACCCGGGCGCTCGAGGCTTTGCAGGTGGAGTTCGAGCGGGTGGCCGTGCCTAACTGGGACCGGAGCGAGGTGATTCGCGTGACCGGGGGGAGCTATTACCAGGTGCCGGTGCTGGTTCACGGTGACGAAGTGGTGTATGAAACCGGTGATTGGAGTTTGGATATTGCTCGCTATGTGGATCGTGCGTTTGCCGGCGGGCGTCTGTTTCCCTCGGAGTTCTCCGGCATCCATGAGATTCTGGTGGAGTTTATCGAGGATGAGTTGGAAGGAGCGACGTTCAAGCTCTGTGACATCAACTACGTGCCTTCGATTGAGGATCCGGTAGGCCGGGTGATGGTGCTACGGCACAAGGAGCGCAAGTTTGGCCGTGGTTGCCTGGAACGTTGGAGAGAGGAAACCTCTTCGCTTCAGTGTGAAGTTGATCGCTTGTTAGGGCGATTCGACTCGAGACTGCAATCGAGCGATTTTCTTCTCGGCGGGGAGGCGCCGGCCTATGTGGACTTTGCCTTGATCGGTGTGATTGAGAATTACAGCTACGGCGGGCATTACGGTTTGTCTCCAGACCATGAGGCCTTGGCTGCCTGGCGCGATCGCTTGTTAGCCTTTCGCTTTTCCTGAGGAGTTCAGCAAATGATGGTAGGATCTCTCGTGGCGCTGCTGGTCATCGCAGCGGTTTCGTTGCTCATCGTGCGCGTGGGGGCGACGGCGTTGATGATGACGGGGCTCAGTTGGGATACGGCGAGTTTTCAGGCGTATTCGGCTTTCTTTGGCGTGGGATTCACCACGAGAGAAGCGGAGCATGTGGTGAATCACCCGTTGCGCCGGAGGATCATTCGGGATTTGATCCTCTTGGGGAATATCGGCCTGACCTCGGCGCTGGCCACGGTGATCATCACCTTCATCGACGTGCGGGGAGGCCGGGAAGTGTTTACCACGCTGGGAATGCTGTTCCTGGGAATCGTCGGCCTCATCCTATTGGGGAAGATTGGCATGTTGAACAAGTTGCTCGATTGGAGCATTCGACGGGGGCTGGAGCGTGTGGGAATGTTGCACGTGGCCGATTATGACCTGCTCTTGCGCGCCAAGTCGGGTTTTTGCGTTTCCGAACTCGAAGTCCCTTCGGAGAGTGTCTTGGCCGGCGTCGAACTCGGTGAATCGCGACCGGCGGACAAGGGGATCATCGTGCTGGGTATCACCAAGGAAGACGGGCGTTTCATCGGTGCCCCGAGCCGGCGCGAGCGGGTGGATGTTGGCGATGTCTTGTTAGTCTACGGCCACGAGTCCTCCCTCAAACCGTTCCGCCGTTGGTCGAAACGAGATGAGAGCGCTGCCTGAGTCCTTTTTGCTGGTCTGTGTGACGGCGGTGTCTATCGTTCGAGCCATGATGCGACATCGGTATCTCCTCGTGGCGCTCTGCGCCATGCGCCTGGGTTCGGTCGGTGGTGAGGAAACGCTGGAGAGGATTGGCGAGGACCTGTTGCAGGGAGCCTTGGGGGAGCCGTTGCCCTATGAAGTGGTCCGCGTTTTTCCGGATCAGAACTTCAGGAATCCAGTGGAGTTTGTTCCCGAGCCCGGATCGAGCCGGATCTTTATCGCCGAGGTGAACGGGGAGGTCTTTGTCTTCGATCCCGCAAGGAAAGGAGGAGTGCGTGAGCGTGTCCTCGATCTCCGTGAGGCGATTCCCGGGGTGCACCAATTGTATGGCCTAGCGTTTCACCCTCGCTACCTGGAGAACCGTTTGGTCTATCTTTGTTATGTCTTTCCAGGCAACCGTGAGGATGGCACGGAAGTGATCGAGTGCCGCATGGATCCGGAGACGGGGCAGTTGGATTTGCAGTCGCGGCGGCTCTTGATCACCTGGCGATCAGGCGGCCACAATGGGGGCTCACTCCAATTTGGCCATGACGGCTATCTCTATATTTCCACGGGCGACGCGGAGGGGCCCAACCCTCCCGATGAACTCAAAGCGGGCCAGGACTGCAGCAACCTGCTTTCCGCCATCTTGCGCATCGATGTGGATCGGCGGGATCCGGGACTGCCCTATCGAATTCCTCCTGACAATCCGTTCAGTGATTCGGCAAAATGGCGTCCGGAGATCTGGTCCTATGGGTACCGCAATCCCTGGCGAATGTCGTTTGATCGCGAGACGGGTGAACTCTGGGTAGGCGACGTCGGCTGGGACATGTGGGAACTGGTCTATTATGTCAGGCGAGGATCGAATTTTGGTTGGAGTGTGATGGAAGGGCGTCAGCCGATCAATGTGACCTGGGAACGCGGGCCCACGCCGATCTCGCCGCCTGTGGTGGAACACCCGCATTCCGAGGCGCGTTCCATCACCGGTGGCTATGTCTATCACGGAAAGCGTCTCCCGGAACTGGAGGGCGCCTACATTTACGGGGACTACGAGACAGGCAAGATTTGGGCCTTGTGGCATGAGAATGGTGAACGGACGGCCCTGCGAGAGATCGCCGATTCCGAGCTGCGGATCATTTGCTTTGGTCAGACGCACGATGGTGAGGTCTACATCGTGGATTACGCGGGCGGGATTTACGAGTTGCGTCCGAGAGCGGGAGAGCGGGAAGGCGAGGTGAGCAGTGTCGACCCAATGATCCCAGCGCGATTGAGTGAGACGGGATTGGTTGATTCGTTGAGCGAAGGAACTCTTGCCAGTGGCTTTGTCTCTTACGACATCAATCACCCCATGTGGTCGGACGGGCTGGTGGGGGAGCGTTGGTTAGGGCTTCCGCAGGGACGAATCCGGGTGAACGGACCGCGGGCGTCTTTCCCCGAGGGCGCCCTGCTGGTGAAGACCTTGCGCACGCCTTCGGAATCGAAGCCGGTGGAGACGCAGATTCTGCAGAGGCATCAGGGCATGTGGCGGGCTTTTAGTTATGCCTGGAATGAAGATGGGACGGATGCGGTGCTGGTGCCGGCGCACGGAGCTCGACGAGTCATTTCACTTGGTGAGGGAAGATCGCAACCGTGGCACTCGGTGAGCCGCTCCGAATGCCTGGTCTGTCACAATGCGCATACGAGCGGAGTGTTAGGCTTTGCCTCGTGGCAGTTGTCCGGAGAGACGCGGGAACGCCTCGAGGAACTCGGCTGGCTGGAGGAAATGCGGTCCCGGCGCGGGCGCGGCGGGGATCGGCGACGCCGGGGGGGAGGTGCTGTCGCAGCAGAGGAGAACGGCCCGCATCCTGCTCGGACCTATCTCGACGTCAACTGCGCGCCGTGCCACCGACTCAATGGCGGCGGTTTGGTCCCGATGCAGTTGGAGCGGCATTTGCCCGACGATCGGCTGGCGGCGCTGGGTGTTTCTCCGCAACGGGGGACCTTCGGGATGGTGGGGGCCCAGGTGGTGGCGCCGGGGCGTCCCGAGCGATCGACGCTCTACTACCGGATGGCGAAACTGGGATCCGGCCGCATGCCGCATTTGGGGTCTCAAGTGGTGGACGAGCGTGGGCTGGCTCTGGTTTACGATTGGATCGAAGGTCTCGACCCCAAGGCCGACCGGGCAATGGAGCCCTCCGAGCACGTTTCGCGGGCCCTGTTGGAGCTTCACGAGAGAGGCCCAGAAGGAATGGGGGAAACGGACGATCCCTTCGTCGCCGATCTCCTGCGGCGCTTTGAACCGCGAGTCGAGACAGCCCTTGCCGCCGGACACGTGGAGGAGGTAAGTGATCCCGAAGCCTTGCTTCAGTTGCCCGGAGACCCGGCGCGCGGACGTGAAGTCCTGCACGGAAACAAAGGGGCGCTCTGTTTGACCTGTCATCGATGGGGATCTCTGGGGCGTGATTTTGGACCGCCACTGGACGGCATGGGGCGGCGTTCGAAGCGTGACTTGT
>JANQJH010000475.1 GCA_028281705.1 Verrucomicrobiales bacterium
GATGAAATCCCATTCCCTTCTCTCGCTCACGCTCGCCTTCGGCCTCGGGCTTGTCGTCGCCGTGCCGCTACCACGGTCGCTCGCGGAAGAGATTGACGATGCCGAAGAGCGAGAGGAACTCACGGCCGAGGCCGTGCGCAGCTTTCTCAAAGAACATTTGCCCGAGGCCCTTGACGTCCTGGAATTCGTCAAGCGCGAGGAAGACGTCGATGACTACAAGGCCGCTCTGGAGCGGGCGGAAGAGTTTGTCATCGAATACCACGAAATCCTGGATGAAGACGGGCCTAAAGAAGCGCAATCCTTTCTCCGCGCGGAGCGGCTCGAAATACAGATCGAGCGACTCGGCATCCAATGGCACGAGACGAGGAGCAAACGTGCTCGAGAAAAGATTCAGAGGGAATTGGAAACTCGTGTCGCCGAACTCTTCGATCATGAACTGGCTGTTTCACAGAGGGAACTGCGCGTACTCCGAAACGAAGTTGCCTCGATCGAGCAGGAGATCGTCGATCTCGAAACGAATCGAGCGGCGTACATCGCGCGCGAGATCAGCGAAATCCTGGAACTCGAGGAAGACGAGGATGAGGACGAGGGCGAGGAGGAATAGCCCTGACACATCACCCACAGGAACTCAAGAACCTGAACTCACACTCCTACGATTGCTTCATCACCATGAGGATCTCATGGGATCGCAAATCCCGTTAGTGGAAGAAACGTCGGGAGAGCCAATCGTAAAGGTCAAGCGTGGGGAAAGAGTCGCACGGAGGCACGGAGGCGCAGAGGTTGCCGAATGAAAGAAGGGACTGAAGTCCCTCCCACTTTTCCCTCCAGTGTGGGAGGGAGTTTCAGAGGTTTTAGCTTGAAGCAAACAAGCTGAGAATCGGCGTGGGATAAACCCCCAGCACGAGAATAATCCCTGTCAGTAACGCCATCCCAGCTTTGCTCATGGGGCCGACCGCCAATCGCCGATCATCCGCGGCCTCGTCCCAATACATGGCGCGGACCACCTTGAGGTAATAGTAGAAACCGGCGCCAACGCCGAGCACGGCCAAGGCGATAATGACGTAATAGCGACTCTGCAAGGCCACGAGAAAGACATAGAACTTACCGAAGAACCCTGCAGTGAACGGAATGCCGGCCAGGGAGATCATGGCGATGAGAAGTACGAAGGCGAGAAAGGGCGAGCGTTGGGCCAGGCCCTTGTAGGTCGCGATCTCTTCGCCACCCAATTGATCGCGCACGAGGCACATGACGTGAAAGGCGAGGAGCGTCATCGCAAGATACCCGCCGAGATAGAGCGCCATCACCCCCTGAACATTGATCTGAGATCCCGCGGTGCGCGCGCAGCCCAGTGCCAAAAGAAGGAACCCGGCATGCGATATACTGGAGTAGGCCAGCATCCGCTTGAAATTGTCCTGCTGCATGGCCGCCAGATTGCCTAACAAGATCGTGGCTCCTGAGACGGCGAGAATCAGCGTAATCAGCTGGGGCGTGGTGTTGGCATCAATGAAGGGCTGGAGAATGCGGTAGCCGACGACAAATCCGGCTGCCTTGGATCCCACGGAGAGGAAGGCTGTCACCGGCGTGGGCGCGCCTTGGTAGACATCCGGGACCCAGATCTGGAAGGGCACGGCCGCCACCTTGAACGCCAAGCCCACGAGGACCATGGAGAGGGCGAAGAGAAGCGCCTTGGGATAAAGATTCATCGCCGAATCTTCATTGGCCAACTGCGCCGCGATCTTGGACAGCTCTGTTTCCCCGCTCAACCCGAAGAGCCAGGTCAATCCATAGACGAAGAAGCCGGTGGAGAGCGCCCCGAGAATGAGGTATTTCACGCCGGCCTCAAGTGAACCGACGTTACGCCTCAAGAAAGCGACCAAGACGTAGAAGGAAATCGTGACCAGCTCGAGCGCGACAAAGATACTGACAATGTCCTTGGCCGACGCCATCCACATGAGACCGGCACAAGTGAATAGCGGGAGGTAAAAGAACTCACCCTGCCCCGCCCCAGCCTTTTCCTGCTCGGGCCCCATGAAATGTTGCAAGACCCCACGATAGTCCAAGCTCATGAGGAGAACGACAATCGTCGTGATGAGGGCAAACCCCTTGTAGAAGAGCGCGGTGGGATCGACCGCATAAAAACTCCAGATCGGTGCGGCATCCCCGGCCTCCGGTCCGCGGACAAAAAACAGCGCGACGAAAACGCCGATCAATCCCAGAACACCGACCTTGGCTACTAAGGATTTCTCCGCCTTCTCGACAAAGGCATCCATCAGCATCAAGACGATACCGAGGACGACGACGGCGGCTTCGAGGTAGTAGGCTGGCATGACTTAGACTAAAAGGAGAGTAGGTCGCTGAAGAGACGCGGGTAAAATCCGATGACGAGGAGGGCGCCGGCGAGGATAGCGCAGGGAATGCGCTGGGTGAAAACGATGTCAGGCGAGGCGTTCAAGTCGTCCGGCCGCCGGCCGAGGAAGATGGAGCGGTAGGCGCGCAACATGTAGACCGCGGAAATAACCACGCCCCAGAGCGCAAGAATGGTGGCGATCTGCAGGCTATTGAATCCCTCGCCACCGTATCCCTGGAAGCCTCCGAAAAAGACCATGACCTCCCCACTGAAATTGGCGAAACCGGGGAGACCGGCGGCGGCAAAGGCAGCCAGGCCAAAGAGGAAGGAGAAGACGGGAACCTGTTTGCCGATCCCTCCCAGATGATCAAATTCCACCGTCCCCAAGCGTTCCCGCAGCTTTCCACAGAGTCCCAAGAGGAGTGCGATGGAGATGCCGTGACCGAACATGAGCAGGACCGCCCCGGTGAAGCCGATGGGTTCTCCGGAAGCCGCGTTCCAACTGGCGATGCCGAGGAAGACATAGCCCATGTGCATCACACTGGAATTGCCCAGCATGGTATCGAGATGCTTCTGCGCCAGCGTGACCAGGCCGACGAAGAGAATATTTCCTAGCAAGAGGACAATGAGCAAGTTCCGCCAGGTTTCCAGTCCCTCGGGCAGCATGGGGGTGAAACGGAGCAAACCGTAGAGGCCAAACTTTTTCAGGACACCGGCGTGCAGCATGCTCGTCGGCGCCGGTGCCGCGGCGTAGGCCGGCGCGGCCCAGGCGTGGAAGGGAAAGAGCGAAACGAGGATGCCAAAGCCGATCAAGAGCGTGAGAAAGATCCAGCCCTGCGCCCTGGCGGGGATGGCTTCCTCGGCAGAGCGCTCCTGCAAGGTCACCAGATCGAAGGTGAGGCTCCCGTTGCTCAGCTGCGATTGGAAGGCGATGAGCCCGGCGAGCAAGATAATGCTGCCAACCGCGAGATAGATGGTGATCTTCCACGCGGTCGCCACGCGATTCTCGCCGCTGCCCCAAATACCGATCATGAAGAAGGTGGGGATCAAGGCCAGCTCGTGGAAGGCGTAGAAGAAGAAGATATCCGTGGAACAGAAAGCGCCCAGGGCGCCCGCGGCGATGAAGAGGAGGGAAATGAAATACAGCTTTTGCCGGCTCTCCACCTTGGGTGCCATCCACATGGCACAAAAGCTGACAATGACGCTGAGCAAAAGCATGACGAGGCTGAGCCCATCGATGCCGACCGCATAACTGATCTCGGGCACGTTGACCAGCGGACGTGAGGCCGTGAGTTGAAAGCCCTCTTTGCTTGGATCATACAGCCCCCAAGCCACCAGTCCGAGGAGCAGGTTGGCCCCCGTGCTTGCCATCGCCGTCGATCGCGCCGGCGCCCCGAATGCGATGGCCAGTGCTCCGAGCAGCGGAAGGAGGATGATGATATCGAGAATACTCACAGCGAAATCAGTTAGTGGCGGCGGCAGTGGCTCAGGCAAAGACCAAGAGGTAAACGATCAAGATGACTCCGACCCCGAAGAGAAAGGCGTAGGCTTGCAGATTCCCCACCTGGATGCGCCGGAAAAGGGAGCCCAGACCCTGGACGGTCGTGGCGCTGCCGCGACTGGCAATGCTGTCAACAACATGGGTATCGATGAGCTTCGCGAGGTAGGCCACGGCGTCCTGAAAAACGCGCACGAGCCCAATGTAGAGCTCATCGAGATAAAACTTCTGGCGAATGAAGGCGATCGGCATCCGCTCCTGCGTTTTCCCGCGATAAAGGAGAAAGCCAAGAGCGGCACCGGCAAGCATGGTGATCAGCGAGGCCGCGAGCACTGCGCCTGGAGGATGCGCATGCGGGTAGTGCTCACCGAGGACCATCTTGGCCACCAGCCCGAAACCGGCCACGATGGAGAGACCGGCGAGAATCAACAAGGGCAGGCTCATCACAAAAGGCACCTCCTTGGCATGCTCCGCACTTCCCGTGCGCGCTCTTCCGAAGAAGACGGCGGTGAAAAGACGCATCATGTAAAACGGTGTGAGGAAGGCCACGATGACGGCGATGAAGAACAAGGTCTTGTTTCCCTCAAAAGCGGCGGCCAAAATCTGCTCCTTGCTGAAGAAACCGCTGGTGAGAGGCACGGCGGCCAGGGCCGCGGTCCCAATGGCAAAGGTAATGAAGGTCAACGGCATCTTCTTCGAGAGACCGCCCATTTTCCAGATATCCTGCTCGTGATGACAGGCGTAGATCACGGCGCCGGCACCGAGAAAGAGGAGCGCCTTGAAGGCCGCGTGGGTGTAGAGATGAAACATGGCGGCATCCGAGGCTAACAAGCCGGCGGCCATCACCATGTAACCCAGCTGCGAAAGCGTGGAGTAGGCCAGGATCTTCTTGATGTCGTTCTGCTGCGTGGCCACCACGGCGGCAAAGAGTGCGGTGAGAGCTCCCACCCAGGCGATCACCTGAGCGGCCTCGGTGAAACTGAGAAGGAAGGCCACACGGGCCAGCATGTAGACGCCCGCCGCCACCATCGTGGCCGCGTGGATCAAGGCTGAAACCGGGGTCGGACCTTCCATGGCGTCAGGCAACCACACGTGAAGCGGCATCTGAGCCGACTTGCCCACCGCGCCGCAAAAGAGACAGAGCACGGCAATCCCAAACATCTTTCCATGCGAGATCGAAGCACCCTCGGCCGCCGTTTCCATGGGGTCAAAGAAGATGGTGCCCGTCATGCCCCAGAGCATGAGAATGCCGATCATGAAACCGAAGTCGCCGATGCGGTTGGTGAGAAAGGCCTTCTTCGCCGCCTCCACCGGTTCATCCTTGGTGTACCAGTGCCCGATCAAGAGATAGGAGCTGACCCCCACGAGTTCCCAAAAGATGAACATCATGGCGAAGTTGTCCGCCAAGACGATGCCGGTCATGGAGAACATGAAGAGCGAGAGGCAGGCAAAATACCTTCCTTTGCTCTCATCCTTCTCCATGTAACCCAGGGAAAAGACGTGCACCAGGGCGCCCACGCAGGTGACGATGAGCATCATCCCCGTGCTCAAGGCATCGAGTTGGAGCCCGATATTGAGTTCGAAGGCGCCGGCGGAGACCCAGGTGAAGGAATGAGGATCCGTTTCTCCTCCGAGCTGCAAGATCACGCTGACGACAAAGGTCGCCACCACCGAAGCCACGGAAATGTAGGCGCTGACATTCCCATGCTTTCGCGTGACCAGAGCGATGATGATCGCGGCCGCGAGTGGGAGGATGAGAAGGAGCCAAGGCATTGGGTTAGAAATTCAGAACTTGTTGGAAAGAAAAAGACGTCCGCTAGTTAATATTTCATGCTGGTGATGTCATCCACGCTCGTCGTCTGACGGGCGCGGAAGAGGGCCACGATGATGGCCAAGCCCACAGCCACTTCAGCGGCGGCCACGGTGATGATGAAGAATACCAGGGCCTGCCCGTTGTAGTTCGGCAATCCGTTCACCAGATTGAACCGCGAAAAGGCCACCAGCGAGAGATTGGCCGCGCTGAGCATCATCTCCAGGCTCATGAAAATCACAATCAGGCTCCGCCGCAGCATGACCCCCGTGAGACCGAGGGTGAAGAGCAGTCCACTGACAAAAAGATAATGATTCAGAGTTACCATGCTAGGTCAGTTTCCGTTTGCTGAGAATCACGACCCCAATTGTCGAGACCAGGAGAAGCACGGCCACCACCTGGAGGGGAAAATTGAAGTGGGTGAAAATCGTCCGGCCCACGAGATGGACATCCGGCAATTTCTCCTCCGCCATGCGTTCTTGAGCCGCCTCGGGGAGACCCTCGGCGTTCTCAGCCAAGGTGAGTTCGTGCTGCTGCAGGGGAAACCCGAGTTCTCCCGCCTTGAAACTCGAGAGGACGGAGGCCAACTGCACCACGAAAACGACCGCGAGAATCACCCCCCCGGCAAAGGCCATGTAGTTCATGGGTTGGTGTTCCTCGCTCTTGAGATCCAACAACATGATGATGAAGAGGAACAAGACCATGACCGCACCGGCATAAACCAGGATCTGGACGATCCCGATAAAGAAGGCATCCAGCTGGATGAAGAGCGCGGCCAGGCCAAGAAAGGAAACCACAAGACAGAGCGCACTCGTCACCGGATTGCGGCTCACCACGACCCCCAAACCAAAGAGGATCATGATCGCGGAAAAAATGTAGAAGAGAACGTCCATGTGCCGGGGTCTTACTTGAGTTCGTTCCACTTGTTGACCAGCCCCTCACGCACACCACCGATCTCATAGAGCTTTTCCTTGTCGTGCACCATCTCGGCACGCGTGGTACCGGTGATAGCGTAGTCCTTGCGGAGGAAGATAGCCTGCTCCGGACAGACTTCCTCACACATGCCACAATAGATGCATCGGATCATGTCGATCTCGAACTCCTCCGGCCGCTTCTCCACCTTGGCCCAGGTGTCTCCCGAGGGGATTTCACCGGGCGTGATGGTGATGGCACGCGGCGGGCAAATGAATTCACAGAGCTGGCAGGAGACACAGCGTTCGCGCCCCTGCTCATCCTTCACCAGGGTCGGCGCCCCGCGATAGTAATCGGGCAGCTCGGAGTCCCACTTCTCCTCCGGATACTGCATCGTCACCTTGGTCTGGCCGCGCAGCCGCTTGATCGCATGGCTCAAGGTGATGAGCAGCCCCTTGGCGATGGCGGGCAAGTACATCCTTTCAAAGATGTTCAGCTTGGGTCTTTTAACGACAATGGCCATGAGAGTGTCTGCGAGGAATTGGGATCTTATGCGCGTTCAGTTAGGGCCAACTCTAGCTCTGTCGGAAAATCATTAGGATCGCCGCTGTCAGCAGGATGTTGAACAGCGCAATTTCGAAAAAGAAAACCCAACCAAGCCGCATCAATTGGTCGTAGCGAAAGCGGGGAATCGACCAGCGAATCCAGATGAAGAAGAGGATGAAGCCGATCACCTTGGCGAAAAACGTCCCGATGCCGACCAAGCCCCAGAATAACGAGTCGCTCCCGTCGCTCCCCAGCCCGAAGGGCAAGGACCAGCCGCCGAGGAACAAGGTGACAGCGAAGCCGGATCCGATGATCATGGCGGCGTACTCCCCGAGGAAGAAAAGGGCGAACTTCATCGAGCTGTACTCCGTGTGGTAGCCGGCCACGAGTTCGGTCTCGCACTCCGGCAAGTCGAAGGGCAATCGATTGGTTTCGGCAAAGAGGGAGGTGACAAAGATGACGAAGGAGATGGAGAGCGGAACCAAGAGAGCCAGATCCCGCATGCTGATCACCGGTTTCAGCCCATCCAGGGTCACCGGAAGGAGCGCCCAACCGTGCTCGTGCTGCTGTTGCACAATACTTCCCAGATTGAGATCGCCGTAAATCATCAGAATGGGAATGACGGACAATCCGAGCGAGATCTCGTAGGAGATCATCTGCGAACTGGATCGAATCCCGCCAAGAAAAGGATACTTGGAATTCGACGCCCAGCCCGCTAACACAATACCGTAGACTCCCAGTGAGGCGATGGCGAAGACGAAGAGAATGCCCACGTCGAGGTCGGCGATGACCAAACGAAACGGCTCATCGACGAAGGGCACTTTCAGATAGCCGCCAAAGGGCAAGACCGCGCAGGTGAGGAGCGCCGGCACCATGGTCAGCGCCGGGGCCAGCCAATAGTACAACTTCCGCACGTGCGCCGGAGTAAAGTCTTCCTTGAGAATGAACTTCAGGCCATCCGCCATCGGCTGGCCCAGCCCCGCCAGACTGATCTTGGTGAAGGGAATGCCCACGCGATTGGGCCCCACGCGGTCTTGCAGGAGGGCACTGAACCGGCGCTCGGCGTAGACCGAGTAGGCCACCATGGGAAGGATCACGAGAAACACGAGGCCCACGATTTTCACCGTGGCCTCAATCAATCCCGGTAGTATGAGAAGAAGCTCCGCCATCATTCCGTCAGCCCACAATCACCCCTTTGGCCACGCGTTCACGCTCTTTTTCCAACAAGGGAATCTTCTCGCCGGTATCCATCACCGAGACGCCAAGATCGCCGATCTTGCTCAAACTCAATCCCTCGAACGCCGCCATTTCGGCAGCCATCATTTTGAAGACATCTTCGATCATGTAGAGCCCGTTAGCCCCGGATAAGGCCTGGATGAGGTCCCGCAAGACTTCCCAGCCATCCATCACCTGCCCAGGCGGCTGGGTGGCCTGATTCAATCGCTGCAGCCTTCCGGTGACATTGATCATCGATCCACGCTTCTCGGCGAATCCAGCCGACGGGTAGACCACATCAGCCAATTCCGCGGTGGGATTGGCTAACAAATGGGTGCTCAAGAGGAACGTCAGCTTCTTCAAACTCGCCTCGTCAAACCCGGCCTTGAGCAAGTTCTCATCAAAAACGAGCAAGGCCTTGATTTCGCCTCGATCGATCCCTTCGCGGATGGCCTTCAGTTTCGCTCCCGGCTCTTCCAGCCCCAGGATCAGCTTGGCTCCGTTCGTATTGGGATTGGCATCACTCGAGACGAGAAGGTCATCACTTTCCTGCGTGCGGGGCACCACATCGACCAACTCGACCGCAAGTTCTTTCGCCAGCCGGCGCACCATGAACAGCTCCTCGTTCGTCAACCGGGCCGAGGCCACAATGGCCGTTTGCCCCGGACCGAGCGCTTTCAAACAGGCGGCCGACAACTGGTGCGCTTCGCTCCAGGACGCCACACGGTGTCCCTTGTCCGCACGGATCATGGGGTCGTGCAAACGGGAGTCGCTGCTGAGATAGTGAAAATTGAGACGCCCCTTGTCGCACATCCAGGAGGAATTCACCTCTCCATTGTCACGCGGCGTCTGGCGGTGCACCGTCTCCTCCCGGCTGCCAATCGTGGTGTTGCAGCCTCGCCCGCAACTCGTGCACAGGCTCTTGGTCTCCTTGAGAAACCAAACGCGCATCTGAAAGCGAAAATCATTCGAGGTCAGGGCGCCCACCGGACAGATATCCGCCGTGTTCAGGCTGTAATTATGGCTCAGATCCTTGCCCGGATGCGTTGTCAACACCGTGTGACTCCCGCGGTCCGTGAATCCCAAGACATCATCGTCGGCAACCTCCTGGCAAAATCGGATGCAGCGCGAGCACATGATGCAGCGCTCGTCATCCAACCGGATCCGCGGACCAATCTCGACGTTCTTCGGCTTCTTGACCTTGCTCTCCAGAAATCGCGATTCGCCGCTCCCGTGCTCCACGCTGAACTCCTGCAGGCGACACTCGCCCGCCTGGTCACAGATGGGGCAGTCCAGGGGATGGTTGATGAGGAGAAACTCCATCACCCCCCGGCGGCATTCCTCTACCAGGGGACCTTCCGTGCGGATGCCCATGCCC
>JANQJH010000498.1 GCA_028281705.1 Verrucomicrobiales bacterium
GTGCCCCCGCCCTCGGCCTCACCAATTTCGAACCGGTCTCCGATGACCTCCTCGGTCTCTCGGAAGGCGCGGACCGACTGTTCCGAAAGGGCCCGCTGCTGCACCGCCTCCGTCAGGGCAAACCACGCCTTGGCCACCTGCCCTACCAAGGAGGCTCGCACGGCGCGAAAATCCGCATCGGTGGCCTGCCACTCCGCCAACGCGGCCGATTGGCCCGCGCGAATTCTTCCCCAGACATCAATCTCCCATGTCAGATCCAGCGAGACCCCGAAGGTATCGGAGATGGTACTGAGGACCTCCGGCTCCGCCTGCCCCCCGGGCGCCCCATCGCCGCCACCAAAATCGGGGAAGCCAAGGAAATTGGTTTTCCGGCGATTCCCCAACAGCGATGCATTGAGCTGCGGCTTGGCCGCCGCTCCGGCAATCTTGGCCGAGGACGCCGCCATGCGCACCCGCGAGGCCGCCGCCTTCAAATCGGGGTTTGATTTCACGGCTTCGGTGACGAGAGCGAGCAGCCGGGCATCCTCGAATCGCTCCACCCAATCGTGATCCACACCAGCCTGCGCCACCTTGGACGCTGTCCATCCTTCCGACGTTGCGAGATTCGCCTCCGACGTCCGCAGACGCGGCGGCAAGGCCTGACAGGCCCACAAGACACCGCAGATGGCCGCCAAAATCAATCGATGCACCGTGATTCTCAATTTCATGAAGCTTCGACCGTTTCCTTGACCGCAGGCGACATCAGGCCGGCGCGGCAAAAAGTCCGAACCATGGCCAGGATCTCTTCGAACGCCGGCTTGCCAACCCGCCCGCCGGCCAAATGAAGAAAGCCCTCCGTGCGGCTCAGGACGTGAACGAGTACGCCAATGGAAAAATGCAAGCGCCAGAGAATCTCCTCTTCCGACAACTCCGGCAGACTCCTGTGCAGCGCCTGGGGAAAGCGAATCAGCACCTGCTGGAAAGTCTCCATGACCGAATCGGGCAGCGAGGATAACGACTGATCCACCATGCATCGGCCGAGGAGTTGGAAGAACAGCTTCTCGGCGATTTCGCTCTTCCTCACCGCCTCCAAGACCGGCCCCAAGAAGCAGTCGAGGATCGTTTCCAATGCCACCGGCCGGCCCTCGGCGGCGCCTTCCGCGCTTTCCAGTGCCTTCAGTCGAGCCTGGTTCACCGGATTGATGTAGCCGGCGATCACCGCTTCAATCAGGCCTTGCTTGGACCCGAAGTGATAATTCACGGCAGCGAGATTGACGCCGGCCTTCTGCGTCAGCGTCCGCATCGAGACTTTTTCAAAGCCCTCCTCGGCAAACAGAGCCTGGGCCGCCTGGAGCAGGGCGAACTTGGCAGAGGCGTCTTGATCGTTGGTCATTCCCATTCAAACGTTTGTTTGAAACGAACGTTTGCAAGAAAATGAGCAGCGTCAACGATTATATGATCTGCCATCGATCGATCGGCTTCTCTGTGCGACGCTCCGTTGAGCTAGCGAGCGTGCTCTTGCGATGAACTATCTCATTCTATCACTATTCCTTCTAGGAACCATGCCGGCCCCAGGCAATCCCCTCCCCACGTCGGCGCGTTTCCAGGAGGTCGCGGGTCGCGTCAGTCCACAGCTCCGCCAGGAGGTCGCGGCTGCCGGCCTTCGTTTCGGCGCCCCGATTTTCATCCGCATCTTCAAAGAATCCCGGGAACTCGAAGTCTGGATCCAAAGCCCTTCCGGTCCCTTCCGACGTTTCAAGACCTACGCCATCGCCGCTCACTCGGGCTCGTTGGGACCGAAGCTTCGCGAGGGAGATGGTCAAGCTCCCGAAGGATTCTACTCCGTGGCGGCCAAGCAGATGAATCCGCGGAGCCGCTTCCATCTGTCATTCAATCTCGGCTTTCCCAATGCCTTCGATCGAGCCCACGGCCGCACCGGCAGCTTTCTCATGGTGCACGGCAATCGCGTGTCCATCGGCTGCTACGCCATGACGGATGCACGTATCGAAGAGATCTACACGCTGGCCCACGCGGCTCTACAAAACGGACAGGCCTCGTTCCAGGTGCACTGTTTCCCCTTCCGCATGACCCCCAAACGGCTCGCCAATCTCGGGGAAAAGGAAAAACACTGGCAAGCCTTCTGGCAAAACTTGAAGGAGGGTTACGACCATTTTGAACGCACCAAGAAGCCGCCGAAGGTCATCGCCAAGGGCAAGCACTACCGCTTTGCCGATCAGTGATTGATTGATTGACCTTCATTCGGAAATGGCTCTGGCTGCCCGGACGCCCTCTGCTGCTGCAGTCCCGTCCCCGACCAACGATGAAACTGGCTCTCTTTCTCACACCGATGTCTCCCCACCACCTGGCGCTCGCGTCCCAGATCGGGGTCACCGATATCGTGGCCCCCTACCCGGGTACGGATGCCGACGATCTCGTCCGGCAATGCGAGGCGGCGGCGCAGCATGATCTGAAGATCAGCGTGATCGAACGCCACATTCCCCACGACAAATTGGTACATAACAAACCCGGTCAAGCCGAGCAGCTCGCCGGGTTCCAACAACTGATCCGCAACATGGGACGCTGCGGTATTTCGACACTGTGTTACAACTGGATGCCGGATGACGACTGGCAGCGCACCTCCTTTGCCACCCGCGAGCGCGGTCGCGCCCTCGTGACCGAGTTCGATCTCTCCCAGGTCCGCTCAACGCCGCCCCCACCACCCGGAAACACCACGGCATCCGAACAACTCTGGGAGAACCTGTCCCGATTTCTCCGGGAAATCGCGCCCCTGGCAGAGGACCATGGCGTCCGCCTCGCCCTTCATCCCGACGATCCACCGCTGGCCCAGCTCCGCTATCAGGATCGCATCATCATCGACTACGCCGCCTTCGAACGGGTCCTCGATCTCTGCCCCAGCGCGGCCAACAAGCTCTGTTTTTGCCAGGGCACCTTCGCCTCGGCGGGCCTGGACGTGCTCGCCGGGATCAGGCAATTTCAAGATCACTTGGCCTTTGCCCACTTTCGCGATGTTCACGGCACGTTACCGCGGTTCAGAGAGACCTTTCACGACAATGGGAAAACTGACATGGCCGCCTGCATCCGGGCCTACCAGGAATCCGGCTTCAGCGGTCCCATCAGACCGGATCACGTCCCCACACTGGATGGAGAGTCCAACAGTGAACCGGGTTACGAAATGCTCGGACGGCTCCACGCCATCGGCTACATGAAAGGGCTCATCGATGCATCCCGCGCTTGAAGGACCCCCCGCAACGTCCTAGTCTCCCCCAAAATGGGCAAATCCACACGAGCAATCCCGGCCAAACCTAACGGCGGCATCCCCACGCTCTTTGTCGTGTGGCTCATCTGCTCGGCAGCCGCCGTCGCCTGCATGGCTTTTCTCCCCAAACCCGAGGGCCCGAATCCAGGGCCAACGGAAGGCGTCTACCGGGCCATCACGATCCTCGGCCTCGTTGCCTTCGCCATCATCGATTCCATCATCGCCGCCATCAAGACCTTCAAGAGACGCCGCGCCCTGGGGGCCGCCGTCAAGAGCATGGGCTACTCTCCTTTCTTCTTTACCACCGGCTCCATTGGAACTTACCTCCAGCGCCTATTCGCCGAATAACCAATCAACGACGCCAAGACGAGCACCCCACTTTTTGATGTTACAGATCATCTCCGGCACCGCCCACCAAGACCTCGCCTCCGAGATCGCCAAACATCTCGGCACCCAACTGTGCAACGCCCAAGTCACCACCTTTCCCGACGGCGAGACTTTTGTTAAAATCGAAGAGAACATTCGAGGCAACGATCTCTTTCTTATTCAGCCGACGTGCCCGCCGACCAACCACAACCTGATGGAACTCCTCATCATGGTGGATGCCGCCCGCAGAGCCTCGGCCGATCGGATCACCATTGTCGTCCCCTTCTTCGGTTATGCCCGGCAGGATCGTAAGGACGAGAGCCGCGTGCCCATCACCGCCAAGTTGGTGGCCAACCTCATCACCGCCGCAGGCGTCGATCGCGTCCTCACCATGGATCTCCACGCGGGGCAAATCCAGGGATTCTTCGACATCCCGGTCGACCATCTCTACGCCTCGCCCATCCTCCTGGAATACCTCCAGGAACAAGGCCTGGAAGACCTCGTCGTCGTTTCCCCGGATGTCGGCGGCATCAAGATGACTCACGCATACGCCAAAGCCTTGGGCTCCAGCATGGCCATTGTGGCCAAGGAACGCCTCAGTGCCACCGAGGTCGAAGCGCATAGCATCATCGGCAAAATCAAGGACCGCAACGTCCTCCTGGTGGATGACATGACCGAGACCGCCGGGACCCTCGTCGCCGCCTCGAGCCTGCTCCTGGAAAAGGGCGCTCTCTCCATCCGGGCCGGCGTTTCCCACGCCATCCTCAACGACCTCGCCGTGCAACGCCTCGAGGATTCAGCCATCGAGGAGTTGATCTGCACCAACAGCACCCCCATGGCCAGCATCGACCACCCCAAGGTCACCACCCTCTCCATCGCCCCCATCCTCGCGGAAGCCATCGATCGCATTCATCAGGGCAAGTCGGTTTCCAGTCTCTTCCAAACATGAGCCACGACCAGACTGCCGGCACTCAGCCTCAGGGTACCGTTAGGGACGGGATCCTCCAGATCGCGCGTACCCCACTCGGCCTCGCCTCACTGGTCCTGCCATTTTGCCTCCTGATTTACTTCTTCGGCTTCCATGGCTACTTTGAAAAGGGTCACGGAGCCACCGTCATCAAGTGGCTCACGCTGAGCTGGAACAAGGGCAATGAACTCGAGCATGCCTGGCTCGTCCCCCCGATGATTGCCTACCTCGTTTTCGCACAGCGCAAGGACATCCTCAAGGCGCCCTTCGCGCCTTCGAACCGCTTCGGTATCGCGCTCCTCCTCTTTGCCGGCTTCCTCTTCCTCGCCTCTGTCAGAACATTGCAGCCCAGGCTCGCCGTCGGCGCCCTGCCCCTCTTCGTCCTCGCCATCGTCTGCTACCACGTGGGCACGTCGAGCGCCAAATCGCTCGCCGTACCGCTCGGCCTGATCTACTTCACCGTGCCGGTCCCCGGACTCACCCAGGCCACCAACGGCCTCCAGCTCATCGCCACCAGCATCGCCTTCCACATCAGCCGCCTCTTCGGCGTGGCTCTCACACAGTCCGGCAATCAGCTCTCCTCCGCCTCGGACAAGTGGGGCTTCGACGTCGCCGAGGGCTGTAGCGGGCTCCGCTCCCTCCTCGCCCTGACATTGGTCGCAGCGGTCTACGCCTTCATGACACAAAAAAAGCCCCTCAAGGGGCTCATCGTCTTTGCCTCATCCGTCCCGCTCGCCATCGTCGCCAACGCCATCCGCGTGGCCACCATCATCATCCTCGCGGAGTACGTCAGCCCCAAGTTTGCCGGCGGCATCTACCACGATTGGGCCGGCTTTCTCTTCTTCCTTGCCGTCGGCCTTAGCGGCCTGCTCCTGGTGGATAAGATCGTCAATCTCTCATCCACCAAAGTCGAAACCCGGCAAATCAGAAGCGACGACCGCTGAATACCATGGACCCCGAAAAACGACAGAGCAGATTACGCCGCGCGTGGCTCCTCAACGGCTTCTTGATCGCCGTCTTCGGGATC
>JANQJH010000579.1 GCA_028281705.1 Verrucomicrobiales bacterium
CTTGCCACTGGCCACCGCAATGATGTTCTTCACCCCGGGAAGCTCCGACTTCGCCGCTTCCCTCTGGTCCGCCTGGCCCGGATCCTTGATATCAAACTCCACGTCGACCTGGCCGGCGCCCGGCAGGGCATGGAGCGCCGTCTTGGCTGCCTGAAAGATCTGCTTCGGCACTTCGGGATCGCGCGTCTGCAAGGAGATCAGCACCTTGAGATGGGCCTCTTCAATCACGATGGACTTGATCAAGCCAAAGGACACGATATCACGGCTGAACCCCGGGTAAGGCACCTGGGTCAGGGCCTGGCGAACTTGATCTTCGGTGATTGCGGATGAACTCATGGTCTCTGAATCGGGCACGACACTGCCAGCTACCACAGCCCATAGCAGGAAGCCTCCCCCACGCAACCTCGGACCACCCCCGCCGAGCCGATTCTACTCTTCTCCAGCGGCGCGAAACCCCAGGAGGGCCCTCTCCGAAATCACCTCGTCGAGCAGGGGAACGATCCGCTTGCTGAGTTCCCTCGCCCCGGCCCGGTTCAAATGGGTGGAGTCCGCAAAATCTGTTTCCGCCAAGGCCAATCGACCGTGAAAGTTGTGAAAACCGGCCCCGCTGTCCCGGCAAATCTGCGCCAGCCGAAGCCAATGCCGCCCGAGGAGAAAAGCGCGATCCCGCTCCGTGAGAACGTCTTCCCGGATCGGCGCCTGAACCACCACCAGAGGTAGACCACGATCCCGGCATCGCCGAGCCATCGCCGCCAGACTCTCGTAATTGGCCTCGTCCATGCCCTCTTCCCGGGCCACCGGTTTCTCCCAACGGTCCGGCCATCGCTCAAATCCCTCCGAAACCAAATCTAAGGGCACCCCGCCTCCGGCATCGAAGTCGAGGGCGAAATACGTACTCCGGCCCACGCGATCCCGGCGTATCTCGGGAATCGCCCCGATCAAATACTCCACCGATAGAAGCTCCACGTGCGAGCGGAAGAGATCGCGGCTGTCAAAGAAACGCTTCAGCCGCGCGCGGTCGAACAAGGCCGGCCCTCGAAAGTCCCGCTCAAAATCGGTCGGCGCCGTGACCACGAGAACCGCTTTGGGTGAAACATACTCCAATAGGGTCTCGAGAAAGTAATCGATGTGCTGAATCTTCATGCCCCACGAACTCGCATTGATCAAATGGCGGCCGCTAAAGACCGCGGAGTCCAGATTGTTCACCGTCATGGAGGAACCGATGGCCAAAACCTCGCAGGGATCGTCGAGATGCTTCGCCAGCCAGACGGCCTTCTCATCAAAAGATATACTGCCGGTGAAGGGCGGCGGCGGAAGCTCCTCGCCAAACTGATAGATGACGAAAAACAGCGTCGCCCCCAATCCCAACAGCCCCCCTGACAACCACGCCAGGTAGCGCGAGAACGATCGATCTGGGGGAGTGCTAGTTTGTTCGACCATGCCGTCTACTACCGAATCTAGAATTGAAAATAGAGAAACTCACTCACGCGCATGAGATTGGTTAGGGTCCAAAAACTCATGAGCGAAAGCGCCATGGCCCACCGAATGTTAGGACGCCAGGCCAGCCACGGCGTGCGCAACCCCTTGAGTTCACCCGGATAGGTCTCGAAAGCGGGATCGAATCGGGCCATGATCTGGCACACATTGGGCGCGGCCAGCGCGATGATCGTCGCCGCCAGCGCCCACGCCGCCGCCATCACTCCCAGGGGCAGCGCGTTGACCTGGATCCCCTCAAAGACCACCCAGCCGGCAGTGACCGCGGACAAGACACCCGCGGAAGAAGCCAACTCCTGGGGCAGACTCATGCCGTTGAAGCCGAACATGCCCTGCAGAACCGCCAGAGCTCCCCCAAAGGACTGCGCCCGAAAGAAGACCCACGACACCATGACCGCAAGCATGGTCATTCCCCAGCATAGACACACCGCCAAGCGGCCATCGCCGGCATTTTCATCGCCCTTGACTCGACGGCGCCACGCGCGCCAGTGATGATTGATCACGAGATAAAAACCGTGGAGCCCGCCCCAGACGACAAAGGTCCAGCCGGCCCCGTGCCACAGACCGCCAAGCAGCATGGTGAGCATGAGATTGACCTGACGCCGCGTCGGCCCCTGACGATTCCCACCCAACGGGATGTAGAGGTAGTCCCGCAAGAAACGCGAGAGCGTCATGTGCCACCGGCGCCAGAACTCAATGATACTCGTCGCCTTGTAAGGCGAATTGAAGTTCATCGGCAGGCGAATGCCAAACATCCGCCCCAGCCCAATGGCCATGTCCGAATAGGCCGAGAAATCAAAATAGAGCTGCATGGTGTAGCTCAGAGCGCCCGTCCAGGCCTCAAAAAACGTCAAGATCATCCCCGACTCCGCCCCGTTGAAAACCGCCGAGGCATAGACCGCCACCTCGTCGGCGATGATGACCTTCTTGAAAAGGCCTAACAAAAAGATGGTCACGCCAATGCCGAAGTTCGACATGCGGAAACGGAATCGATCCTTCTCGAGAAACTGCGGCATCATCTCCCGGTGATGCACGATGGGCCCTGCGATCAGCTGCGGAAAAAAGGTGACGAAGAGACAGTAGGCCAAGAACCGCGGCTCCTCGGCTTTCCGCTGGTAGGCGTCGACGACAAAGGCGATCTGCTGGAAGGTGAAAAACGAGATCGCCAGCGGAAGAATGATGCGCTCGAGGTGAAACTGGCTCCCCGTGATCTGATTGAAGTTGTCGACAAAGAAATTGGCATACTTGTAGTAGCCCAGAAGAGCCAGGTTCAAGCCCACAGCGGTTCCGGCCACCAGCCGGCGTTTCCCCGGAGGGATGGCTTCACCAATAAGCGCCCGCCCAAAGAAGAAATTGACGACGAGGGAGAAAACGATGAGCCCGACATAGACCGGATTCCAGTAGCCGTAGAAAAAGAGCGACGCCAGGACCAGCCAGCCCATGGCCCAGTGTGTGCGGCCGCGTGCTCCCAGGAGGTAAAAGACCAGCAAGGTGACTGGCAGAAAGGCAAAGATGAATGAGTAGGTATTAAAAAGCATCTTCGCCTCTCAGCGCCGGCATTCAGCAATCGATCGACAACGCCTCAGCGCCTAGATCGCCTCTTTCCAACGCTCAATGTTATTGTCGTAAATCTCCTGCAGGATCGTCCTCACATCGTACTGAAGTTTCCAGTCGGGGAAGTGCTCCTGGAACCGGGTGAGGTCACTGATATACCAAATGTGATCGCCCGCGCGGCTCTCCTCCACGTAGGTCGAGCGGAACTCCCGCCCCGTGATCTCCTCCGCATGGCGGATCGCCTCCAGCATCGAGCAGTTGGAATAACGCCCCCCGCCGATGTTGTAGACCTCCGCCACTCGCGGATTCCTAAAAAAAGCGTCAAAGGCGGCGATGAGATCGGCACTGTGGATGTTGTCGCGAACCTGTTTGCCCTTGTAGCCGAAAATCCGATACTCCCGCCCGCTACAAGCACAGCGCATGAGGTAACTCAGAAAGCCGTGGAGTTCCGCGCCGGAATGACTCGGGCCGGTGAGACATCCCCCGCGAAAACAGGCCGTGCGCATGTCAAAATAACGCCCGTACTCCTGCACCAGCACATCCGCCGCCACCTTGGAGGCCCCGAAGAGGCTGTGTTTGCTGTGGTCGATCGACATCGTTTCCGGAATCCCCCGATGAAACTCGTGGGTCTCCTCGATCTCCCACCGGGTCTCCAGTTCCACCAGCGGCAGGCTGTTCGGCGTGTCGCCGTAAACCTTGTTCGTCGAGGTAAAGATGAAGACCGCCTCCGGACAATGCTGGCGCGTGGCTTCCAGCAGATTCAGCGTGCCGTTGGCGTTGACCGAAAAATCCATGTGGGGATCCCGAGCCGCCCAGTCGTGAGAGGGTTGTGCCGCCGTGTGGACGACCAGCTCGACGTCCCGGCCCCGGTCCCGAAAAAGCGCCTCGATCCCATCCCGGTCCCGAATATCGAGCGAACGATGCTCGTAATTCGACAGTTCCGACTCCAGTTTCTGCCGGTTCCAGGCGGTCGACGCCTCATCGCCAAAAAAGACCCGCCGCATGTCGTTGTCGACCCCAACGACGTCGAGCCCCTGCGCAGCGAAATGCTTGGCCGCCTCGGACCCAATGAGGCCCGCAGATCCTGTGATGATGGCTACACTCATGGATGATATACCATTTATGAAAAATATAGTTAAGCAAGCTGAAATTCAAAGGCCGAGCCCGGGGACCCGTGGGCCGTAGGCGCCTCCAACTGCCCCAGCTAGCATCGGCATGTCATCGCCGGTTCAAAAATCGGGAAAACGGCGTATCAAGAATCGGGCTGGTTCTCAAGTCTTCCCAATCGACGCAGTCTGTCATGCGGTAGCTCTTGCCCTTGATGGCGACGATCTAGAAGCGGCGTGGCAAGCGGTCGAGGACGGAGGAGGTCAGTGCAGCGCCCTTGTGTTGAAAGCCATTGAGATGGGTGCGCGGGCGTCCACCACGACCAACACGGCTATTCTATCATTGCCATTTTACTTCGTAGAATGCCAGCGCCTCTCCGCAAACCATTTCCCTCCAACGCTCCGAGCAAAAGATGCTACCTACTCGCACATTAGCAGTTCGACATAGATCATCTTCATTCCAACTGTCCCGCAGAACAACGGTTTCCGATGGGGCTAGGGACCGATCATCCGTATCACCCGTCCAAAAGAATTGCCTGCACGCTCGGCAAATACTCTGGTTCTTGGATACCAAGATACGCTCCAAATCGACGTCAACTTGCCCCAATATTTCCACTAGGTGGTACCGCGGCATTGCCAAGCGCAGCTTCTTCGCCCAGCGCTTGCTCACACCCCATTCAAACTCCACATTCTCCAATGCGATCGCTCGCCAATCTCGAATGCAATGATCATTCATGGAGCTTAGAATTTCTTCACTCACAAACAAGCACCCCCACCACCATGGCAGAACTCCGGGCCACCGTTCCCTTCTGCTGAATTCCACCACACCCTCATCAAAGTGTACGACTGCCTCAGGGTTCTCACGCCAGCCAATTTTCAATTTCGATCCACATTCGTCGCAATGAATACTAGCCTCCTCCCTCAATCTTATCGAGACCCCAGTGACGCTTCGATATCCAAACTGGAACAAATTCATATCTCTTGAGTTGGGCAGGTAGGTCGCTGACATTGATCACATCACAGTAGCGTTGGAATGCCTCGCCATCAATTCGGTATCGAGCAGAATATGGCCAATCTTGGCCGCGACAACGGAGGTTAGTGATCGGGGATCGAGATCTGAGGAATCTCACCGGCTTGAGTTCTGGGAACGAGCACAGTCCGGCAGAGAAACCAATCGGGAACAGTTTTCCTGGTCGTCCTCCCAGTGAACACGCAGACCTAAAATCGGATGTCTTCTTTCAGTGTCGAGATCAGTTTGATCAGGTCTGGCGCCCCATACTAGCCGAGACACCTCGCCGAATGGTGTCATCTCGCCAGAATTACTGTGTAGACTGTGGACTTTCCGAGAACGCCTCCCACAGAAAGGGGTTACGATTTCTCGCAAGCTCCGTGAAAGTCATGGAGCAGGTGATGAATTTCGAACATCAAGCTTGGCGAACTTGCTGTCCGGCGAGGAAGATTCTTTGTAAACTCGTTCCGTGATGTCCGCACCCTCTTCATTCAATCGCCGCCGGTTTCTCACCCGTTCATCCGCCCTCGCTCCGTGCCTCCTGGGCGATTTTTCCTTCCTCAGCGGGCTCCAACGCGTCTCGGCCGAGGACACGGTTCTGCCCCAGGGGATCGTCAAACTCAGCGCCGAGATCGAGCCCGTGGTGCAGCTCCTGGAAAAGACGCCCCGGGACCGCCTGCTCGAAGAGGTCGGATCGCGCATCAAGTCGGGTCGCCTCGGCTACCAGCAAGTCCTGGCCGCGCTTCAGTTGGCCGGCGTGAGAAACGTCCAGCCACGACCCGTCGGCTTCAAATTCCATTCCGTTCTCGTGGTCAACTCGGCCCATCTGGCGAGCATGGCATCGCCCGACCAGGATCGCTGGCTGCCCATCTTCTGGGCCCTGGACTATTATAAGAAAGCGGAGGCGGACGACGTCTCGCAGAACAACTGGACCATGGCGCCGGTGGAGGAGAGCAAGGTGCCGCCCGCCCATCGTGCGCGCCAGGCGTTTATCGATGCCATGGACAACTGGGACGTCTCCGCCGCCGATGCCGCCATCGCCGGGTTGGTGCGTCATGGCAGCGCGGGCGAAATCTTCGAGCTCTTCGCCCAGTACGGCTCGCGTGATTTTCGCGACATCGGCCACAAGGCCATCTTCGTGGCCAATAGCTTTCGCACCTTGCAAAACATCGGCTGGCACCACGCCGAGCCCATTCTCCGCTCCCTCGCCTACGCCTTGTTAGCCCATGAAGGAGGCAATCCGGCGAAACGCAATGCCAAGGTCGATCGCCCCTGGCGCTTTAACCAGCTCCGCGTCGCCGACATTCCCGATGACTGGCAGAATGGCGAACGCCGAGACGAGGCCGTGACGGACTTTCTAGAAACGCTGCGTCAGGCCTCACCTGAGGATGCCTGTCAGGAAGCCGTGGAACATTTGAAGCGCGGCGTCTCGCCCCGTTCGCTCTGGGACGCGGGCTTCCAGTTTTCCAGCGAGCTCCTCATGCGCAATCCCGGCATCATCGCTCTCCACGCCGTGACCTCGGCCAACGCCATGCACCACGCCTACCAGGCCTGTTCCGAGGACCGCACGAGACGCCTCCTCACCCTGCAGCTTCCCGCCTTTCTTACCCTCTTCCGCCAGAATCCCAAGGACCTGGAGGACAAGGAAGAGCGCATTCACCTCCTGCAGCCGGCCGAGGGACTCCCGGACTCGTCCGCGGAAACCCTGGAAGCCATCTTCGCCGAAGTGACCGAGGATCGCTACGGCGCCGCCCGCAAGATCCTGGCATTCTGCCAGCGCGATGCCCAACACGCCCAGGAGTTCATCGTCAATGCGCGCCGCATGCTCTTCATGAAGGGCAACAACGCCCACGACTACAAGTTCACCTCGGCCGTGCTGGAAGACTTCTACCAGATCTCGCCAGGCCTCCGGGAAGCCTTTCTCGCCGCCAGCGTCTACAATCTGCGCGGCTCGGCGGAGCGGGACAATCCTCTCATTCAACGCACCCGAGCCGCCCTGGCATAATTCCAACCAGAGTGACATCGCTAGACCGCAACGCCGTTTCCCGTAGATCCCTGGATTTTGATTCTCTTTCACCTCCGGCGTGCTAGAAGGTGAGGAACATGAATCGCCTCAAGCTCGGAAACACGGACATCGAAGTCAGCGCCCTCTGTTACGGCACCGATCTGATCGGTAGCCGGATTGATCAAAACGACTCCCTCAGTCTCCTCGATCTCTTCCACCAGCAGGGCGGCAACTTTATTGATACGGCAAACTTCTACGCCAGTTGGCTCGAAGGCTGCCAGGGCGGTGAAAGCGAGTCCACCATCGGTTCCTGGATGGCGGACCGGGGAAACCGGGACGCCATGGTCATCGCCTCCAAGCTGGGCTTTGACTACCCCGGCTGCGAAGGCGGCCTCACCGCGGATCAAATCGAGACCGAGTGCGAGAAGAGCTTGGCGCGACTACAGACGGACCGCATCGATTTGTACTATGCGCATGTCGATGACCCCGACACGCCTCTGGAGGAGACCATGCACGCCTTTGATCGCCTGGTCCAGGCGGGAAAGGTCCGCGCCATCGGCGCCAGCAATCTCCGAGGCTGGCGCATCGCCGAGGCCAACCTGCTGAGCCAGTTGAAAGGCTGGTCTCCCTACGTCGCCATCGAACAACGCTACACCTACCTGCGTCCCCGTCACGGCGCCTCCTTCGGCCCGCAGCTCTGGATGGAAAACGGTGTGCGCCACTACAGCCGCGCCCACGGGCTCACCGCCGTCGGCTATTCCATCCTCTTGCAGGGCACCTACACGCGTGACGATCGCCCCGTGCCCCAACAATTTGCCGGCCCCGACACCGACGAACGATTGACGGTCCTCCGAGACGTCGCGGCCGAAGTCGAGGCCACGCCAAATCAGGTCATCATCGCCTGGATGCGCCAGAGTGATCCCCCAGTCCTCCC
>JANQJH010000292.1 GCA_028281705.1 Verrucomicrobiales bacterium
GAGCGAAGCTGGAAAGGAATGGACTGGGATGGAGTTCGTTGCTTTGGAATTTACAAAGGCAAGGGGGATCGCCAATGATTTCGCCCATCATGACGAAAAAAATCTGGAAAGTCGCCGGGGTGAATTTCGACCATTTCCACATGGGCGACCTCCTGCGCGAGGTCTTTGATCACCCGCATGCGGAGATTGCCGGCATTGCGGACGAACAACCCGAGCGCATGGTGGAGGCGACAACAAATTTCGGCCTCACAGAAGACCAAGTGTTCACCGATTACCGGGCCTGCCTGGAGAAAACCCAGCCGGACGTGGTCATCCTTTGCCCCTCGACCAAGAGCCATGCCACGTGGGTGGAACGCGTGGCGCCCTTCGGACGGCCCATTCTGGTGGAGAAACCCTTCGCCTCCTCGCTCGAAGAGGCCGATCGCATGATCGCCGCCATGGCGGAATCCGGGCAACCGCTGGCCATCAATTGGCCCCTGCGCTGGTACCCCTGCCACGTCACGGCGCACCGACTCGTGAGCGAAGGCCGTATTGGTGAAGTCCGCGAGGTGCAGTTCTACGATGGCAACCGTGGACCGCTCTGGCACGGCGCCGACAAGATCGAACTCGAGCCCACCCCCGAACGCAAGGCCGCCAGTTGGTTCTACAAGAAGGCGGAGGGTGGCGGCTCGCTCCTCGACTATCTCGGTTACGGCACCACCCTGGGAACTTGGTACCACGGCGGCAAGAAGCCACTCGAAGTCATGGCCATGATCGACGAACCCGAGGGTTTGGAAGTCGATGAACAGAGCGTGACCATCGCGCGCTACGCCACCGGTCTATCAACCTTCCAGACGCGCTGGGGAACGTTTACCGATCCCTGGACCCATCAGCCCCAGCCCAAGTGCGGCTTTGTCCTCAAGGGAAGTGCCGGAACTCTCAGCAGTTATGACGGCGAACCCAGCATCCGCCTTCAGGATGCCGATCATCCCGGTGGCATCGAGATCCCGGTCGACGCCCTGGAAGGGCCTAACAAGGCCCCCGTGCCCTACTTTCTCGACTGCCTGGAACGGGGCGTTCCCGTCGAAGGCCCCCTCTCCGTCGAGACCAGCCGCATCGGCCAGCAAATCGTCGACACCGCCTACCAAAGCGCGTTGGCCAAACGCGCCCTGCCGCTGGTGGGAGAGAGCGATTGATCGATTGATCGATCAAAACACAAAGACCGCCACGCTGAGGATGATGATCGCTCCCAGGGCAATGACGTGAAGAAAATTGAGCAAGACGACGAACCGCCCTAACCAAAGGTAGCCCCTCGTTTCCCCCGCCCGGTACTCCGGATCCCCAATGAAAGTCGTGATCAAGAGTCCCGTCGTGGGCATGCCCTTGAAATCACGCCAGCGGCGCGAGGCACGTCGATTCATCTCCTCCCAGATGGGACGATGATGGTGCCTCAGGTGTCTCAGATATTTCGACTGGAAGGGGAATCCAGTGAGCAGGACCAGGACATCGAGGACGATGGCACCGAGCAGCCAGTAGATCATTCCCCTTCTATGGCGGGATTCAGCTGGGCTCGCAAGCGCAAGTAGGCGGCCTCGGGATCGGTCAAGGTGAGGCGAGCGACGCTCTGGCCGTCCACCTCTACCATTTCAATCCCCGCGGTCGTCCACCCCGTGAGATCCTGGGAAACCTCCGCCGTCAAATCGACATCGGATCGCTCCGGCGCCGTGACTGGATAACGGAGTTCGACAACCCGGTTTCCGTTCTCCGTTGACTGACGAACTTCGTAAGGCGCCCCCGAGGCCTCCAGGGGCGGCGTGGCAAAGGCGTATTCGAAGATGTTGGCCACGCGATCGCCATCGGGGTCCGCCGAGGGAGCGGCGACGCTGTCATCCAAGTGCAGTTCCCCGGGAAAGGAGGCTTCCCGCCACTGGGCATACCCCTGCGAAACCACCGGCGGTTGGCCACCGCCCACGGTCCCCGGATTGCCGCCCACTTCCGCACTCGCCGTCCAGGAGCCGGCCTCATTCAGATCACCGTCACCTCCATCGGCCACGACCAGGGAGCGGCCTCCGCCATCGGCCTCCACAGGCCAGTCGCCACCATCATTGTAGCGGAAACTCCACACGGTCTCATTGGCGCCATCGATCAATGTGAGTCGCTCCCCGCCGTTGGCCAACTGGCTCCCGCGTTGGAAGACTCCCATGATGGGCAAGCCATCGCCATAGCGTGCGGCCATGGCTTCGGGGTTGTTGACCAAGAGCGCGACGGCACCCGGTTCCAATTCAGCCGCCGCCCCTTGAGGAAACTGATAGCTGATGCCGTTGCTGAACTGAAGCCCCTCCAGAAGAATCTTTCCCGCACCGCGATTTACCAGTTCCAAGTATTCGAAGTCGCTCCGGCTGATGAACCCGGCCGCCTTCTCCGCCTCGCTTGGAGGCGCCGGATGATACATGACTTCACTCACCTGCAAATCGGCAGGCACGCCAAAAGTCCCCACGCGAAACGTGGCTTCAATGAGAGGACTCCATTCGCCGCCGATGAGAAAGGGATTGGATTTGCTCTGCAAACGCGCCTTGATCGTCACCGATTGGGTCAGCATCACGCCGTCTCCATCGACATCGTACGCCAGCGCCGAGGAAGAAGGATTGCCGCCAAACTCGCGAGGATCCGTGCCGTCCATGGTGTAATAGAGCGTGTCCGATCCGCGAAAGCCTCCCCCGGGGATGATCTCCAGGGCAAATTCGGCCGGCACTTCCCCGCCATGCTGGTTGAATTCCGGCGCCGGCGTGTCGGGCCACAGATCCTCGTCCTTCAACTCGTTGATCAGTGCCGTACTGCTGCTCAGATCATGGATGGCCGGGATGTAGTTGTTGACCACGTTGTCGCGCTCCACCACCCAGGAATCTTCCCGGGTAAAGTAAAAATCCGGTCCGTTAGGCGCCGGCGGGTAGGCCAGATCATTGACGTTGTTCGGGTTGCCCGGCTGATTGATCACGTTTCCATAGGGCGTGCTCATCTGCGTGTCCCCCCACCGCGCGGACTCCGCCACGATCGCTTTGTCAATCTCGTTTGCCAGTGCCATGTAGCGATCCTGTGAGGCTTTCACACTGAGAGCGCCCCCGTTGTAGAGGTGTTTCTGCACGCGATCGGCAAAGAGAAGCCGGAATTCCTTGCTCTTGCGCAGCTGCTGGAATAGCCCGCCCGGACGATTGGCATCGTTGGAGTCGTAGCGCCGCATCTGCAGGTTATCGAGGACGATCTCCTGATCCCAAACATAGAATTTGAAGGGCCCGTCGGCCTCACGGTTTCGCATGGCATGCCCGTTGTGATGGGGCCAGTCCTCGGCATCGGCGAAAAAGTGGAGCAGCATGTAATCGGCAAAATTGGTCAAATCGCAGGCTGCCTCCAAATCGCGATAGTTCGCTTCGACACTGAGGTCTTTGCGCGAGAGGCTGTGCATCGCGGACCACCCGGCCGACTCGCCATCGATGGGCGGCAAGCTGAAGTCATCAATGACATCGTAGTCTTCACTCGATCCTCCGAGATGAGTCACGAGGGATTCCGCCTCCATTTTCTCCGCGGGATTGAAGAGCCCCCAATAGAGTCCGTTCACATAGAGGTGCATGAAATTGCCATCCATCGTGTCGTGCCCCATGTCCCGCTGGGAGCGTTTCATCCACATATCGCGAATGTACTGCGAATCATTGGGGCGATAACGCCCCGGCCCCCAACTGACCAAACCCCAACTATCCGTGAAACAAGCGCGAAGGACCAGCTTGTTGTATTCCTGGATGGGCGAATTTTTAAGAAAACGATAGTTCAAACGCGACGGCCCGTACTTCGTCTTGAAGGAAACCCGGAGCGAGTGCTTTTGCATTCGCCAGGGGCGGCGGCTGGAGTTTCCGTGCACTTCCACCCCCGCATTGATCTGAAAGCCCTCCTCGCCGTCGGGAAAGATGAGCTCCAGCGAGCAGGGCTTTTCAAAGGCGTCACCCCGCGACTGCGGATTCGTATAGATGCCGCTTCGGCCGATGAAATCATCACGGTCCATGACGATGGAAAGCGTGGGAATATCCAGGAGCGCCTCCCGCAGGCTGTATCCCGGAAGGGTGTTCTCCACCACGCGCGGATCCATTTCATAATCCGCCGCCACTCGACCAGGGACCTCGCCATTCGTTCCCCAGTCTTCCGGCCACCCTTCAGGCTGCTCGGGCTGCTGCGCGATGTCGTCGATGAAGAGATAGGTGTGGGTGTCGATGTTCGTCGCCTCAAAGCCATCCTTCACCGCGATGGCGCGGATCGTCGTTGTCTTCTCGACCCGGACGGGCCCCGTGTAGGTCGTGCCGTGATCCGGGATGAACAACGTGCCCTCCTCCGGCTCGCTCCCGTCGAGGGTGTAGAGAATCTTCGCCCCCTCCGTCTCCGTGGTGATCTCCAGATCAAACGCCTCATCATAGAACCCGCGATCAACGGAGAACTGGGTATCGGCGACGAACCCCTGGATACTCGATCCATTGCTGCTCCCCGGAGTGGGACGCTTGAAATAGCCTAACTGGTCATTGCTATCATAGCCATAAGAGACGTCGGACTCCTGGCGTTCATAGTCTCGAATCTCATCGATCACGGTGAGGCCATCCGGATCCAGCAGCGCAAGATACCCACCGGCCGATCGCGATAGTCTGAAGTTTGTGTGGATCTCCTCATCGATCACCGCGTCCTGGCCCGAGGCGTGCACCACGAGATAATCTCCCGGGGCCAAGGTGACGGCGGGAAAGGCCCAGCGCGTCTCGCCCTCTTCATCGGTGAGATACCATCCCTCGAAATCGACCGCCGTCGCCGTCGGATTCCAGATTTCGATCCAATCACTGTAGTCGCCGTTGGCATCGAGACGCTGACTATTGTTGGAAGCGAGAAACTCCGTGATCCGCGGTTGATCCCCCGAGGGCACAAAAGGCTCACCGCCATCGCCACCGTCGCCGCCGTCTCCACCATCACCAGGAGGATCCACCACGCCCGGCACGTCGTTGGTCACCGTGGCGGGGGATTCGCCCTCGGCGAGCCGGGAGACCTCGCTCGGAC
>JANQJH010000599.1 GCA_028281705.1 Verrucomicrobiales bacterium
CCCAGGCCTCGCCCCCCGAGATAGAAATCAGCCAGAGAATCTTCCCTCTTCGCACGGTGCCCCACCCACCCCAGGAAAACGAGAACCGCCAGGTAGCAACCCACCACGACATAGCCGCCCGTACCGAGAAGTCCGGCGGCGGCAGTCTCTGCCTCGGTCTGTGCCAGTGTCCACATCATCATCGTAGCGAAGCATTACCCCAGGAGGGCCGGACTTGTCCATGGCCATGACCCAATCTCTGGCCCTCCCGCGGAAACGTCGTGAGGCGCTTCGCCCAAGCTCTAAGCCCAGCCACTTGCCAAGGGCCATTCAACGGCCATAGTGGGCCGTGATATGACTTCTCCCCGCCGTCTTTTCCTGACCCTGACCCTCCTGGTGGTGGGCACTGCCGGTGCCTGGGCCCAGGGCAAACTGCATCCCTCCCACAAGGTCGCGGAAAAATACCTCCGCGCCATCCATCTCCACCAATGGAATGAGGCCGCGGATCTGGTGGAGACCCAGAGCCTGAAGAATCTCAAGGATTTTCAACGCCGCTACCTCCTCAAGGCCCCTACCATCGGTGAGGAGCAGGAATTGCTCCGCCTCCTCGGTCTCTCCAAGATCTCAGATCTGGATCCCCTCACCCCGCGAGAAATTTTCATTCGCCGGGGTCAGGCCAAGACCAAGCGCCTTGTCGACGCCGAGAAACACGTGGCGGAAATGAAGAAGACCCTTGTGATGAAGACCTTGGGTACCGCCACCGAAGGGACCAATGCTGTGCATGTCATCATCCGCAAGGAATTCGCCTCCGAGTCCGAGGGCAAAGGCTTTTCCGAATTGTCCTTCATCTCCCTGGTCAAGGAAGGCACCGTGTGGAAGATCTCCCTGGATGCTCAAGAGCCCAAGATCTTCAACCTGAAGCCCAAGAAGTAGGCCCTTCGACAGGCAACCACGGGTTTCAGTCGAGAAGATTGAACTCGACGAACTTTTCGCTGATGTCGCTCGTGTAGACGATCGATCCAGCCTCGCCGAGGCCGAGATCGATCACCAGGCGATGCTCGGCCTGATCGGTTTCCTCGCGCATGACCTCAACGGGGGTTCCCGCGGAAATCCCCCCGCGGGCAGCGGGGACGTCGTTGAAATCGATGGCGATCCTTTCCTCGACGATGTCGACTCCGGAGTAGCCGATGGCATGCATGACGCGGCCCCAGTAGGGCTGCCCGCCGTTCCACATGCACTTCACGAGCACGGAATTGGCCACCGCCTTGGCCACCGTGTGAGCCTCCGGCTCCGTCCTCGCACCCCGCACTTCCAGCTCGATGAAACGGGTCGCTTTTTCAGCGTCGCGAATCATCGCCTTGGCCAACCCCAAAAGCACATGACGGAGCGCCTCGCCCAAAGCCTCCGCCTCAGGCGTCCCCACCGTGATGACGGCATTACCCGCCTGCCCGTTCGCCATCACCAGGACCGTATCATTCGTGCTCATGTCGCCGTCGATCGTGATCCGATTGAAGGAGCGGTCCACCGCACGCTTGGTCAACGCCTGGAGGCAATCCGGGTCCACCGCGGCATCCGTGGTGACAAAGCACAACATCGTGGCCATGTTGGGGCAGATCATTCCCGCGCCCTTGGTCATCGCGCCAATCCGCACCATCCGATCCCCGATCGGCAGCTCAACGGCGCTGTATTTTGGAACCGTGTCGCTCGTCATGATGGCCAGCGTGGGCCGTAGGGGATCATCGCCCAGCGTCGCCGCTTCATCGATCTTGGGCCGGATCCGCTCCATGGGCAGCGGCTTGCCGATCACGCCCGTCGAGCACACCGCCACCTGGCTCGGCCGCAGATTCAATCTCTCCGCCGCGAGGGCCGCCATTTCGCGCGCGTCCGCCATCCCCTGAGCGCCCGTGCAGGCATTGGCATTCCCGCTGCTCACGATCACCGCACGGACGTCATCCTCAGTCGCCAAATGCTCGCGGGTCACGCGGACGGGGGCCGCCTGAACCCGGTTACTCGTGAAGGTGGCCGCGGTCACGGTGGGATGTGCCGAGCTGAGAATCATGAGATCGAGCTTGTCCGAGTCTGGATTCTTGATCCCGCACGACGCCGCACCCGCCAGAAAGCCCTCTGGAGCGGTGACGCCCCCGCCTGCAATCTCTCTGAAAGTCGCCATCAACGCTCCATAACGTGACCGACATGGCTCGCAACTCCTTTCGCCATCGCGGGCCAGAAAAGAGAGAAGGCCTCCTCACGCTTGGGAGCGCCAGGAGGCCTTCTGTCGAGAGGGAACATTTCTACATGGCTCTACGCCTCAAACCGGAATCATTCAGATAGAGAACCATAGTCGCGGCCGGGGCCGATTGCCAACGGGTTTGTCCTCCCAGGGGCCTGGAGAGCCGCCGAATGCCGCAATTCGATCGTGCTCCCGGTGGTTGCTGTGTTATTAATGAGCGCACGACCATTTTTCGTGACTGCGATCTATGAATAATCCCCAACCGACCTCGTCAGATCCTGAGGTGAAGCCATCGGCCGAGGGCGTCCAGGAGACGGCCGATGCGGATCCAACAGGCCCCTCAGACGACGAGCTCGTTACCCTCTGCCAGGCGGGTGATACCGGTGCGTTCGACGAGTTGGTCACTCGTTACCGAGGCAGAGTTTACGCGATGATTTACAACATGGTCAAAAGTGAAGCCGATGCATGGGACCTCGCCCAAGAGGCCTTCATCAAGGCGTGGAAAGCTCTCCCGAAATTCGAGGCCCGCTCCAGCTTCTACACCTGGCTCTACCGCATCTCGCACAACGTAACCTACGACTGGCTCCGAAAGCGCAAGATCCAGGCCGAGGGCGAGTTCGACGAAGGCGTGCAACAGTCGGTCGATCCCAAGGCCAAAACCGTGCCGTTCGAGGAGGCCCGGCCCGATGAAAAGCTCCAGCATCAGGAACTGCGAAAACGAATCGAGAACGCCATTGACCAATTGTCCCCCGACCACCGCGCCGTCATCCTCCTCAAGGAGGTAGAGGGCCGGCAGTACAATGAGATCGCCGAGATCGTGGGCATCTCCATCGGGACCGTGATGTCACGCTTGTTCTACGCACGCAAGAAACTACAATCCCTCTTAATCGACGTTTATGAAGCCCAGTGAAGAACAATGGAACCGTTGGCTCGACGGTTCGCTGTCTCCGGAAGAGGCCAAAGCCATGGAGGCGGCGGCCGAGGAGGACGCCAGCCTCACTGCAGACCGTGCGTTTTTCCGCCAACTCTCAGCCGACCTCAAAGAGACCATTCCCGCGGAGCGGACGCCCCCGTTCGCCGATTTCTTCAACAGCCACCTGCAGAAGAGAATCCGGGATCTCCAGGAAGAAGCCGAATCGGCAGCCAAACAGCGCCCCTCGTGGTGGCCCAATTGGTTCCGGCTCTCCTGGGCCGCTCCCCTGGCCGCAGCCACCGTCGTCGTGCTCACCTTGATGCAGATCGGTGTCATCGGAGGACGCTCCGGAAGTCAGATCGTCTACGCTTACACGCCGGATGATTCGGTTACCGCACGTACCGAATTCGACCGGGAGACGAACGCCATGATCGTCCGGCTGGAAGGGATGGAACCCCTGCCCGATGGGTTTGATCTCCTACTCGCGGACGCCGATGACGCGGAGCCGCCCTTCCTCGTGGAGAGTCCTGCCCCCTCTCAGGAGACCTTCGTCTTCGTCGGGCCTCAGCCCCAGTACCCTTCCGATCGCCCCTATTAGCGAGCCAGCCCCATTCAAAATGCCACTTCAGCCATCTCTTCGATCCTTCGCCCTGGGGCTCGTTTCCGTTGCCTGCCTGCTTGGCACCTTCTCGACCCCCGCGCAGAACGCCGGCGAGCCGAAGAAGAATGCGGTGGCGAAGAAGGAAACCGAGGGTACCAAGAAGCTCTGGGGCGCCCTGATCTACGCCGTCGACGAGGAGAATGCCAAGCGACCGGGATTCGCCGACGCGGACGCGGAATTGACCACGATCCTGGGCAAGGCATTCGAAAAGTACCGCCATTTCCAAGTGCTGGGCACGCGATCCGAAGCCCTTTTCAAGAGCACCCATTCCTGGGTGGCGCCGTCCAAAGAACTCTGTGTGAAGTTCGATTCCAAAGGCCTGACCAAGGACGGCGAGGGGGTCAAACTGGACCTCCAACTCTGGAATCGTGGCGAGGCCATCGTGAAGACCGATGCGATTCTCGAACCCAATAGCCCGGTGTTCATCGAAGGCCCCCGTTGGGGCAAGGGTCGCCTTCTTTACGTGCTCAAACTGCAGGAAGGCGGAGCCGAGGCCGATGAGGACGAGACGCTCGATTGAAGAATGTTTGCATCCTTTCTCGAATACTAAGACGGACCGAGAAACCGCGTCAGAAGGGGCAAGGAGAGCGCGAGCCAACTCAGGCAATGGTGGGCATCAACACTGAGCCGCCGCCGAAGCACGTGGATGATGGCCATGACCAGGGTGACCAGCCCCATCGTTCCGTAGTAGTAGACCAGGGCATTGGGCGCCTCCACTTGCGCCAGCCAGATCATCGTGCCTAACAACAGAAAAAACCAAACTCCCAGGCGCGTCTCGATCGCATTCCACTCTTCCCGATGCGAAACCTCTTCGGGCCGATCGATGTGTTCCCGGCAGGTGGTTGAAAGGAAAACCAGACTGACGAGAAGCGTCTGGGCAATCATCAGTTGCAGCGCCGCCGGAGGCACGCTGGCGATGCCACAGGTGGGCAAGAGGACGCCCGCGGAAAAGAGTGCCCCACGGACAATGTCTCTTGGAAGCGCGGACCTCGGTCCGATCTCCATGCGCGCGAAAAAGAGGTAAAAGATCACGGGCACCACGAGGAAGAGGCCGGCCTCCAGAATGACCTGCGGCAGAGCCCAAAAGAGGAGCCGGAACAAGACGCCAAGGGCGATGACGAGCAGGATCAACAGAGGGGTGCGAAAGCGGCCGGCAAACCAGTGCCGCCAGGTGGACCGGCGGCGACGCGTCTCCATGAGCCGATCTCCCATGGCGATGACCCAAACCACCAGGGCCAGTGCCTGATGGGCCACCGGAGGGAGGCGCACATTGGACGTCTGGGCGAAGAGACCCTGCCAGCCCCAGGCCGCGACAGGTGCGATTCCACAGAGGACCGTGGGCCAGAGCCACCAAGGCATCTGACGAAGACTCCTCTCCCCGGCATCAGACATAGGAATCACGCTTTACTGCGAGAACTCCCGAATGACAACCGCCAACCCACCCGGGAAGACGCCCCACTGCCCGCTTGCCAATCGCTCGACCTCCGCTTCCAGTGCCGCATGCCGTCCTCACCTCGCCAAGCCGTCCTCTTCGATCTCGACGGCACGCTGCTCGATTCCCTCGGCGACCTCGCGGAATCGATGAACGCCGTTCTCCGCGCCAACGCCTTACCCACCCACAATGGCGAAGCCTTCCGCTACTTCATCGGCGATGGGATCCGCGAACTGGTCAAGCGTTCCCTTCCCCCAAGCCACCACGACGAGGCCTCGCTCACTAAATTCTTGGAAGCCTATCGCAAGAGCTACGCCGAACGCTGGCATCTCTCCAAACCCTTCCCCAAGATCCCCGCGCTCCTCGACGAACTCCAAGACCGCCACATCGCCTTGGCCGTGGTTTCCAACAAGCCCGATCCCTTCACCCAACAATGCGTCAAACAGCTCTTTCCCCGGTGGCAGTGGGAAGGCGTCGCCGGTCAAATGGATGGCGTGCCGCGAAAACCCGATCCCGTCGGCGCACTCCAGATCGCTTCGCAGCTGGGCATCCCTCCCCACGCCTGCTGGTTTGTTGGCGATAGCGATGTCGACATGCAAACGGGCGTGAACGCCAAAATGAACGTCGTCGGCGTCACCTGGGGTTTCCGCCCCGAAGACGAACTCCGCGATGCGGGCGCACAGCACATCATCGCGTCGCCGGAAGAACTCATCCCCTTGATCGATTCCAATTCCGACGCCCCGTGACCACCCTCGCCATCGAGACCAGCTGCGACGAGACCGCTGTGGCCATCCTCGACGATGGTGGCGACATCCTCGCGAGTGAGATTGCAACCCAGATCGATCTCCATCGCGCCTACGGCGGCGTCGTTCCCGAGGTCGCCTCCCGCAACCATCTCCTCAAGATGCGCCCCGTCCTCACCAAGGCACTCGAAAAAGCGGAAGCATCACTAGCAAACATCGATCTCTTTGCCGCCACCGCCGGGCCTGGGCTCGCCGGCGCTCTCCTCATCGGAAACACCACCGCCAAATCTCTGGCCCTGGCACAGGGCAAGCCCTTCGTCGCCGTCAACCATCTGGAAGGCCATCTGCTTTCCCCCTTCCTCGGTGATCCCCGGGGTGTGCGACCCAGCGTCGCCCTCGTAGTCAGTGGCGGGCACACCCTCCTCATCCATCTGCGGGCCTTCGGAGACTATCATTTATGCGGACAAACACGTGACGATGCCGCCGGAGAGGCCTTTGACAAAGTCGCCAAAATGCTTGGCTTACCCTACCCGGGAGGTCCGGAGATCGACCGCGAAGCTCAAGCGGGTGATCCCCGCGCCTACGATTTTCCCCGAAGCATGCTCTCCCACGGGAACCACGATTTCAGTTTTAGCGGCCTCAAGACCGCCGTCCTCTACACTCTGGACAAACTGGACCGCCCCCTTGAAGACTGCCGGCCGGATCTCTGCGCGTCTTTTCAAGAGGCCGTCGTCGATGTCCTCATCACCAAGACCGTCCGGCTCGCCCGTGAGCTGGGCGAACCCTGCGTGACTGTTAGTGGCGGCGTGAGTTGCAATCGACGCCTGCGCGAGGCATTCCAGGATCGCGCCCAACGCGAAGGAATCCATCTCCTCATCGCACCGCCGTCTCTGACGACGGACAACGCCGCCATGATCGCCTACGTGGCCCAACTCAAAGCGGCGCATGGTCAGTTCTCACCGCTGGAGGAAGACGTCGATCCCAATCTGAGATTATCGTCCTCGCATTGATTCGGAATCAATCAATCCACCCAGGGTCGGGCCTGCTTGATGATGAGTGCCTCTTCCCTCGTGATCTTGAACTCGATCTCCATGGCAAAGCCGGCACCGACGCCGTAGAGCCGCCGAAAATGGCTCACGATCCGCGAGAGGTAATCTGCCAGGGTACGGCCGTCGCTATCGGTGAGGATGACCTCGCCGAAGGGCACCTGGTTTGAGGGCGCAAATCGAATCGGGTCAGGGCTAACACCGCGAACCGATCTTCCCTCGGCGCTGAGGAGCACTTCCTCGGGGCGTGAGGCAATGCCGGGATTGGTCACCAGATCCTCACCCACTTGTGTGTTGGCATAGTAGGGGTGAATGCCGATCTCACCGAAATGGTGTTTGGACACCGCCACACCGTTGGCCATCTCGTCTTCGTAGTTGGGGTGCATCAGCACGCCCATCGCCGCCTGGAAATGGTCCACGCGATAGAACTCCCGATGCTCGAAGGCGAGAAAGTTCCACAAGCTGGCGAACACCTGTTTCACGGATTTCGAGAGATGACCTTCATCCGGATGATGGGTAAAGGATGCATAGAGGCCGGCGCCATTGAACCCTGGCAGATCCTCGTTGTTCGTACTGGATCGGCACCGAATCCCCTGGCCTGGCGGGAAGGCGGCTTGAACAGCGCTGAGTTCGTCTAACATCCAATTCGGCATGGCGCCGTCCTTGATCTCACGCCGAAGATCTTTCAATGCCTCAGCCCGCACCACGGAATCTCCCTCAAACTCAGCCGAAGCCATCATGGCACGCACCTTCTCGTAGAGGCCATTGTGCCGCATGAAGGCGTCGTAAAAATAGAAGGGCACGGCGTAGCCCATCTCGGGAAAGACCTCACGGGGGATGCGCATCTTCTCGGCCGCGGTCATCAATTCCGCCACATTGGCCGCCTTCGCGCCCACCGAAGTCGATGAGTGAAATCCCAAGGCTTCCAGCGCTAGAATCGCCTTCTGTGAGAGATCTCGAGGCGGAATCTGCGCTTCCTCCGGACGGATGGAGACGAGGTTCGCCTCCACTTCTTCCTTCGTCACCTCCCTGATCTCAAACCCGTTGGCGTGAACCACGTAGTGCACGTACTTGCCGATGAGCGGCTTGATCTTTGGATGATGGGAAGCTTCCCGAACATAGGCGTTCGGATTGTGATTCTGAATGGCTCTCAGGTTCACGTGAGACAAAGGCGTCTGCGGTGTCTCCGTGATGATCCCGCGCAGCAGAGGCACGTCGTTGGGCAACTGGCGATAGAGCGCCACATCCAAAATCGTCGGCCGCTCATCCGCATCGAAAACCCGCAATAGGCCGTAGGCTTCGCCCGGGTTTAAAGAAGCGTAGTCGTAGAATCCCGGCCGCCTCTCCTCTCTCGACCAAATGGGGATCCCCTCGCGCTCGAAGAGATGCTGGTCACGCAGGTAGACCAGCCCCGAGGCATCGATCGGCTGGTAGGCCAGGTTCCCGTCAATGAAGGGCATGTTCTTCGTCAAGGCGTGATAGAGGAAGCGGACGTGTTCGAAGCTGGGCGTGTTCCCCGGCTGCAGATTGAAAACATACCAGTCCTCCTCACCGCCTACGCCCGGTATCCAGGCCATTTCTCCCCGAAGCAGGGCATTCTCATTAAATGAATGCGTCCCCCTGAGCACGTCGATAAAGTCCCCGTGAAGACGATGCCGTTTCGTGTTGAGAAACAAGAGGGCAGGCCCCGGATCGTAGTTCGGTAAACCGAGAAACTTCAAGAAAGCACTCCCGGCCAGACCCGGTGTGATCGCTTGGGTCCCGGGCCTCACGGAGTACTCGTCCCAAAGCTCCTGCGTCAGGACGTAACTCCCGTGCATCGCCCGGACGTTCTTGATCGGATTGAACACATTCCCGTTGGGCCGGTCCGGGACAAAGAGATTCGGCAGAAGCTCCTTGGCATCCAAGATCCCATCCCCATCCGTATCTTCAGAAGCATCCAACGAAAGCTCCCTCACCCGATAAAACACCCTGCCGGGCTCCGATCGAAACCGATCCTTTAACAAAACCTCATTCTCGCGTCCTAACGCCATCTCCACCGGATCGCCGGGTTCGCGCAAGTCCAGACTGCGGTAAAGAATATAATAACAATTCTCCTTCCCCTGGAGCCGAATCTCCATCGTCCCTTGCTCTGAGGCCCGCACTTCGATGTGATTCTCTTCCTCGGCCCATGCCGTACCGAGGGAAAGCATGAAAACGTTCAGGGCATGCCAGAGCTTCACCCGGCGACAGTAACCAGGATGGAGACAATACGTCAATCGTGGTCATGCACACAGGCCCAATCGCCTCATCGCTTGACTTGCGTTTCCACGCCGGATCGGTGTAGAAAGCCATTTCGCATTTGTAATCGCTGTCCCATCAAGGAGCGATAGAATCTCGCCATCATCTCGGAAAGGCTGCCTCTCCATGTCTGAACTACTCGAAGAAGCCCTACAGTTTTACAATCTACCTCTATCAGTCAGCTTCGGCTTGGTTGTGATCTACTGGCTTCTGGCAGTGATCGGTGTCCTCGACACGGATGCCCTGGAACCCGATGTCGACCTCGACATCGACTCCGATACCGATCTCATTGGAGGCCCGGCCATGGGCACCGGACTGGGCCGTTTCTTCAATCTGGGGGATATCCCCATCGTGGTTTTCCTCTCTGTCTTGGTCAGCCTTCTCTGGGCCGGCGCCATCCTGGGCAACCACTATCTCAACCCCTCCGGTTCCTACCTCCTAGCATTCGGGCTTTTCGCGGTGAATCTCGTGGTTAGCCTCATGCTGACCAAGCTCCTGACCACACCGTTGAAACCCGTGATGCGCGCCCTCCGCGCCGGGGAAAAACATCGTCCCGTCGTGGGACGCAGCTGCATCATCAAGACGAACGAAGTCACGGAATCCTTCGGCCAAGCGGAAGCCGAAGACAAATCCGGCAATCCCCTGCTGATTCACGTGCGTGTCTCGCCCGGCCAGGAACCGCTGGCCAAGGGAGATGAAGCCATCGTCATCGAGCGCCTGGAGGAAGACCAAGTCTACCTCGTGCGTAAAATCTGAATATTTAGTCAACCGTTAGTTAGAACACACACCATATCGCTATGTTTGAACAAGTCGCCATGATCATGACCGCCGTCGGCATTTTGCTTGCCGTCGGGATTCTCGTTCTCATCGTCAAATGCTATCGCAAAGTGGCCCAGGGCCAAGCGCTCGTCCGCAACGGCATGGGCGGGACCAAGGTTTCCTTCACCGGCATTCCCGTGATTCCCGTCATCCATCGGTCGGAGATCATGGACATTTCCGTGAAACGCATTGAGATCAGCCGCCAGAGCAAGGATGGACTGATCTGCAAGGACAACATCCGCGCTGACATCAAGGTCGTTTACTTTGTCAGGGTCAACAACGAGGCCCAGGACGTCAAACGCGTCGCCGCCGCCATCGGATGCGAACGCGCCTCCAGCCAGGCCGAGATCCAGGATCTCTTTGACGCCAAGTTCTCCGAGGCACTGAAAACCGTGGGCAAGCGCTTCGAGTTTGCCGAACTCTACGAGGAACGGGACACCTTCAGAGAGGAGATCCTCAAGATCATCGGGACCGACCTCAACGGCTTCGTCCTCGATGACTGCGCCATCGACCACCTGGAGCAGACTTCCCTGGAGATGCTCAACCCGGATAACATCCTGGACTCTGAAGGCATCAAGAAGATCACCGACCTCACGGCAAATCAGGCCAAACTGGCCAACCAAATCGATCGCGACAAGGAACGCGTCATCCGGCAACAGGACGTCGAGGCCGAAGAGGCCATTCTCGAGCTCAACCGCCAACTAGCGGAATCACAAGCAAAGCAGGAACGCGAGATCCAAACGGTTCAGGCACGCGAAGAGGCCGAGGCGAAGAAGGTCCACGAGGAAGAGCGGCTCAAGTCGGAGCGCGCCCGCATCGCCACGGAGGAGGAGGTGGAAATCGCTGAACAGAACAAGGCGCGCCAAGTCCTCGTCGCCGAACGCAACAAGGAGAGAACGGATGCCGTCGAGGCCGAACGCGTCGAGCGCGATCGCATGTTGGAAGTCATCGAGCGCGATCGCGTGACCGAACTCAAGGGCATCGAGCGCGACAAGGCGGTCGAGATCGAGAAGAAGAATATCCAGGACGTGATCAAAGAACGCGTCGCCGTGGAGAAAACGGTGGTCGAAGAACAGGAGAAAATCAAAGACACCGAGGCCTTCGCCGGAGCCGACCGCGAGAAACAGGTCAAGATCACCCTGGCCGAGATGGAGGCCCAGGAAGCCCTGGTCAAACAGATCAAGGAAGCCGAGGCGGCCAAGGAAGCCGCCCAGTTGAAGGCCGACGAAGAACTCTACCGCACGGTGAAGGATGCCGAGGCCCAGAAGCAGGCCGCGGAACTCCACGCCGACGAGGTGCTCATCGCCGCCGAGGCCGAACAGGCGGCGGCCGAGAAGACGGCCACGGCCAAGAAAACGCTCGCCGAAGCCACCACCGCCGAAACCGCGGCTCCAGGTTTGGGCGAAGCCAACGTCATGGAAGCCAAGGCGGTGGCAACCCAGAAACAGGGCACGGCCGATGCCAAGGTGACCGAACTCAAGGCCCTCGCCGAAGCCAAGGGCATCACAGAGAAAGCCAATGCGATGAAGAAGTTCGACGGCGAAGGACGGGAACACGAGGAGTTCCGTCTCAACTTGGAGAAAGCCAAGGTCGTGGAACTGGCCGACATCGAGGCCCAGCAAGAGATCGCTTCGCGCCATTCGGAGGTGGTCTCCACCGCCCTGGAAAATGCCAAGGTCGACATCATCGGAGGCGACACCGTGTTCTTCGACAAGATTGCCGGCGCCGTCACCACCGGCAAGGCCGTGGACCGCGCCCTGGGGAACAGCGAGGCCCTCACCGACGTGAAGGAGACCTTCTTCAACGGCGATCCCGATTACTTTCGTAGCCAACTGCGCCAGTGGCTGAGCGACTACGGGTTCTCTAGCGAAGACCTAAAGAACCTGACCATCAGTGCCGCGCTCGGTCAGATGATCACCGCGAGCGACAATCGAGAAACTCAGGACAAACTGCGCGGGCTGCTGGAGACGGCCAGCCGTCTCGGATTGGCCGACGCCAAAGCCGGAGGTGTCCTCAAGCAAATCGCCGGCTGAACCCTAAAAGAATGAACGTCTCGGCGTGATCGATCGCGTGTAGGTTGCCGATCGATCGCGCCAAGGCCACGACGGCCCACCCACGTTTGATTCCTAGACGATGCCAGAAGAGACTCTCGAGACGGGTGCCTATGAGGTCATTCGCCAGCGCTTGCAGACGCAGAGCGACGACCTGAGAAAGCGGCTCGATCAACTCAATCGCGAACGCCAAGGCGTCTTCGGCGCCATCGAGCCCAGCCTCGTGGCCACGGAGCGCGTCAGCACGCAGCACAACTGCGTCCCGCGCGACATGATCGCCATCGGTCAGGGCCGTTTCCTCTTCGGATTCAACGTGCACATCGGGCTCAAGTCCACCACGGAACCCGGGGATGTCTTTGCCGTCTATCAATACACCAACGAGAACCACACCTTCACCCCGCAACCGGTCTTGGACGTCCTCAATGACGAGAACTTCCTCTACGATTTCGGCCATCTCTACAAATACTATCGGGACACGGTATTCGCCAAGTTTCTCACCATCGGTCCCCACCTCTACATGGCCTTCCGCTCCGGTCGTGATGTCACCGATGTCAAAACCTTCAAGTGGTTGATCCAGGGCGACGGCCAGCTCGTCTATCAGGGCAATCGCTTCGATCACGAGTACCGTTTTCCCGCACAGCAAGAATTCGAATGGACCCGCGCTCACCGCGACATGCATCGCGGAGGCGAACACCCCCACGTCTCGGTCGAGGATCGCCTCTTTGTCGAGACCGTCGGGGGCGACCTCACGGTGAAATTGGAGGATAACACGGCCACGGGCGAAGGCATCTATGCCGAACCCGTCACCGAGGCGGACCAGACGCTCGATGACGCGGAGATCTTCTACGCCACCGTCGGCAGCCTCATCCTACTCAAGATCCGTCCCTATCAAGAAAACGATTTCCGATACCTCGTGTACAACGAGAAAGTCAAATCGGTGCACCGGTTTGATGCCATCGAGGACGCCTGCATCTTGTTGCCCGATGATCACGGCATCATCTTCTCCAACGGCTACCATCTCCAGAGCGGCGAGACCAAACTCTTCGAGAGCGGCCTGACGAACATGATTTTCGAGCGCCGCATCGCCGCACCGAACGGGGAGGACCATCTCTACGTCTTCTACAACCGCACCTCCGGGGACTATGTCCTCATGTCCTACAATATCATCGATCAGCAGGTGGACACCCCGATCACCTGCCACGGCTACAGCGTCTTCGATGACGGTGAACTCATCTATTTCCGCACAGAAGACCAGCCACAGAAACACCACGTCCTCCAGGTCTGGCAGACACCCTATGTCAATGCCGACCTCCAGGAGCCCTCGGAGAAGAGCGATCACTATCTCTACAAGTTAGGAAATGCCGAAATCGTTCGTTGCATGGCGGAGTGTCACGAAGTGCTCAATCTGGCGGGCAAAGACGACGCCTACGCCAATCTCTACCACGATCTGGCTAAGAAATCGTCGGACATCATCAACGCCTACTTCTGGATTGGACGCGAGGAAGCCTTCGCCTTGAAGGCTCCCCTGAGCGCGATCCAAACATCGGCTGAGTCAGCCATCGCCGAATTTGAAAAGGTCACCCGCCTCCGCCGGTCGGCGACTTCACAGACGACGGCCCTCACCGAACGCGCACGCAAGCTAATCGCCACGGCAGAGCATAGCAGTCCCGAAGACATCTTGGGGTTCGTCCATCATCTGGCGGCGCTACGTGGAGTACGGGGGGAGGTCATTTCGCTCCGCGACGTGCGCTATGTCAATGTGGAGCAGCTCGAAGCCCTCGAAGACGAGGTGCGCGCCACGACGGATAAGGTCTCGGCCCAATGCGTGACTTTCCTTCTTCGCGAAGACGCCCTCGCTCCCTATCTCAAGCAGGTTGAGGAGCAAAAAGCACAGGTCGACGGCATCGCCAAAGCGGCCGAAGGAAAGAAGATCGACGAGGCTCTCGAAGAGACCGGGAATGAGCTCGAGATGCTCATCGAAGTGGTGAGCAACCTCAACATCGAGGACGCCACCCAGAGCACGCAGATCATCGACGGCATCTCGGCGATCTACGGAACCTTGAACCAGGTTCGCGTGGAACTGAAGAACCGCTTGCGTGCCCTGGCGCAAACGGAGGGCGCCGCCCAGTTCCAAGCTCAGCTCAAACTGTTGAACCAGGCCGTGGTCAACTACCTGGAGCTCTGCCAAACGCCGGATAAATGTGAGACTTATCTCACGAAGATGATGGTCCAGCTGGAGGAGCTGGAGGGCAAGTATGCCGAGATCGACGACTATGTCGCCACGCTGGCGGACAAGAGGGAGGAGATTTACGACGCCTTCGAGGCTCGCAAGGTCAGCCTCCTGGAAGCCCGAAACAAACGTGCCTCCAATCTCGAGAAATCCGCTGAACGCATTTTCCAAACCATCGAAAATCGCCTCAGCGGATTCCAGGAACTGCACGAGATCAACGCCTACCTCGCTTCCGATCTCATGACGGAAAAGGTGCGCGACATCATCGAGCACCTCCGGGAGCTGGATGACTCCGTCAAAGCGGATGCCATTCAGACGAGACTGAAAACCTTGCGGGAAGACGCCGTGAGGCAACTCAAGGATCGCAAGGAGATCTTCGTCGATGGAGAAGCAGCGATCCAGCTGGGCAAACACCGCTTTTCCGTCAATCAACAGGAACTCGAACTCACGATCGTGCCCCGCGACGAGGAGATGTGCTTTCATCTCACGGGGACGAATTTTTTCGAGACCATCACCGACCCCGATTTTCTCGAAACCCGGTCCGTGTGGGACCAGGAACTGGTCTCGGAGACCACCGCCGTCTACCGGGGCGAGTACCTCGCCTATCATTACCTCCAACAGTGTTCCGAGAGCGAAGCCGACTTGGAATCTGTCCAGAGCTTCATGGCCCCGCGCTACTCCGAGGGCTACACCAAGGGAGTGCACGACCAGGACGCCTTTCTCTTGCTCCGAGAGCTCTTGCCCCTGCGGGAGAAGGCTGGCCTCTTGCGCTACGAGTCGACGATCCGGGCCCGGGGAATCATCCGCTGGTGCCAATGGAAGGGTGTTCCCGAGAAACAGCGGCTCTTCCATCAGTTGGAGTCCTTTGGCACTTCCCGAAACACGTTTGAAGCGGCGCCCGGCGCCCAGGAGATCTACCAAGAGCGGCTCGCATCCTACCTCGAAGAGGGGGACAACCCCGAAGTGGCCGGCTATCTCTTCGAGGAACTGATCAACGGGCCCAGTTTCACCGTGAGCGCGGAGGCGGCCCGCCTGCTCAAGGCGTTTCAGAAACAACTGGCGACCAAACGCCAGCAAACGGTCTTTGAGGCCGCACGCAAGAAGCTCGCTCAGTTCCCCGAGGAGGAGTTCGAAGTGATCCGCGACTGGTTGCAGGCATCGGCTCCGGCGAATGCCTATCTCGATGAGGCCGCGGCCCATCTTCTCCGTGGAGGGGTCCACTCCAAGGAGGTCGTGGCCGTGCCCTTGGAAACCCAGATCGAAGGTTTGTTAGGGCATCACGCGCTCATTCAGAACGGAGTCTACAAACTCCACTACACCCATTTTTTGGCAAAACTGCATACCTTCGAACTTCAAACGACGCCTCTTTTCCAAGCCTACTCCCAGGCCAAACATTCCCTGGCCGCCTCAATGCGGGAGAAGATGCGGCTGGACGAGTTCAAACCGCGCGTCATGAGCGCCTTTGTGCGGAACAAGCTCTTGAACGAAGTCTACCTCCCTTTGATCGGGGACAATCTGGCCAAGCAGATCGGCGCCGCCGGAGATGACACCCGCACCGATCGCATGGGCTTGCTCCTGCTCATTTCGCCTCCCGGCTACGGCAAGACAACGCTCATGGAATACGTCGCCGACCGCCTTGGACTGACATTTGTCAAAGTCAACGGCCCTGCACTGGGTCACCATGTCCGCTCTCTCGACCCGGCTGAGGCCCCCAATGCCAGTGCGCGGGAGGAGGTCAAGAAGCTCAATCTCGCACTGGAGATGGGCGACAACGTCATGCTCTATCTCGACGATATCCAGCATTGCGATCCCGAACTCCTGCAAAAATTCATTTCACTCTGTGACGCTCAGCGCCGCATCGAAGGCGTTCACAACGGCGTGGCGCGAACCTACGACCTGCGGGGCCACAAGGTGGCCGTCGTCATGGCGGGAAATCCCTACACGGAAAGCGGCGGAAAGTTCCAGATTCCCGACATGTTGGCCAACCGTGCAGACACCTACAACCTGGGCGATATTGTCGGCACGCACCAGCAGGCCTTCGAGGATTCCTACCTGGAAAACTGCCTCACGAGCAATGCCATTCTCTCTCCTCTCGCCTCCCGCAGTCAAAAGGACGTCTACGCCATCATGCAGATCGCACGCACCGGATCTCAGGATGAAGTCGACTTCGAAAGCAACCACACTCCCGAGGAGATCACGGAGATGGTGGGCGTGATGAAGAAGCTCATGCGGGTGCGCGACACCGTGCTCAGGGTAAACTTGGAGTACATCCGCTCCGCCGCCCAAGCGGACGAGTACCGCACCGAGCCGCCTTTCAAACTACAAGGTTCCTATCGAAACATGAACCGCATGGCGGAGAAGGTCCTACCCATCATGACCGATGAAGAGGTGGAACAGATCATCGTCGATCACTACGAGAACGAAGCCCAGACCTTGACCACGGGAGCCGAAGCCAACCTCCTGAAGTTCAAGGACCAGGAAGGCATTCTCACCGAAGAGGAATCCGCACGTTGGGAGGAGATCAAGAAGACCTTCAAACGCAACCTGCTCACCGGGGGCGCCGCCGAGAATGACCCCGTCTCCCGTGTCGTCGGTCAGCTCTCGTCCTTCGGTGCGAGTGTGGATCGGATCCAAGAGGTGCTCTCGGAATCCTTACAAGAACGGCAGCGCCCCGCCACCCTGGCAGACACCACTGTGGGCAAGCTCGAAGAGATCATCGGCAAACTCCGGGCCGTTCCCGTCGATGTCGAAATCAAGGTGCTCCCCGTCCAAGAAGAAAACTCGCCCTTGCCCGTCGACGTCGACTCCAAGGTCCGGCAGCGCACCGAGGGCGATGTCTAGCCGGCCCTTGAGCCCGGCCACGATACTTGCGTGACCTCCGGGCGACGTCCATCGGGAGCGTCCGAGCGGAGGCCGGGATAGAAAATGCGTTTCTCCTGCAAATTGAGCCAGAGCCCACAGAGAAGCACCACGCCGCCACCCACCAGAACAGCGCCCGCCAGTCCTTTGCCCAACAGAGAGTCAGGCGCTATCACAATGTTAAGCAAGGCGGCCACGGCCAACAAATAGTAGAGGTACTGAAAGTGTTGCCGTCGCTCCGTCTGCCGGTCCCACAGCTTCTGTGTCTCCGCCGTCCAAACTTCACTGCTCTTCACCTGAGACGCTCCCTCGCTTCGCTTGTGTTGGTAGGGATAGATGAAGATGGAACACACCATGAGGATCAAGAGGGCCAAGGTACGCCCCATGCGCTCTCCCGCGATGAGAGCGACAATGAAGAGGAGGAGGCCGAATCCAATGCCATAGGTGAATAGAGGCTCCATCAGCAGATGGAGATAGCCATCTTCCCCAATCATGTGAAACAGAGATTGGATCTCACGGGGAAACTCGAGCAGATCTCTCATCATAACAACTCCGGTTGCTCAAAGCTACTGGCACGCGGAGGCCGTAATCCCAATTTTCCGTAGGCGGAGGGCAACGCCACCCGTCCGCGCGGGGTGCGCTTGAAGAAGCCCTGCATGATGAGGTAGGGCTCGTAGACGTCTTCGATCGTCGAAGAATCCTCACCAACGGCCACAGCCAAGGAACTCAATCCCACCGGCCCGCCGCCAAACTTGTGCACCATGGCCTCCAAGATCCGCTTGTCCATCTCATCCAACCCATCTTCGTCAATCTCTCGCATGGCCAAGGCATCCCGGGCCACCGGAGCCGTAATCATTCCATCCGCCTTTACCTGGGCAAAATCTCTCACCCAACGGAGCAGCATGTTGGCCACACGGGGCGTCCCCCGGGAACGCACCGCGATCTCCTGCGCCCCTGGAGAATCAACCTCGACATCTAACAAATGCGCTGATCGCAAAATGATCTTCGTCAGCTCGTCCACGGGATAGTAGTCAAGCCGGTCAGTGAGCCCAAATCGAGAACGGAGGGGCGCCGTCAGCATTCCCGCCCGCGTCGTCGCTCCCACCAGCGTGAACGGGGGCAGGGAAAGCCTGATGGTGCGGGCGTTAGGACCCTGATCGATGATGATGTCCAACTTGAAATCCTCCATCGCGGGATAGAGATACTCCTCCACGCTGGGATGCAGCCGGTGGATCTCATCAATGAAGAGGACATCGCCCTCGTGCAGATTGGTCAGGACACCGGCGAGGTCACCCGCCTTTTCAATTTGGGGGCCACTCGTGATGTGGATCTTGGATCCCACTGCGGTGGCGATGATGTGGGCCAAGGTGGTCTTGCCCAGGCCCGGCGGCCCGCTCAAAAGGATGTGCCCCAACACATCGCCCCGCAGTCGCGCTGCCTCAACCATGAGCATGAGGCGATCCTTCACCTTCTGCTGGCCACAAAAATCATCAAAGGCAGGCGGTCGCAACGACTGCTCGAAGGCCACGTCGGGGGCTTCGTTGGACTCGTTGTAAAAGTTCTCAGTCAACGGACCGGGGCGGTGTTGGATCGGTGCTGCCGGCATCATCGGGATGGCCTCTCCCTGTATAGACCTCGTTTATTAAGAAATCCATAGCTTTTCACCGTCCACCCATCGCCACCCTTCTCCGAGGGAGGCGTCCAAAGATCTTGCTCTTTCCCGGGCCCAGAGCGGCCTAATCAATCAATCGTAGTCCTTGTCCCCAAATCGGAGCGCCCGCTTGCCGGTGTAGGTCTTCCCCTCGTAGACGATGCTGAAATCACCACCGGTCTTGGCGGCCAACTCCGCCAACCGGGCCGCCACCGTTCCCGGGACCTCCATGGCGATGGTGTTGACCGAAACGCCCTTGGGAACAACCCCTAACATGAGCCCGAGAAAGCCCTCCCAAGCCTTCGTGTTGTTGACGAATTCTCTGTGGAACTCTTCGTAGGACGCATTGGGCATACTGATATAGTCCTGGCACATGCCGTCAGACAGCAGATAGACGAGATCCGGCTTGGGTTTGATCTTCATCGCCGGACGAAAACCGCTCATCCAGATGGTGCCGCCTCCGGTCTGCTGGCCGGCCAAACTCATCCCGTCAATGGCCTCGAGCGTGGCCGCCTTGTTCTTCTTACTGGCATCGTACCAAGTCACGTCGAGCGCCACATCCTGCATCCGCTGCCGCCCCATGACCTTGGGACTCCCGGGATTCTCTCCCTGCAGCCAGGGCATGCCGGAAAAGAAGATCACCGTGTAGCGCATCGACGGCGCCAGCTTCTTGATGCTCTCTTTCAACTCGCGCTTGAGCACGGCCTGACGAGTGTCGCCGTCGACATTGGTGCTCCCCATGCTGTAGGAAAAATCGACGATGTAGCACACGCGTTTCGCCTGTTTCTCATCACCAAAGAATCGCACGGACCCGCCGCCGCCGCCGCCCATGCCATCTCCCCAGCCGCTTCCCATGCCAAAGCTATCGCCCGCCCCGAGAATATCGTCTGTCACCTCTTCGATCTCCACCACGGGAACGGCGAGGGGCGAGGTCGTGTTGGCGGCGATGACGTTCGCCCGGCTTGCACTGGAGGACGACGGCCGCTGAGGCAAATACTGCGCGATGGCCTTCTTTTCGATCTGCTCCTTCAGGTCCTCCGGAGCCTTCAAGGACATGATGACCGTCGGCTCAGGAAGGGGACCCGGCTTGAGAATCCAGAAGAGGCATAACAGAATAATCAATGCGTGCAACACGCCGGCGCAGAACACTGCCACGGTACGATTCTTCTTCTTCGCTTTCGCCTGCGTCGCCTTCATCCGGTGGGAAAGCTGCTTGAAGGACCAAGCGGCCTCCGAACCCATCGCGGCTCCTCCACCCCTACTCGCCGCAGCAGGCTCCGCCGCCGCCGCTGGGGCCACGGGTTTGGGCCGCACGGCGTTCCGGTTTTTTTTCTTCCCCTTCGAGGAAATGATCCCCTGGCGTGCCCGGGAAACGGTCATCGGAGACGGCGTCGAACTGGGGATGGCCAATCGCGGCGAGGGCGTGGCGGCCGCCACGGGTTCAGGCTCTTCAACAGGAGATGCTTCGGCTTCTTCGGTCAGGGCTGCCTCCTCCGCCACGGGAGTGGTCTCGGTCGGAAGTTCCGCCTCCGCCTCAGATTCGGACTCGGCCGGTTCCACTCCGGCATCCGCGGCCACGGGCTCGACGGAAGGCGAATCGGTCCCGGCAGCACTCGCCGCAACCACTGCCGATGTTGTTGCCGGAGAGCCATCGAGCATGGACTCGAATTCGCCATTGGTGTAGGAATCGTCCAGCACGGTGGCTGTTGTGTAATGCTTCCGCGCGTCTTCCATCAGACCCAACGCCTGAAAAACCTGGGCTTTCAACCAATGCGCCTGCGCACTGCCCTTGTTTCGCCGCAAGGTGCGATCGACGAACGAGGCGGCTTTGGCCGGCTCATATTCTAGCAGGTTCTCCGCGAGGAAAAGTTCGTCATCGTCCGTCGCAGGCACCTCGGTCGCGGCCGCCAGGATCTCACGCGCCTGCCCCACATCGCCCTCCGTCATCAAGAGTTCGGCCAGGTGGCGCCGCGTTTCCCAACTCTCGGGATTCGCGTCAAGGGCGATCCGTAGAATCTTGATGGTCTTATTCATAGTGACGACGGGCTTAGGAGCTGCGGGAGGGGAAAATCGCCCGCAAAGGATGGCACCGCCCCAGAGCGATTGCCAGGGAAAAGCACGCCGCGAAGCCATCACGCACGGCGCCGCCGGCCGAGGAGTTTGCCGAAAGCAGGAGAGCCTTCAAAGAGAAGATGGAGCCGGCGTCCTCCGCGGAAACTAGCGCAAGCGGTAGACGATCCTCGCCTTATCGGTGTCGTAGGGGGACATCTCCAACTTCACGCGGTCACCGATGACCAAGCGAATGAAGCGCTTGCGCATTTTTCCGGAAATATGCGCCAGAACAGTGTGCTCCGTTCCGTCGAGCTGGACCCGAAACATGGTCCCTGCCAACACTGCAGCAATGGATCCTTCCACCTCAAAACAATCTTCCGAAGGATCGCTACTCTTGGGCTCCTTGCGTACGCGATTGGTACGGCGATTCCTCGACTTCCCCCTGGGTCCTCTTCCTCGTTTCTTTGGTGGCGGCATAAAGTGAATATTAAACGCCCCCGAGAGAGGACGCATCGACGTGATCCATCGACTGAAGCGGATTCTCCGCGAAAATCCTGGATTTGCAACGCCCGATTTGAAACAGCCTCAGAGGAGCCGCCTCGTGTTCCGTAGGCCAGCCGCCGTGACCCGGCTCTGGGTGTGAGCCGCCACCTGATCGACATAGTTCTGCCACTGCAGAGGTCGGGCCATCACGCCAGATGCACTCCCACGGTCCAAGAGTTCCCAGCCGTAATCAGACCGCCGGTTCCCGTAGTCCAAGCGGTGGATCCAGGCGCCGAATTCATCCTTGCGCCAGAGGACCGGGTCATTTCCCGCCACGACTTCACCGTTTTCCCAGGCCCGGTCACAAATTTCGCGGGCATGGGACTGCGGCTCCCAGCTCGAAATCTCCACTTCCATCCTCGGATCCTCGCAACAGCGTCCCATCTCAGGCATTGGTTCATTCAGGGTCACAGCCCTACCCCCGAGTCCACGTGGTTCGGTGCCGGGCCTTGCTCCAGACACAGGTTCCCGGCCCGTAGGCCCAGATCATGACGATGAGCGCGATCATGGGAATCTGCTCGAAGACCGCTCCGAGCAAGAGAGCTCCAGTGAGATAATTGACCCACCAGAGAAAAATCATCCAGGCGATCTGAAAAACCGCACAGACCCGCCAAGCCCGGCCCGTGAGAAGCCAGAAGGCCAGCAGAATCATGACCCACCCGGCGATGATGGAAAAGATGGACGGGGAAACGCCTAGCGAATCGGCAAGAAATTTCCCATTGGAGGAGTCTCCCAGCGTCTGCAGCACGAGGCCGTCTCGGATGGCCCAAAACAGCCAGACCACAGCCACGACAATCCGAAAGCCATAGATTGTATGACGAGCCATCCGGGGAGCCTGGGAGTCCTTCGCTAGAGTTAGCATGGGGCGACAGAGTAAGGCTCAATCGATCGAGATTCCAAGTCGTATTTCCTTGAAATAGCCGGCTTCCGGGCTGCCATATAGCCCTGAAAATCAATGCCATCACTCGATGCAGCACCACCCTATCACAGATGTCATCCGGCAGCGGCGCAGCGTGAAGCCCGCCCTCATGCGTCCGGATCCCATTCCCCGAGAGACGATCGAGCTACTCCTGGAAAACGCCGTCTGGGCCCCGACCCATGGCCTAACGGAACCCTGGAGGTTCCTCGTCTTCGAGGGTGAAAGCAGACGAGAGCTGGCCGGGATTCTACAAGAGGTCTACCGTACGACCACGCCAGAGGCTTCCTTCCGTCCGGAGAAGCTCGAGAAGTTAGGCCGGAATCCACTGCTCGCGCCGGTGGTGATCGTCATCGTCATGCAGCCCGATCCAACCGGAAAGATTCCGCCTACCGAGGAAGTTGCCGCGGTGGCCTGCGCCGTGCAAAACATGCACCTCACCGCTGCCGCGATTGGCCTTGGCGCGTTCTGGTCCTCACCAGCTCTCATCTATACGGATACCCTGCGGGGGCGCCTTGGACTCGACCAAACAGATCACTGCCTCGGTCTATTCTACCTCGGGTGGCCCAAAGACGACGTGGCACTCGAGGGCCGGCGGACGCCAGCCCATCAAAAGTGTTCCTGGCATTCAGACCAAACGATCGGCCATCACTCATGAGCATCACTCCAGCACTCATTGAGATCACTCGAGAACTCAATGCATCCCTTAGCAAACTGACATTCCACCCCCCGGTGACCCATGTCTACAACCCCTTGATCTATGGACGGAAGGGTCACGAGGCCTACCTCAACCGCTACGCTTCGACACACAAGAAGGTCGTCTTCCTCGGCATGAACCCGGGACCCTTCGGCATGGCCCAGACGGCGGTTCCGTTTGGCGAGATCGCAGCCGTTCGCGACTGGATGGGCATCGAGACCGACATTGGCGTACCGGAAAAGGAGCACCCCAAACGACCCATCACGGGGTTTGCCTGTCCCCGGTCCGAAGTGAGCGGACGCCGCCTCTGGGGCCTCTTCTCCGAACGATTCGAATCCGCCGACAGCTTCTTTGGCGAACATTTCGTGGCCAATTACTGCCCTCTCGTCTTCATGGAAGAAACCGGGCGCAATCGAACGCCCGACAAACTCCCAAGAGCGGAGCGCGATGCGGTCTACGAGGCCTGCGATCACTATCTGAGAGAGCTGGTCGGCCTGCTCCGGCCGACCTGGCTCATCGGAGTCGGAGATTTCGCCCTCACACGTGCCACAAAAGCCATCGGCGAGGAGGGCGCCTCCGCGACCAAGATCGGCAGGATCCTTCATCCCAGTCCAGCCAGCCCGCTAGCCAACCGAGGCTGGGGAGAACAGGCCACGAAGCAACTGAAAGAACTCGGGGTCTGGAGCTAACGATAGCGCCTATCCGAGGGACTGAAGTCCCTCCCACATTCTGGGAAAGTGGCAGGGACTTTAATCCCTTGTTCGTTAATTCCGGATCTTATTAGCAAAAGGAACCGGCGGCCTTCAATCGCCCGATGTCGGCCACGTGGTCGAGCAATTCCTTGGTCTGAGCTCGATAACGCACCAAGGCTTCGCGGGACGTCTTGGCTCGGGCACTGATGATTTCTTCCAACTCATGACAATTGGCTGCCAGGCGATGATTGAGTTCGTGAAGAAACTCCATCATCTTTTTACACTGGTCCGTCAGTTGGAGATTCGATCCGCTTCCCTCTTCAATGTGAGCCGCCGCCCGCCGCCTGGCTTCAGCCATTTCGGCCAGGACGATTTTTTCAGTCGCCACCCGCTTGAGATGGCTGGTGAGCCCCGCTTTTGAAAGCAACCAGATGGCCCACTTGGTGGGATCAAACGCCCAGGCCTTCACCCCATTTCGATAGTCGTACTGGAAGGTAA
>JANQJH010000645.1 GCA_028281705.1 Verrucomicrobiales bacterium
GATCCCCACGGGCGCCTGAAAACCGCGGCCGAACGGGATCAGTTTCGCCGGGCTGTCGATATCGATGGCCTTGATCCAGTGATTGGCCCAATCGACGAAGAAAAACTTCCCTCGCCATTCCATGGGGAAATTTCCCGACTCGGGATAGAACATGCCGCCGCAGATGCTACGCCCAATGGACGGCGGGTAGGCGTGCAAGGGATTGACGAAATCCGTATTATCCGACAGGCCCTCGGCCTCGGGCCAGCCATAGTTGGCACCCCGAACAATCTCATTGATCTCTTCAAAGCCCGAGGCTCCCACGTCCGTTTCCAGGAGCCGGCCAGTGCCAGGTTGCGCCGCAAGGCCAAACGGATTGCGTATCCCCGTGGCGTAGATCGCGCGATACTTATCCTTCGCCTCCTCGTAAAACGGGTTGTCTCGAGGAATGGCGCCGTCGGACCGGATGCGTAGAATCTTTCCCTGGAGCGACTCGATCGATTGCGACGGCTTTCCCGCAGTTTGCTCACCGAGACCGATATAGAGCATGCCATCTCCGCCAAAACAAATCGGGCCGCCTTGATGGCCCGCGGGAACCTTGCCCCCCAGTGTCGCCTGGTCGTCGCCCTGCAAGAGAATCAGCTCGCTGTTCGGGTCTATCAGATCACCTACTAGCGTGAAACGGCTAACCACGTGATGGGTGAACGGTTCCCGGGCCACATAGACGACGAAGAGGTGAGGCGTACGCGGAAAATCCGGATGCAAGGTCATTCCGATCAGGCCGCGTTCCCACCAAGTATCGAGTCTCGCGGAGAGATCCAGGGCCGGGAGCGGAAGAAGCTCGCCATTCTTGACGACCCGGACGACACCGGTCTGCTCCGCATAGAAAACGCGGCCGTCGGGAGCAATCGTCAAGGCAGTCGCTCCGTCGATTCCTTCGACAATGGTGGTTACTTGAAATCCAGGAGGCACTGCGAGCTCGGCACCCAAGGGCATTGCTAGCCTAACAAGTAGAAGAACAAGGAAAGAGAGTTGCCTCTTCATCGAGTATCGGCCCGGACAACGTTGCGGACGCCTACGGTGAGTGCCCGCGCGGGATTCGTGATGATCAGTTGCGAGATTTCAGCTTCACTGAAGCCAGCATCCTTCAATTCCGGCAAGAATTGCTCGAACAAAACGGTGTAGCCTCCAATGGCGCCGCCCTTGGCCTGCCCCACGTTATACCAGCCCGAATCGTGGGAAAGGAGGGTGCGTGACAACGCACTGGCGTCACGCAGGATCTTCACCAGGCCCAGGTGCCTCTCCAAAGAACTCTTCCTACTGTTGCGGAGACCATCGAGTTCAATCCAAGCGCCCGCCTTGGCTGCTCTCTTATGAAATCCTGCATTGAATTCCGTTTGGGCATGTACCCAGATCCACGCGCTGGGCGATACGCCTTCTTCTGCCAGAACGTCCAACTGTTCCATCGCGGCGATGCCGTCGCCGGAATGCGCGGCAATGGTGAGGCCGGTCTTCAGATGACAGCGCGCCGCCGCTTGGATGAGTTTTCGATTCACATCGGTTAACTTCCCGCGATCGACCCCGATCTTGATCAAGCCCGGCTTGATTCCGGTGTCACCAATTCCGTCGCTCCATTCCTTCGTCCAACGAGCGGCCAATTGATCGGCGGTTTCATCGAAGGCATGCCTCGGGAGGTACTTGCCTCGGACGGCGCCGTAGTAACCGGTGTTGGTGACGATGTGAACACCGGAGGCTTTCGCGAATCGCTGGAGCAACTTGGGATCGCGCCCCAGGTAAGCCGGCGTACAATCGACAAAGGTTTCGCAGCCGGCTTCCTTCGCCTCCGTGAGAACCGGCAACACTTGCCGAAACACATCGTCGGCGTCGTAGCGATCGGGGCTCACTTCCGCAGCTCCGATGAAATCCACCAGCAGGTGTTCGTGCGGTAGCGTCTTCCCAAGCTTCTGCGCGGGCAACGCTCCGTTCACCGTCATGACGCTTGGTCGCTGCGCGCGTTCTTCCGCGGAGGCCGGGTTTGCTGGCATTCGTCCCAATGCCAAGGCCGCTCCAGTGGCGTGGAGAAATGTTCGGCGCTTCACCACCCCAGCTTCGGATCGTTGTGCACACAAGTCAATCATGCGACAATCGCATCGCATTGAAGGCTACCCCAAAGCGTTCAAGGATACTCTCTCCCTTGCATGCGCTTGGGATGTGCGGCTACGGACGGGGTCTTGTTGAGCCGCTCATTCTATGAGATTGCCGCCTGTGAAATTCCTGCTTAGCCTTCCAACGGGTCACCCCGAGTTTATGAAAAACCACGTCAACAGCTTCCTCCTCATCTGCTTGGGGATCTCAATCGGAATCATCGTGATGCTCCTCCGCGAAAAGGGCCAAACGCCCGGGGCAAAGAGCGCAGCCGATGGCGCGGCACCTCCCCATCCATCGGCGGTGGTAGCACCACCATCACCGCCGTCCGTCATCGTCGACGCAGAACCGGTAGAATCTCGAAGTGCTAGTGCCAGGCAACCCGCGACCGATCTCAGCGCCGAGGAGTTCGAGGCACAAATGAGGCGAGTTTTCCGGGGCGACGCCTCAGAGGAGGAGCAACTGGCCTTCTGGGATTCCGTCAGGAGCGGCGACAAGTTCGATCAGGTGATCAAGAAACTCCAAGCCGACGTCGAAGCGGATGCCAACGACACGCCTAGCCGGCTCCACCTCGCTCAGGCCTACGTCACGAAGATTCTTTCCGCAATCGGACCGGAAAAGAGCATTTGGGCGGCCAAAGCACAGGACATGTGGAAAGAAGTGCTCGCCATCGATCCGGATAATTGGCGGGCACAGCACTCGATGGGCTTCTCCTACAGTCAATATCCCGACTTTCTCAACATGACGGGGCGAGCCATCACCGAGTATGAGAAAACGATCGCCCTGCAGGAGAACGCAGCCGAGAAGAGATCGCAGTTCCCCAATTCCTATCTGGAACTCTCCCGCCTCCACATCAAGAACGGCGACCCTAGCAGTGCCCTCGCCATTCTCGAACAAGGTGTCTCCGTCCATCCCGAATCCCAAGCTCTAGCGGATCAACTGGAGGTGATGTCCTCCAGTTTCAAGTTCGAGGACGCCGTGGAGTAGGAGATTGCCAAGGTCCCTCCGGATCGATCTCATCTTCCCTTTGCTCTACGGCCCGGCCTTGTTCTACACCCTGACATTATGAGTCCCTACTCGCCTGCCTGGCTCTCCACCCGGCGCACGTATACGAACAAGGCTCCCCAGGGATTTTCATGCCGCGACCCCTCGTCCGGAGTCAGTGCCGTGTCGAGATCGTAGCGCCCCTCCTTGAGGTCGAGTTCGAACACGGCGCTTTCTGCACCTTTCTCCAGCGCCGTCTTTGCACTTTGTTCGCCTACCTTGATCGACGCCGCCGCCGCGCCCAGCGCTCGCGGCGCTTCCCGTGGGTGATAGCGCAGTTCAAATCGATACCGTCCAGCCCGCGCCACCTCGACCGGCCAGGTGCCATTGCCGCTGAACTTTGGCATGTGCAGCTGATGCCAAGGCGACTGGCCCAGGTACCAATCCATCGCGTTGAGCCGCACTTCCGGCGCCTCTTCGTGGCCTAACAGGTGATACGAGCGCAGCTGCTCGGCGGGTGGCAAGGATGTCCAGAATCGATCGTAGATCTCCCCCAGCTGTGCCACGACCTCGGGATGCGCCGCCGCGACGTCTTCCTTCTGCCCCGGATCCTTGTCCATATCGAAGAGCTTGGCGCCTTCGAGATACCGCCAGCGCTGGGTCTTCACCGTGGCGTTGGCCCAGCGAGCGCGCTCCCTGCCCCGCGGACATTGAACAATGAGAGAACGATCGTCACTCCAGCGTTTTTCGCCTCGCAATAATGGCAGAAGACTACGGCCGTCCAATTCGGTCTCCGGGGGTACACCGCACAGATCCAGGATTGTGGGCGTGACGTCAACCATGCCGCACAAGGCTGTCGAACGGTGGGCGTTTTTGTCAGTGAACTCCGGATAGCGCATCATGCAGAACACCTGATGATACTCATCGTAGGCCAGGTCCTGATGCACACGCTGGCGCCGCGTTCCCTGGTCGGTGGCGAGAATCACCAAGGTACGCTCCGCCAAATCGAGCTGATCTAGTTGATCGAGAATCCGCCCCACGTTTTCGTCGATGTTCTCGATCATCGAATAGAGCGCGAGATCATTCCTTGAATGCTCTTCGCCCCGCGCCTCGATCCGTTTCGCCGCCTCTGGGTGCGCCTGCCACGGCCTGTGGGTCGCCGGCGTCGTCACGTAGCAGAAGAACGGTTGCTCCCGGTTCTCCTCGATGAACTTCATCGCCTGACCGAAGAGGACGTCGGTAGAAAAGCCCTTCGAGGCTTCGAATTCCCCATTGTGCAGGAAAGTCGCATCAAGGTGGCTATTCCCGAAATAGTCCTCCAGTTGACCAATCCCGCCCCCACCATGGACAAAAACCTCATCGAACCCGCGCCACTGCGGAAGATAGGGATAGGAGTAGCCCAGGTGCCACTTGCCCAAAACGCCGGTCCGGTAGCCCGCTTTCTGCAGGTGATCCCCGATGGTCTTCTCATCACGGTGCAGAATCGACACCCCGCCAATCGTGTTGTGAATCCCGGCCCGCATGGCATATCGGCCGGTGAGCATGGCGGCGCGGCTCGGAGAACAAAACGGCGGTGCGTGAAAATTGACGAAGTCCACGCCCTCCCGGGCGAAGGCATCGATCCGCGGCGTCTTCACGTGCGGATGCCCATGACAGCCGAGTTCGAAATAACTCTGGTTGTCAGTTAAAATGAGCAGGACGTTAGGTTTTGGCGCCGCCCCTTGAATGCCCGGGACCAGACATCCGAGCGGAGCCAAAATGAACAGCGAGAGGAATCGAATCATCAGATATTTTATTGGTTCGGTTTCAACCACGCGACCTGCGGTTTGTTCGGCGGTTTCTCCTGTGAATCAAAGAAGCGCCGGATTTTCCCACCAACGCACCGGCTCCATCAATGAGCAATGCCATTATGAAAACAATCCTTCCCTTGATGACAAGTCTCCTCCTGGCCGTCGTCTCGTCCTCCGTTGCCGCGGAGAAAAAAATCACCACGGCGACCAAGCCGGTGAAAGTCTTCGTCCTCGCCGGACAATCGAACATGCAGGGGCATGGCCGCATCACCATGGAGAAAGAGGGCGACCTCCCGCACGCGGCCGGGCAGAAGCAATTCGACTATCTCAAGGAGGGCGAGGAGTGGGCCCAGCGTGATGACGTTTTCTACTACCACAAGAATGGGAAGGGAGAGATCACCAAGAGCAAGCTGAGGCCCGGGCTCGGGGCCAGACCCGATAGCGTCGGCCCGGAACTCGCCTTCGGGCATGTTCTCGGGAACCACTTCGACGAGCCCGTCCTTCTCATCAAATGCGCCTGGGGCGGTCAGGCGATCGGGATGACCTTCCGCCCTCCGAGTTCAGGGCTGCCTGAGGACGAGGTTTTGCAGAAAATGTTCCTGGGCGCGAAGAAGAAAAACGCGGAACTCACGCTGGACGAGTACAAGAAGGTTTTCGGATCGCGCTACCACCAGACGCTCGAGGAGGTGAGGACCGTGCTGGCCAATCTGCCGAGTGAATTTCCCCAGCTCGACGGCCAGAGGCACGAACTGGTTGGCTTCTTCTGGCACCAAGGATGGAACGACGGCACGAAAAAAGAATTCGCTCGGGAATATGAGGCCAACATGACCAACTTCATCAAGGACATGCGCCGGGATCTCGGCAATGAAGAGCTGCCGTTCGTCATCGCCACCAGTGGCATGGGCGGCCCGGACGCCACGGGCGTAGCCGGTTTTCTTGGCAAATCCATTGAGCCGGCCCAAGTCAAGGCCGCCGCCAAGTACGAATACTGCACTGCGGTCGAGACGCGAGCCTTTCAGAAACACAAGCCGGGCCGTCAGAAGAGCCACTGGCACAACAGCGCCGAGAGCTACTGCCTCGTCGGTCACGCAGCCGCCAAGGCGATGCTGAAATTGTTGGAGCAATAAATTCACGTCAGGGGAAGGAGCATCGGAAATGCCAATCATCTGCCTTCGTTCTCTCGCCGCCGTCCTCGCCACCGGTGTTTTCCTCAGTGGCGCGGCAGCGGATGACAATGAGGATCCTCGCGGAATGGCGACGAACGCCGACTTCGTCGTGTTGAAGACGTCGACGATCGCCTGCGCCATCGGCAACAACAAGTCGCTCGAAGGCAAGCACGGCGACCATGCACCGGGCTACAACGGAATCTTCTGGTTAGAGTCAAAGGACCAAGCAGTCACGTCCTTCGTCCCCGCCTATGCCGGCTGGAACCTCGAGCACTATTTCGACGCGCGTCCGCAGGAGGGTGAGACCTTCTTTGAGCCTCGTTATTCGCCCATGAATCTCAAGCGCATCGACGATCACACCGTCCAGCTCCACCAGCCGCCAACGAAAGATTACGCCGTGGAGAGTTGGACGACCTTCTCCCTGCGTGAACCCTATTACATCGATTTCCGCTACCGCTGCATTCCACGACGCGTCCCCGCGGACGGCGGTGGGTTTCTCGGCGTGTTCTGGGCCTCCTACATCAACGGCCCAATTAACAAGAGCATCTACTTCCTCGATTCACGATCGAGTTTGGAGAAGCCACGGTGGCAGCAATTCAACACTCAGGCACACAATCGCGATAGCACCGTGCTGGGCAAGTCGGATGACCAGACGCTCAACTTCCATCGAGAGGTCAACACACTTTTCTCCAATGTATCGCCACTACGTTATGGCGAACCCTTCTTCTACGGCCGCTTTAAGAACATGGTGCTCATCTACGTCTTCCAGCCCACCCCCCACATTCGGCTAGCGCAATCACCCTCTGGCGGCGGGCAAACGAAGGCTGGCGACGATACCAACCCGGCCTGGGATTTCCAATTGATCATCCCCGAGGTGAAACGCGGTCAAGAATATGGCTTGTCCGGTCGGCTGATCTACAAGAAATGGGAAGGTCGCGACGACGTCCTTGCAGAAGTGAGCAAGTATCTCGGGGAAGAATAGAGTTGAGAATATTGTGCGGAATGCGCTCTATCCGAACGACCTCCATTCGAAATCCTGGCCGCCGCTGCAACTCTTTCTCTGAATTCCTGATGTATTGGCCGGAACTATGCCAACGCGTCATCTTCACATCTCCTCGGGGCAATCGGGAATATTTGGATTCGGGGGCGCCGATCTGATCGAGGAAGCTCGGGCGCACGCCGCGACCCAGACGGATGCGGAAGCGGTGGAGATCGACACGGAAGCGGCCTTGTTCGGCTTGCTCGATCGCCTTCGCGGCGAGAACGCCCAACTGGAATCGCTCGACTTCCACACGCACGGCGGATCCGGCGAGATCGGTTTGGGTAGCTACACTCTAACGCATTACTCGTGGCGGCTTCAGTTCCGGAATTATCACGAGCTGTTCGCGCGGAACGCACGGATCGAATTTCATGGATGTTCCGTGGCCACGGGCGCCAATGGCGAGGTCTTCCTCGCAGACTGCGGGTCCACCCTCTTGCGGAGTGCCGGCGGCCGCGTGACGGGACACGTCGGACTGACGATTGCCACCCGAGCCTGGGGAATTGATTCCACGACGCCGACCTACACGGGATCCGCAGTCCATGCCAACGTCAGTCGCGGTGGAGGCGTGGTCCTCGAAGGGGCGAGTTACCTCCTGCCCCACCGTCTCCGGGGTCGCCTGGAAAACCTGCGCCGTGACCTCGAGCGTGCCCGCCGTCGCCGTCAAAGCCCTTCGACGATTGAGGAACTCCGCCAAGCGTCTGAGAAACTCGATCGCGCGGAGCGACGGCTCCAGGGGCAGCCGAGCTACCGGAATGTCTGGCTAGCGCGAAACGACATCGTCGCCGCATGGCGGCTCATCCCTCGGGGCGACGAGGGCTACACCGGATTGCTGTGAATCAACTTCCAAATAACCGAGGGAATGAAGTCCCTCCCACATTCCAAGAAAGTGGCAGGGACTTCAGTCCCTTCGTCATCTCCCGGATCAGAGTCGCAGGGTTGGCGTGCTAATGATCAACGCGGGACATCTGTTCCGCCGGCGCCTCGCCTGTCATGGAGAACAGTGTTAGCACGTCGGTTATACGTTTGAACAAAACACCCGTGCATCAGTAATCCGCTCCTCTGAGGCTTTGCAAGACCGAGTTCTGCCAGGTACGCATGCGTCCCTTCATCTCGGCGGCGATCTCCAGCTCGATCTCTGCTAGGTTGTTTTCCTCGGCCGGATCGGCGCGGAGATCGAACAGTTCCACTTGCCCCGCTTCCCCATCGCCTTGCAACACAAGCTTGTAACGATTGTCGAGGAGGACACGCGGCCCGGCGTAATCTGATTCCTCGATCGGTGGCTGGTGATAATTCTGAAAGCTGCGCGTCCGCTTGCCCCCGAGGTATTTCACCAGCGGCGTCGTGCCCTCTTGGAGAGCGGGCTCGATGTAGGGTTTCGCGGCGGAATCGCCCTGCGTGAGTCGCTTCGCATTGTAACTCCAGAATCCGATGGGCCGGGGACGCTCTGTCATTATTCCTGAGATCAACGATGCCAGACTGATACCATCGAGCGGCCGGCCCGGCGCTGGAATGCCGGCCAGTTCGCAGATCGTCGGGAGCATGTCCGTCGTCACTCCGTTGACCTTGCTCACCCGGGGATTTCCAATCTTCTCCGGCCATTCGATCAAGCCCGGCACGCGGATGCCACCCTCGTACATCAGCGCCTTTTGCCCTCGGAACGGAGTCGTCGCACGGCCGCTACTGGAAGGGCTCCCATTATCTCCACAGTACCAGAGGAGGGTGTTGTCGCTCAGTCCTGCATCGGCGAGTCGCTGGCGGAGCTTTCCGATCGCGCGATCCATTGCCGTGATCTCCGCGTAGCGCTCGCGGAGGACGTCGCGCAGCGGCCGAGTCGTGGGCCGGCCGGTCTCCATTGACGTAAGCCGGACCTCTCGCTCCGCATAGGATTTTGGCAGGTCGTCGTAGAGCGCAAGATCCTCTGCAAGACCGCTGTAGGGTTCATGGGGCGATCCGAACCAGACGACGGCGAGAAACGGTTTTCCCGCCTGCTTCGCGCGCTCGATGAATGCCAGGGTCTCGTCGACGGTGACCATCGATCCTTCGCCTTCGAGCTGTTCCGGCGGTCCCCCGTTCCGGGAAAACTGCGGGTTCATCTCGTAGAAGTTGTCATGCGAAACGAACTCCTGGAAACCCATGGCCCGCGGATTCGTCGGCGAGTCCGTCTTCACCGGACCGACGTGCCACTTGCCGAAGTGACCGCAATGGTAACCAGCCTGGGCGAGAACATGGGCGATGGTGACTTCCTCCGGCCGGATGGACCAGCCCGGATGAAAGGTACCACAGCGATTGGGATGCCGCCCGGTCAGGATGCTGGCGCGCGTCGGCGAACAAGTCGGATGCGCCGCGTAAAAGTGATCCAGACGTAACCCGGCTGCCGCCATCTCGTCGAGCACGGGCGTCTGCAGGTGAGGATGTCCGTTGTACCCAGTCTCGCTCCAACCGTGATCGTCGCCCATCAGGAGGATGAAGTTAGGCCGCTCATCGACTGCGGCCGCGGCGCTGTACCACGCGAAATAGAACAAAGTCAGCACCGACATGAGTCTTCCGGTGTTTCCTGAGATCAGAAGCGATTTCATGTGAATGGAACTACTCTGAGCACCATCGCGCCATCCAGCAAAAATGAAACAATCTGCAATGGCTCAGTGCCTGAGGACGGCTGGCATCCTGAAAGACAACTTCAGCCCCCGAATTCACGAGCTTCCGCTACGAGGATCGGCCCTCCAACCATGGAACACCCTGTCACAGTCATGATGGATCTGAAACCAAGTGTCTTGCTCTTGTTCGCCGGTTGGCTGCTGGTCCTGCTCGGCCATGGCATCGCCGCTTCAGAAAGGCCCAACATCGTGTTCATTCTGATCGATGACCAGGGATACTACGATCTGGGTTGTTACGGGGCGACCGAGGTCGAGACGCCGCGGATCGATGCCATGGCCGAGGCCGGGACGCGCTTCACGGACTACTATGCCGCGGCGCCGATTTGCAGCCCGTCGCGGGCGGGATTGTTGACCGGTTGTTACCCGCGCCGGGTCGGCAACGCGGTCTGGGTGCATCGTGCGGATTCGCGGTCGGGCATTCATCCGGATGAGCTGACGATTGCCGAATTGCTCAAGGAAAACGGCTACGCCACAGCCTGCATCGGCAAATGGCATCTTGGATTTCAAGAGCCCTTCCTCCCGGGCAATCAGGGCTTCGACCACTACTTCGGATTGTTGCATAACCTCGACCCTGTTGAAGTGGTCTATTTTGAAGACGAGGGAGGCGTGCCCTTGATGAGAAACCGCGATGTCGTCAAACGTCCAGCCGATCCCGCGGAGTTGACCAAAGCCTACACCGATGAAGCCATTCAATTCATGGAGCGGAATCGGGAGAAACCGTTTTTCCTCTATCTGCCGCATACCATGCTCCACAACCCGCTGGGCGTGAGCGAGGAGTTCAAGGGCGGCTCGAGTTGGGGCGAATACGGCGACGCCATTGAGGAGCTCGATCATCACGTTGACCGCGTGTTCGACTCACTGAAACGCCTGGGTATCGACGACAAGACGATTGTCATCTACGCCTCCGACAACGGTCGTGGACCGGGGCGCACACCGGAACAGAGGATTCGCGGACGCAAGCTCTCCACCTACGAGGGCGGCATTCGCGTACCGGCGATCGCCTGGGGACCGGGCGTGGGATTACAGAAGGGTGCGGAATCATCGGCGGTGGTGCGCGCCATGGATTGGTATCCGACCCTCGCCACCTTCGCGGGCGTCAGCGTGCCCCAGGGCCGGGTCATCGACGGCCGCGACATCAGTCCGTTGTTGCAGGGAGAGACCAAGATCGTGCCGCCTCCGGGAATGAAGCGATCGCTCAATGCCGCGCTTCCTCTTCGGCGCCGCTGGGACCCACCTGGAGAATGGGCACCGATCATCAAACGCCAGGAATACAATGACGCCTTCTTTTATCACGGCAGTCAGGGCGCACTAGCAGCAGTACGCTGGCAACAGTGGAAGCTGTATTTGAATCCAACCCTCGCGTTGTATGATCTGGAAAAAGACCCGAGTGAATCCAAGCTGGTGCGAAACCGCGACATCACCCGCAAGCTTCGTGGGATGGCCGTCCTGTTTCAGGAAGAAATGCAGTTCGATGCCCGGCCCGCTGGGGTTGTTGCACCGGAAGCTCGAGCTTCTCTCGAGAAAAACTTGAAATAGCCAAGCCAACCAAGCTGCCTGCCCACTGATGAAACACAATCTGAGAATCATCCTCGCCCTCATTGGACTCTCCGCGGCGATCGCCCAGGGGACGGAGAAGGAGAAGCATCCTAACGTTCTCTTCCTCGCCGTGGATGACATGAACGACTGGATCGGCTGTTTGGAGACGACACCGCGAGCGATCACTCCAAACCTCGACCGCCTGGCCGCACGTGGTGTCACCTTTTCCAACGCGCACACGGCCGGAGTCTACTGCGCGCCTTCACGGGCGGCGATCTTCTCCGGGCAATTCGCTTCGACGACAGGTTGTTACCGGAGCGCGACCTATTGGGTGCACCGGCCCGAGATTGAAGGTTTGCAAATGAGCTTCGCCAAGGCGGGTTACACGACGCTTGGAGCCGGCAAGCTCTTCCATCATCCAGCGGGTGCGATCGATCAGCGAGGCTGGACAGAGTTCTTCCTCCGCAATCCCTCGCAACGCACCAGCGGCTGGCCCTTGGATTCGTGGAGCGAGGAAACACCGTTGCCGGAGGTGATTCCCGCCAGCGTCTACAACGAGGGACGGGAAGTGACCGGCGGACTATTTCTCGAATGGGCACCCATCCCAAACGACAAGGAAGAGGAGATGGCTGACACCATACGCATCAACTGGGCCGTCGACCAATTGCAGAAGAACCACGACAAACCCTTCTTCCTCGGCGTCGGCATCTACGCGCCGCACTTTCCCAACTACTGTCCTCAGAAGTACTTCGATCTCTACGATCCGGCGAATATCGAGCTGCCGCCCTACAAGGCCGACGATCTTGAAGACCTGCCGCAAAAGATCCGGAAGATGAAAACCGCGCGCTCGCGGATTCACCAACGTCTTGAAAGCCTCGATGCGGTGGACGACGCCATCCACGGCTACCTCGCTTGCATGAGTTACGCCGACGCCATGATGGGTCGTGTCCTCGATGCCCTCAAGGTCAGCCCCCATGCCGACAACACCATCGTCGTGTTCTGGAGTGATCACGGGTATCACCACGGCGAGAAAGGCAACTGGGGCAAACACACCCTCTGGGAACGCACCTCCAACATCCCGTTCATCTGGGCCGGTCCGGGAATTGCCCAGGGTGCGAAGACCGACGTCACGGCCAGCCTGATCGACATGTATCCCACGCTCGTCGAGATGTGCGGCCTCTCCAATCCTCTCCAATCCCTCGAAGGACAATCGCTGGCGAACACCTTGGCGGATCCCGCCTCAGCCATCGATCGCGATGTCTTCCTCCCGCACATGGAACCGGGTGAATACGCCATCATCAACCGTGACTGGCGCTACATCCGCTACGGCGAAGATGGCGAGGAACTCTACGATTTGAAGAAGGATCCTAACGAATGGACCAACCTCGCCTCGCAGCGTGCGTACGACGACCTGAAGAACAAGATGCGTCAATCGGCGCCGGCGAAGTTTGCCAAACCTGCGGAGAAACTCGTCTCTCGGCGTGACCTCGTCATCGAGGGCGAAAGCTTTCGCTGGGAGAAGGATGCCAATGCCAAGGCACGGGCCGGCAAACGCAGGCCGACAAACCAATCCAAACCAGCCCCAACTCAGACCTCGTCCAAGACCGAACGCAATCGGAAGAACATCCTCTTCATCGTCTGCGACGATCTCAACACCCATGTCTCTCCTTCCGGCTACGATCCCATCCACACCCCGACGCTGACAGAGCTTGCCAGTGAAGGGATGACCTTCAACCGCGCCTTTTGCCAATACCCCGTCTGCGGTCCGTCGCGGGCCTCGTTCCTCAGCGGCCTCTATCCGGAATCGACCGGTGTCCTCAACAACAAGGCCGACATTCGCCAGAAACGCTCCGGGACCGTGAGCCTGCCGCAGTTCTTCAAGGAGAATGGCTATTGGACCGCCGGCGTCGGCAAGGTGTTCCACTCGCCCCGGCACGAGCACGGTGAGATCGCCTGGAACGCCTTCCATCGTTTCGAGAACGACGAACTCGCTGTCGTCCGTCAGGCCCGCGAGACATTCGAGGCCGAACACGGCTCAATTGAGAAAGGGGCCAATCGAAGGAAGTGGCGGGAAGTGAAAAAGAAGGTCTCCGCCAAGCTCGACGCCCAAACGCCGCCCGGATACGGTCGCAGCGGCCTCACGGATGAACACCACAAGGACGGAAAGAACGCGCGCCAGGTCGCGAAGTGGCTCACCGCGAAGGCGCACGGCGACAAGCCCTTCTTCATCGCCTGCGGCCTCCAGAAACCGCATGTCCCCTTCCTCGCTCCAGACAATTACTTTGACCTCTACCCGAGGAACGAAATCACCTACCAACCCGACCGGCCCAATCTCTGGGACAGCCTGCCGAAAACCGCGATTTCCAAACGCTACGGGGCCTTCGGTTTCGAACTCGGTCAGGAGAACGATTCCCTGCGCCGTGAATACATGCAGGCCTACCACGCCTGCATCTCCTTCATCGACGCACAGTTGAAACTGGTGCTGGACGCCCTGAAAAAGAGTGGGCACTGGGAAGACACCATCATCGTCTTCACCTCCGATCACGGATACCACCTGGGCGATCATTTTCTCTGGGGCAAGGTCACCCTCTTTGACATCGGCGCCAAGGTGCCCTTCGTCGTCCGCGTGCCCGGCCTAACCAAAGGCGGCACGAAATCGGAGGCCATGGTGGAACTGATCGACATCTACCCCACGCTGGCTCAACTCGCCGGCCTAACGCCACCCGGACATCTCCAGGGTCTCTCCTTGCGTCCATTGCTCAACCACCCCGAACGCAAGGGCCGAAAGAAACACGCCTACACCGTGGTTTCCCGCGGCTCCAAGCTCGGCTACGCCCTGCGCAACCAGCGCTGGCGCTACGGCAAGTGGCCCGACGGCGAGGAACTCTACAACCTCACTGAAGACCCCGGGGAGAAAAACAACCTTGCCGGGCGTGCGAATGTCACCAAGAAACTGAAGGAGTTCCGATATCTCCTGACACAGAAACAGAAAGAAGCCGCTGCGCGGAGATGAAGGCCGCGGATCGATCCTTCCAAATAACCGAGAGACTGAAG
>JANQJH010000647.1 GCA_028281705.1 Verrucomicrobiales bacterium
TCCGTCTCCAGGTCGATCGGCTCTCCCATGAGCCTGAGTTCATTCAGCCAAACGGTCATGCTCGATCCATCGATTTGCTGATTCACGATCCCGAACCGGTCAAACACCGTTTTCGAGGCGCGATGACCAGGCGCCAGTGGCGCACGGAACTCCCTGCCGTCAAAGTGCAAGACCATCTCTCCAAGGCCCTCGGCACCATTCGGATGATAGGCCAATTCCCAGCGGTACCAGTCATCACCCGCCGGGAACAGTGAACCGTCATTATCCTGATAGCGCCCCTCGAACGTCTGGCCGGACCCCGTTCGCCCATCGCCGGTTCCGTACTCGAAAAAGACGCGAAAGTGATCGTTCTCCCCGTCCAAGCGGAGCACGAGCGAGTTCGGCATGCGCCAACCAACGGAATCTCGGCGAAACCAGCCTAACAATACCCCGCTGCCGCCATCGGATTCTGTCACGCGAAGACGGCCAGAGGCGGCAAACGCATCGTCCAGGCCCACCGGCCGGATCGCCTTGGCATAGGATGCCGGTTTCAAGGAGCGCTCCACCACGCCCCCCACGGCACCCGCCCCATCGTAACCGAAATCCTGAACACGTTCCACCCCGGAGCCCAACGCCGGGAGATGATTCCGCCCCTCCCAACCCGACCCTTCCACCTGAGCCCAAACTGGAATCGCGAGGATCAACCACAGGAAGAAATTACCCGGAAACGCGCCGATGCTGTTCATCCAGTCAGACTGCCACAGTTCCGTCTCGAGGAAAAGAACCGGCGGAGCCACGCGCCACCAAAGCCTCGAACGGCTGCGCATCAACATTGCACCGGAATCATCTCGACGGTAGAAAGGGGGATGCGCATGCGTCTCCCCCTCTCGCTCAGCCTTCTCGGTCTTCTCCCGGGACCTCTCGCTCTGGCTCAGGATAATCCACCGCCGGACCTCGTCTCCATCAGCCGCCAGCCCGCAGAGATCACGCTCACGCTGCAACGGGAAGCCCTCCCCACGGAGACGTTCGTCCTGGAGCATTCCCATGATCTCGAAGCGGACAGCTGGACAACCCGTACCGCCGAAATTTCTTCACCGGGCGATGGAACGGTCCGTCTCTCGACCGACTCCGATGCCGACCTCCAAGGATTCTTCCGCATCCGGGTCGTCACGGACGACGATCCCAGCTCTCCCGTCAGCGTCGTCATCAATGAAATCATGGCGAACAATGAAACGGCCCTGGCCGACGGTGCGGGAGACCATCCCGACTGGATCGAGCTGCTCAACACGGGTGAGACGGCGGCAAACCTCGCCGGCTACGGCCTGAGCGACAACGAGAACCGTTTGGGCAAATGGCTCTTCCCCGACGGCGCCGTGATCGAGCCCGGCGAGTTCCTCATCGTCTTCGCTTCGGGAAAAGAGGACGACGAGATTCCCCAGGGTGAATGGCACGCGAATTTTTCTCTGCGCAATGGTGAGGAACCTGTCATTCTCACCGATCCTCAGGGTCAGGTCGTCGACCGCCTGGACCCGGGTCCCATGGCCGGCGACGCTTCCATGGGAAGATCGCGGGACGACGTCGACACCCTCTACGAATTCTCCTCCAAGGAATCGAGCCCCGGCCAAGCCAATCACCCCTTCATCTTCGGCGCGCCGGATCCTTTCATTCAGTCACCGCGATTCTCTCTTCCCGGCGGCGTCTATGACAGTCCGGTCACCGTGCAGCTCATCGCGCCCAAAGAGGGCGACGTCATCCGCTACTCCCTCGATGGCGCCGATCCTTTTCACAGTCTCTTCACGAGCAATTCAACCTTGTATACCGAGCCCATCATCATCGATCGGCCCACGGTCATTCGCGCCAAAGTGTTTGGCCATCCCACCAGTCGCACGGTCACGGCGACCTACCTTGTCGGCGTCGATCACGACCTCGCCGTGCTCTCCATGGCCACGGATCCGGAGAACTTTGACTTCGAGGACGGCTATCTCTACGGCATGGGCTCCGCCCTTTCGCCCAATGGAAACGTCAATGGTTCCTTTCCCTACTCCTCCTCCAACGCCTGGAAACGGGAGCGGGAAGTGGAGGCCAGCCTGGAGATGTTCGAGCCCGACGGTGACGATGCCTTCGCCATCAACGTCGGGGTGAAGATCTTTGGCGGCTGGGGTTCCCGGGGCTACCCGCAAAAGTCCATGGCCATCTTCGCCCGCCAGGAATACGGCTATGGGCGCATCCGGCACCAGCTGTTTCCCGACAAGGATATTGACTCCTTTGAATCCTTCGTGCTGCGCAACTCCGGCAACGACAACCAGAGCACCTGGCTGACATTTCCCCGAACCGAGATCAGGGCCTTCAGCCAGCCCTTTTCCTACGGCAGTTATTTCGTCAATGGCAACTTCACCCTGTTTCGCGATGCCATGGTGCAAAGCCTGGCCCGGGAGACCGGCCTCGACACCCAGGGATACCGTCCCACCGTGCTCTACCTCAACGGCGACTACTGGGGCATCTACAACATCCGGGAGAAACTCACAGAACACTACGTGGAATCCAACCACGGCGTAGACAGCAAGGAAGTCGATCTCATCGAGGGCTACGGTTCGGCCAATTCAGGTTCGTCGACGACCTACAACAGCATGCGCTCTTACATCTCGGGAAGAGACATGAACGACCCCGAACACTATCAGTTCGTCGAAGACAACTACCTCGATGTGGCCAACTTCATCGATTACCATCTGACCGTCATCTGGGGTCAAAACTTCGACATCGGCAACATCAAGTGCTGGCGTCCTCAGCGCGATGAGGGAGGGCAGTTCCGCTGGCTCGTCTATGATCAGGACTACGCCTTCAACCTCTGGAAACCGGACGTCTATCTTCCCGCGATGAAGCGAGACTTCTCCGACTACGAGAACATGTTCGATTTCTACACCAACGGCTCCGGGACGGGCACGGGTTGGCCCAACGCGGGCGGCCGCACCATGCTCCTGCGCGAGATGTTAGAGAGCGACGTCTTTCGCGAACAGTTCATCCAGCGCTGCGCCGACCTCCTCAACCATCTCTGGTCTGCGGAGCGGGTCGTCGGCCGTATCGATGGCATGGCGGATGCCATCCGTGCGGAGATTCCAAGCCATCTCGAGCGCTGGAGCTGGGCCGCCATTCAGGAGCGCGGCTTCGGGCACCCCCACAAGGAGGAAGACGAACCCCTCAGCCTGGAGCATTGGGAGCGCAATGTCGAAGTCCTGCGAGCCTTCGGCAGCCGCCGGCCCGACCAGCTACGGCAGCAGCTCATCGAACATTTCGAACTGCCCAACGGCACGGCCACGGTGAGCATCGCCGTCAACGACGAGGCCAAGGGCTCGGTGGTCGTCAATACGCTCACGGTTCCCACGCAGGATTGGTCCGGCGTCTATTTCAAAGACCATCCCCCGACCCTCCGGGCCATGGCCAAGGAGGGCCATACCTTCACCGGATGGACCGGCGCCGTCACCTCGAGCGAACCGGAAATCGTCCTCCCACTGGGCAGCGACTCCGTCTCCGTGACCGCCCAGTTCGAATGAAGGCAACCATTCCTAACAAAGCGATGCGGACACTCCTGTCCGCCCCATTCCCATGTCCCGGTGCCTAACAACCACCTATCTCTTCCTACTCCTCACTCTCAGCACCGCCCAGAGTCAGGAAGGCGTCGAGGAGGCCAAGCCGCAAGCGGCCGATACCAAATTCAGCATCGATCGCGGTTTCTTTGACGAGCCATTTACCGTCGAGATCACCACGGCCACGCCCGACGCCGAAATCTTCTACACCATCAACGGTTCCGAGCCCGGCAGCGTCTTCACCGGCCGGCGCTATGACGGGACTGGCATTCGCATCGAATCCACCACCGTCCTCCGCGCCCAAGCGCGCAAGTCCGGACTCGAACCGAGCAACATCGATACGCACACCTACATTTTCCCCGGCGATGTCGTCAATCAACCCGACGAACCCGCCGGATTCTCCACGGCCTGGCAGGGATCGGACTACGGCATGGATCAAGACCCGGACCACCTCCCTCTGATCGCCGGTGACCCCGCGCTCACGCCTGAGGAGGCCAAGGGTGTCATCGCTAACGCACTCAAAGCCTTGCCTTCCCTCTCCCTCGTCATGGAGCACAAAGACCTCTTTGGCGCGGCCAAAGGGATCTATCATCACACCCAAGGCCGGGGAACGGAGTGGGAACGCCCGGTCTCCGTGGAACTGCTCCACCCGGATGGCAGCGAAGGCTTTCAGATCGACGCCGGTATTCGCATGCAAGGCTTCACCTCGCGGGATCCCGGAAGAAATCCCAAGCACTCACTGCGACTCGTTTTCCGCAAGATCTATGGCGCCAGAAAGCTGGACTACCCGCTCTTTGGTCCGGATGCGGCCGCTGAATTCGACACCCTCGTTCTCCGGTCGAATTCCCAGGACGCCTGGGTCTACGACGCCACCAGCAATCGAGTGGGCCAATTTGTCAGGGATGAGTGGGCCCGGCGCGCCCAGTTAGCCCTCGGCCGGCCGGCACCCCACGGCACCTGGGTCCACCTCTACCTCAACGGCCTCTACTGGGGCGTCTACAACCCCACGGAACGTCCCGACTCCTCCTTCATGGAAAGTTATTTTGGCGCCGACAAGGACAACTACGATATCCTGAAGAACCACGAAGAAGTCATCGACGGCACCGGCGACGCTTACGAAGAGGCCCTGTCATTGATCCAGAACGACGCCGCGCGGTTCAGCGCCGGCTATCTCGACCTCACCAGCGACGAGGCCTATGCGGCGGCCGCGCGTTATGTCGACACGGCCAATCTCATCGACTACTTGATCCCCAACATGTACGCCGCCGCCACCGATTGGCCGGGCAACAATTACATCGGCCGGCATCGAGACCCTCAGAGTGACGGCTTCAAGTTTTTTAGCTGGGACAACGAGCACGGCATGAAACACGGCGTGAGCGAGAATCGTGTCCTTCCCCATCGCCGCGACGAAGACTCGCCCACCAAGTTTCATCACGCCATGGCGGCCAATGCCGAGTACCGCATGCAATTTGCCGATCAATTGCACCGCGCGTTTTTCAACGGCGGTCCTCTCGACGTCGATCCCGATCGCCCGGAATGGGATCCCGACCATCCCGAACGCAATCGACCGGCAGCGCTCTGGATGAGGCTCACCTCGGAAATCGAAGAGGCCCTGATAGCCGAGTCCGCACGCTGGGGCGACTACCGCCGGACAGTTCCCTACACCGTGAACAAGGAATTCCGAGAGCTGAGAGCGGACTTGTTAGAAAACTGGTTTCCCCGCCGCTCCGGGATCGTGCTGGATCAGTTCCGCGATCGCGACCTCTATCCCAAACTGCATGCGCCGGTCTTCAATCAACACGGCGGTCACGTCGACGCCGGATTCCGCCTCAGCATGAGCTCAAAGAGTGCCACCGTTTTTCTACCCCGAGCCCGCCTCGTCTATACCCTGGACGGCTCCGATCCGCGGCTCCCCGGCGGCGGCCTCAACCCCAATGCGATCGAGACTGACATCACCCCAATCTCGCTCGCGACCACCACCACGGTCAAGGCCCGCGTGGAAAACGCAGGCGCCTGGTCCGCCCTCAACGAAGCCCTCTTCATCGTCGGAGCCCAACCTGCGTCCCCGGCCAATCTTCTCATTTCCGCCATCCACTATCATCCGTCACCACCCACCGGTGCGGAGACGGAAGCCGGCTTCAATGAGAGTGCCGATTTCGAATACCTCGAACTCCACAATCCCAGCGATGAAACGGTGAGTCTCCACCATCTTCGTCTCCTCGGTGGCGTCCGCTTCGATTTCAACAACGACGGCACGGCACAAGAACTCGCCGCCGGAGCCTCCGTCCGCTTGGTGAACAACCTCCCGGCCTACCAGAGCCGCCACGGCGCGTCCATCCCGGTCTTGGGAGAGTACCAGGGAAAACTTGCCAACAGCGGCGAGACCCTGGTGATCCTCAATGCATCCGGCGACACGGTCCTCGAACTCACCTACGACGACGGCCAAGGCTGGCCCGCGGAGGCCGACGGCTCCGGCCCCGCGCTGGTCCTGTCCGATCCCGCACCCCATGTGGATCTTTCCGACCCCGCCTCCTGGACCCTGAGCTCCGGAGGCAACGATCCCGAGGAAGATCTCCCCTGGGAAGCCTGGCTGCAAACCCAGAACGACGCAGAGCCGCTAGCATTATTTAAAGAAACGGGCTTGCCCCATCTCGCCGCCTACTACCTCGCGGCCGATCTCTCCCCACACGAGGCCGCCGTACAAATTACCATCGTGGACAGCGATACCGTTGAACTTCGTTTTCGGCGGCGCCTCTTGGCCCGGGAAGCGTTCCGCTATGAGATCGAAACATCCCACGACTTGATCACCTGGCAATCGGCCGAAATCCTCACCGAAACCGCCACCACGCCCGATGGGCACGGCGCCCTAACCGAACAACTGGCAACACGACTCCGTCCTCAAGCCCCCTTTCTACGCCTGAAGATCCACGGCCCATAGCAGCCCAACTCAATTCCCTCGTTCGTAAGAGTGTCCGCATCTACCCCAAGGGCCGAATGACGGAGATGTTGCGCCAGTAGTCCATCAGGGTCTCGATGGAGACCACGCCGCCGCCCATGCCGCTCTTCTTCACCCCGCCATAGGGCACCCCATGGACCACTACGTTGTGCGCGTTGATCCAGCCGTTGCCCGACTCGAAGGACTCGGCGACGCGCCGAGCGCGGTTCAAATCGCTCGTCCACACGCTGTTGGCCAATCCGTAATCGGTGTCGTTGGCCAGGTTCAAGGCTTCCGCTTCATTCTCGAACGGCGCGAGATAAGCCACCGGACCGAAGATCTCTTCCCGCGCGGCCACATTGTCCAGGGACCCCGCCAGGAGCGCCGGCTTGACATAGTGTCCGCCGTCCGGGGACACCTCGGCGGCGCCGCCCTCGAGCACCACCTCGGCCCCCTGGGCCACGCCCTTCTCCAAGTAGCCGAGGACGCGCTGGCGTTGAACCTCGCTCACGACCGGCCCCATCTCCGTGCCATCGTCTAACTGATAACCGATGGCCACCTTCTTCAAGCGATCGACACATTCACTGACAAAGCCGTCATAGATGTCCCGCTGCACCAGCCAGCGGGTGGCATCGCAGCAAACCTGTCCCGTGTGGAAGGTGATGGCCTCCACCAACTTCTGCGCCGCCTGGGGCACATCGACATCGTCAAAGACGACGGCCGCACCCTTGCCCCCGAGTTCGAGCTTCACCGGCACCAGGTTTCTCCCGCAGACCTCGGCCACCTTGCGGCCCACCTCGGGCGATCCGGTGAAGGACATGCGGCGAATGATTGGGTTCTTTGCCAGGGCGGCGCCGGCAACTTCCCCCAGGCCGGGGATGACATTGATGACTCCGTCAGGGAGACCGACCTCTTGAGCCAGCCTTGCGACATAGAGAGTGGAGAGCGGTGTGTCCTCGGCCGGCTTCACCACCGTGGTGTTGCCCGCCGCCATCGCCGGAGCGATTCCCCAGCCACAGAGAAGGAAGGGAAAATTCCAAGGTACAATGAAGGCGCAGGGGCCCCAAGGATGACGCACCACGGCGGCCTCATGCCCTTTGACGGCGAGCACGGTGCGGTGCTGCACGTTTTGCGCCAGGTCGCTGAAGTAGCGCATCGTGGTGACAAAGTTCTCCACATCGGCCTCGGCCTGGGAAAGAATCTTCCCGCAATCCAGGGCTTCCAGCTGGGCGATGATCGGCGCCCGGCGCTCGACCTCATCCGCCAAGCGGTGCAGATGGACGCCGCGTTCGTTAGGCGGCAACTGAGCCCAACCGGACTCTTTGAACGCCTGAGACGCGGCTTCGACCGCCCGATCAACGTCGTCACCTTGCATGGCAAAAACATCCGCGAGCTTCTGTCCGCTGCCGGGATCATGGGTGGCAAAGGTCTCTCCATTGGAGGATTCCACTTCCTGCCCTCCGACAAAGCCCTTGATGGGACCCTGGGAGAGGAAGGCGGCAACTTCGGGGAGAATGGCTTTCTGATGCGATGGGGCGATAGTCATGATTGGGATACCAAGTTGAACAGATGGTGTTCCGCGTGAATACGCGAGCGAAGCCGATCGTATCGGGAACGCCCTGCCTTGCCAAGCATGCCGAAAAAAAGGAGGACGCGAAAATCAACCCGGCGACCTAACCGAGGGTGATGTCGACCATGAGATCGTGGCTGACTCGCTCCAGGTCCGCTTGCAAATCGGAAATCTCCACGTCCGTGGGCATCCGGAGGAGCGCCTTGGCGCGAAAGAGACTCTCCCCGGACATGGGCGCGCTCTCCGTCGTCGTTTCGAACTCCTGAACGTTCACCCCTCGCGAGGCGATCACCCGGGAGATCTGGCGCACAATGCCAGGCCGGTCATGCCCCACGAGATCGAGGGCCACGTCCTGCGTCGATGGCTGATCACTCTCGACCGTCTGATTGGTCACCGTCACTTTCAAGCCCTCCTCGTCGAGCAGGCGCAGCTCTTGTCCCAGGGCGGCGCGATGCTCGGGTGGCACCTCGACGTGAAGGACGCCGGCAAACTGCCCCGCGAGATGCGCCATGCGACTCTCGAGCCAATTCCCCTGATGCTCCGCCACGAGGCTGGCCAACTTCTCCACCAGTCCGGGCCGATCGGGACCAATGACAGTGAGGACGAGGGATTCCTGTTTCTTCATGAAAAGCGAACTCGGCGGTTCATGGGCGCAGCCTGGCCGATGAAGCCCCGGATTGCAACGGGTCATCGCCGGGCTTTGCGGGGAATTCGAACGGAGCCCATTTGAGCCGATAAACGAAATTTTTAACGGTTTGGCTTGCCGAGTGCGATTAAACGTTTAGTCTAGGGGCAATCCTATTCAGCGCTATGAAATTAACGACAACTTCCATTTTGTGGGGCTTTCTCGCTTTTGTCATTCTGCCCGCGAGCGCTCAAGTCGACGAAGAGCAAGATGGCGCCGATGCGCTCTCGGAGTTTCAGTTCTTTTCCAGATCGAACATGACAAACTTCGAATCGCCGCACGTCCACCCCTTGGATCTGAGCCCGGACGGGCGCCTTCTGGCCATTTGCAACACACCCGAAGCCAGGATCGAGTTTTTCGACGTGACCGAGCCCCGACCGGTCCTGGCCTTTTCCGTCCCGGTTGGGCTGGAACCCGTGAGCGTCCGTTTCCGCAACGCCGAGGAGGCCTGGGCCGTGGCCCACGTCTCGGACCAGATCAACATCATCGACGTCGGCAAGGGAACGGTGAGCCGCATCCTCAAGACCGGTGACGAACCCTGTGACGTGGTTTTCGCCGGCCGTCCCGCCAAGGCCTACGTTTCGTGCTCGCAGGAGAACAAGATCGAAGTGTTTCGCCTGGATGCCCTGGATGACTCTCCCCGCGTCATTCTTCTCCAGGGCGAGGAACCGCGGGCGCTGGCGGTGAGTCCGGATGGCACTCAAGTCCACGCGTCGTTGTTCGAGTCCGGCAATGGGACCACCGTCCTGGCGGGCGGTATTCTGAAGCGCGAGATGATCACCTTTCCCCCCGACCTGATCAGCCACGAGGAGGGCCCCTACGGCGGGGAAAACCCTGTTCCCTCTACCTACGACCCGCGCTTCCCGATCAAAGAAATCCTCAATCAGACTTCGGCGCCGCCCACTGGGATGATCGTCAAACAGCACAAGGATGGACGCTGGCTCGACGAGAACGGCGAAGATTGGACGGACTATGTCAGTGGCGAAAAAGCAGCGCTTTCAGGCCGCCGGCCCGGTTGGCGTCTCCTCGATCACGAGATCGCCACCATCGAGACCTCCGACTACCAGGTGCGCTACCAGGGAGGGACGATGAACATCTGCATGGGCATGGCCGTGAACCCGGTGGATGGCCGCATCGCCATGATCGGGACGGATGCCCTCAATCACATCCGGTATGAACCCGTCCTCAACGGGATCTTTCTCCGCGTGACGCTCGGACTCTTCGATCCGGCAACCGCAATCTCTGCCAGCCACGATCTCAACCCGCACCTGGATTACACGCGCGCCACCGTTCCATTAGAAATTCGCCGGCGCTCTCTCGGTGATCCGCGGGGCATGGTTTGGGCCCCGGACGGCGAACGCGCCTTCATCACGGGAATGGGTTCTAGCAACCTCATCGTCGTCGATTCCCACGGCCGTCGAGTCCCGAACCAGGAGCCCATCGAAGTGGGTGAAGGCCCCACCGGGCTCGCCCTGAACGAGGATGGCACCCGCCTCTTCGTCCTCAACCGTTTTGACTCTTCCGTCAGTGTCATCGACACCAAGAAGATGATCGAGACGGCGCGATGCGCCTTTCCCAACACAACCCCGGAGGTCATCAAGAAAGGGCGGAAGCATCTCTTCGACACCCATCACAGTTCGGGACTCGGCCACGTCTCCTGTGGCTCGTGTCACGTCGATGCCCGCCACGACCGTCTGGCGTGGGACCTCGGTGTGCCTGACGGGGATCACCTCCCGGTCGACCGCAATGTCCGGATCCTCGGTACCGAGGGAGAGACTTCCCGCCTTCAGCATCCCATGAAAGGCCCCATGACGACGATGACGCTGCAGGATATCATCGGCAAGGGACCCTTCCATTGGCGGGCGGACAAAGCCGGCATCGAAGATTTCAATGATGCGTTTCCTAATTTGCTCGGCCGCGAAGATCCGTTGACGGACGAGGAGATGGAGGAATTCAAAGACTATCTGCGCACGATTCATTTTCCCCCCAATCCCTACCGCGAGGACGACAACTCACTCCCCACCGACCTGCCCCTGCCGGGAATGCTCACCACCGGCCGGTTTGGAGCCGCGGGTGAACCGCTGCCCAACGGGAACGCTGAACGCGGGCTCGAACTCTTCCGTGGGCGTTCCCACCCCATGTTGCAAGGCCTCACCTGTTTCGCCTGTCATCAGCAGACCAGTGGCATCGGTCCCGGCCTGCTCATGGCGGACAATGCCGAACTCGGCCATGCCTTGAGCGCCCTCACCGGAGCCGGCCAAGGTCCATTCAAAGTCCCCCAGCTACGCAATCTCTACGACAAGACGGGCTTCGATCTCTCGGCCGACGAAAGCCTCAACGGCTTTGGATTTCTTCACGACGGCAGCATCGACACCCTGCCTCGATTCGTCGCCCAGGGCATGTTCGATGTGCAATCGGTCCAGGAGGTCGCCGATCTCGTTTCCATGCTCGTCTCCTTCTCCGGCAACGAGGCCTCTTCCGAACAACGGGGTCACTGGTCCCAGCAAACGCCGAGCCTGGAAACCCATACCATCACCGGCCGGCAAGAAATCTTCAATCCCCGCGAAGTTCCACTGGGAGCCGAGGCCACGCGCAAACGGCTCCAACCCATGATGAAGTTCGTCGAGGAGGAGAACTCCATCTCGCTCATCGCTCACGGCCGAATCGACGGCAAACCGCGCAGCTGGCTCATGTGGGAGTTTGAGGATCAGGAGACGTTTGGCATCCCTCCCGGACGAACTCTGAAAGATCTTCCTCCGCAGGGCGAGGGCATCATTGATGACGTCAAGTTCGACGCCGACACCATGAATACCGTGCACCAGTTGAAGGACCTCCTGGCCGTCGTCGAGGAACTCACCTTCACCGTGGTTCCCCAAGGAACGGACGCCTTCCTCTTGAGCATCGATCGCGATCTCGACGGCATGCGCAACGGCGACGAGACGCGCGATCTCGATCCGCTGCGCGAGGGCCATCAAAACCCGTTCGACCCCGTTCGTTCCGATGTCACCGGCGATTTCTATCGCATGACACCCGACGGGGTGATCGACGCTCTCAATGACTTCGACGGGGACGGCGAGGCCAACATCGTCGAGCTCGACAACGGGACAAATCCACTTGAAGGCTGGAAAGCCGGCAAGGATCGCATGCGCCCCGTACTAACAACAACCGCCACGGGGGGCCGGCGGATGATCTCGTGGAGCAGTCAGCCAAAGACGGAATATACCATCGAGGCCTCGACGGATCTCGTGGAGTGGAAGCCCCTGAACAGCAAGCCGATTCCATCGGGAGAACGCGAGGACAGACTGCACTATCACATTCAAGCGAGGCACGATCTATCAATTCGCTACTACCGGATCCGGGAACATCAAACAGACTGAGTGCCGATCCACCTCTTTCTTCCGCTCCGTGAATAGATGGAGCGCCAGAGTGATGCGGACACTCCTGTCCGCCTAACTATTGCACTTCTTTTTTACTCAGTTAGTTGGCACCTCAATCTTGAAGAAGATAACCTCCGGCGAATAAGCCTAAAAACGGGAATGGGCGGCTTGAAAAACTCGTAAATCGTTGGACATCAACGTTTCTCTATTGCTCCGCAATGAACCCTTAGAGTGACGATCCAT
>JANQJH010000664.1 GCA_028281705.1 Verrucomicrobiales bacterium
GAAATCAAACGAGGCAAGTTTCATGGAGATTGGAATTACGAAATCTTGCCTCGGGCATAACTGAAATCCGGTAGTTTATTGTTTTGCAAACCCTTAGTCCCTCGGTTATTTGGAAGCTCCAGTTCTTGGAAGCCTATTCGCCATCACCACGCCTCAATAGTCGATATCCAAGAAATGCGTCCGCAGCTCGTCCACCTGGTGCAGCATGTGATCGCTGTTCTGCCGCAGCCGGCGACACATTTCCTTGGCTAGCATCTTCATCAAGGCGTAACCCGCTTGAGGGTCCGAATTGATGAAGGCCTCAAAATCTTCGCCGTCGATGGTCCACACGTGGACCGTGCTGCTATCCGCACGGACATCCGCACTGGCCTTTTGCGGGTCTAACAAGCTCATTTCACCCACGGTGTGTCCGGGACCGAGCTTGGCCAGTTCCAGGTAGTCTCCGTGAGCGTGACAGGAGACGATCATGGTCCCACTGACAATGACCGAGAGGGAGTGATGGTGCTCGCCTTGGCGGATGAGGTAGCCGCCTTTTTCCAGGGTTTCGAAACGGCCGCATTCAGTCAGCCGATCCCGAATCTCCACATCGATTTCGGATAAAAGCCCCAGAGGAGGCAGACATTGGCTCACGGACTGACTCATGATTCACTCTCCGGCCCCAGAGCAACCGGAACCACGCATATCCAGCCAATTTCGACGCATCCATGCCCCGCCAACCGGGAAATAAGAAGGCCTCTGGACTCGCGTCCAGAGGCCTTCTTGAAACAGTCTGAAGTCAGAACTAGATGATGGTGGCCAAGGGGCCCCATCCGGCGCGGGGCTCACGCCAGGCGAGTTCGTTGATCGAGGGATCGTTGGTGATCACCCCGTTCTCATCGAGTTCGAGACGCTTGCCGGCACGAGCACAGAGGTTGCCCAGCTGGATGTTGGCCGTCATGGGACCGGAGTAGCCGAAGTTCGACTGGCTAAACTCACGCGGCTTGTCGCCGCGGCATGCCATGATGAACTCTTCGTGGTGGCCGGGTGACCGCTCAAGAAGCTGCTCCGGCCGGCCAAAAGCGCGGCGCTTGGATTCGGGAATGATGCGCGGGCTGTTCCAGTAGTCGCCCTCGACGAGCATCTTGCCCTTGGTCCCGATGATGAGATTCCCAGTGCGAGGAAGCTCGCGGTTGTCCTCCTTCAGCTCAGGCGGGGCGATGGGCATGTTGTCGCTGCCGTCAGCCTTCTTGCCTTCATACCAGAAGGTGGAGAATCCCGGGCGATCGGATTTGGCGCGGTAAGTCGCCTTCACCGTCATGCCGGCGGGAAACTGATCGCCCACGGGAGCCGTCATGAAAATGGGCTCGGCAGACGCGGCGTATCCGCAGTCCATGATGGCGTAGATACCGTCCGTGGTGTGGCAGGCCATGTCACCCAGGGCACCTGAGCCAAAGTCGACGACGCCGCGCCAGTTGAAGGTGTGGTAGGCGTCTTTCTTAAAGGGACGCATCGGTGCCGGGCCAATCCAGGACTCCCAGTCGAGAGAGGATGGCACGGGATCGGAACCCTTGGGCCGACCGCCGCCCTGCGGCCACACGGGACGGTTCGTCCATGTGTGAAACTCGAGAACATCACCCACGGCACCGCCCTTGATCAATTCGTAGGCAATACGCCATCCCTGGCCCCCGTGACCCTGATTGCCCATCTGGGTCACCACCTTGGGATTCTTGTTGTAGGCTTCGGTCAACATCTGGGCTTCGCGCACGGACCACGCGAGCGGCTTCTCCGTGTAACAGTGGATCCCCATGGAAACGGCCGTCATGGACGGTCCGAAGTGGGTATGATCCGGCGTGGCGACGAAGATCACGTCCAGGTCCTTGGCGTGATTCTCAAACATCTTGCGCCAGTCGGTGTAACCCGCGGCTTCACCCCACCCGTCTTTTCCGTGGACGCCTTTCCAGCGCGTCTTGTCAACTTCGGCGAAGGCAACGCACTGCAAACCGTGCTTGTGGGCCTGCTTGGTGTGTTCTCCTGCACGGCCGCCGACCGCAACGAAGCCGACCTGCAGCTTACTGTTCTGATTGTGCGCCCGCACAATATTGGGGAAAGCCACGGTCGAGGCGGCAGCGCCAAGACCAGCTTTCGCGAGAAAACGTCGACGAGATAAAGATTGAGACATGGGTTTTCTTAGAGAGGATTCTAGTTTGCGGGCGCACCTAAGCAGGCACACCCTGGGTTTTCAAGACCGATACCTTCTTTCTCGCTGTTTTCACCCAGGACTGGCCTTCCGCCCGGTCCCCATGTAGATTTCCGGCGATGAGAGCGATCTTCAAACGCTGGCGCTGGGGGCTCTTCGTAGCGGGAGTCGTGTTTGGCCTCATGACCTGGAAGGAGGGGGCCGATGGCGAGTTTACCGTCCGTTACTTTCTCCAAGGCCTGGTCGCCATGCTGATCTCCTTCTTGGTCGTGGCCACCGATGTCGCCCGATGGTTCGCCTCGCCCTTGCTCCGCTTCATCGATTCCGTCTATCTTCCCGGTGGCGAGGCAGACAAAGCCCCCTTGAAATACGAACTCCCGCTCTACTACGAGCGCCATTTCCGGAGCGAGGAAGCCCTGGAGGCCTATGAGACCTTGATCAAGTCCTACCCCGACCAGATCAATGCCTACGCCGGCGCCATCCGAGTCTGTGAGAATCAGCTGAACGACCAGGAGCGTGCCCGCCGCTGGCGCCGCAATGCCGAGCGCCTCTTCGGCTACGAGAAAGTCGCCCAGGCCGTGGCCAAGACGGCCGACGAGTGGCACGCCGAACGGATGAAATCGGCCCTGGCTCCGGCTCCGTCCCAGTAGCACGACGGACGAGAGCGGCAGGGATCGCAAGGTTGCCCCGTGGCCAGGCTGGCCTAAGGTGCTTTCATGGCTCGCCGACGTCGCTCCCAAGGTCCGCCGCCCCTCATCGGGCTCCTTGTCCTCGCCCTCTTGCTCGGCGGTGGCTACGCCATTTTCAATCATTTCGGCGGCGCCCAGGCGGACGGCTTCCACGGGCTGACGCACCTCGATATCGATGACTACCTGGAGAACTCCAAGAGCCTCCAGGGAAACGTCTACAAGGTGGAAGGACGCGTCGAGGATCAGTTGGCCTGGTCCCCGGAGGGCCGCGTGCTTATGGTCGTGTCCCAGGGCAACCCCGTCGGCGTCAAGGTCCCGGCGGAGTTCAATGACCAGAACATCCAGGCGGGCCAGTCCTTCGCCTTCAAGGTCCGCGTCGGACGTCAGGGAGTCCTCGTCGTCGAGGCGCTGAAGAAGGCCTGAGCCAACCGATCGGGCTGTCTTTCTGGATTGTGTCCCGGGATCGAAACCGATAACCCAGAGCCATGCATTGTTTCCGTTTTCTCGCGGCACCGATCCTAGCGCTGACAGCGCTCGTCTTCCCCTCGGTGGCGGAGGCCAAACCCAACATCATCTTCGTCATGGCCGACGATCTGGGCTACGGCGATCCGCGCTGTTACCAACCGGCCTCGAAGATCCCCACACCACACATGGATCGCCTGGCCGGCGAGGGCATGCGCTTCACCGATGCGCACACCCCCTCGGCCGTGTGCACTCCCACGCGCTACGGCGTCCTCACCGGTCGCTACAGCTGGCGCACCTTTCTCAAGAAGGGCGTGCTCTACGGATCGAGCCCCGCCATGATCCCCGAGGAACGCCTCACGGTCGCTGGCATGCTCGGTCGCTACGGCTACCACACCGGCGTCGTCGGCAAATGGCATCTCGGCTTGGGCGAGCAAGGGCTCAAGGACGACACCAACTACGCCCAGGTCATCCCGCGAGGCCCGCTCTCGATCGGCTTCGACCACTCCATGATCATCCCGGCCTCGCTCGATATGGCGCCCTATGTCTGGCTGAAGAATGACCGCGCCGTGCAGGCGCCAACCGTTCGCGACAAAGGCTCCAAACGGGTCTGGGACGGCGGCGAGGGATTCTGGCGCGCCGGTCTTCGCGCCCCCGACTTCACCTTCGACGGCGTCCTTCCCACCATCGCCAAGGAGGCCTGCGCCTATATCTCGGAACAGGCCAAGAACGCCGACAAACCTTTTTTTCTCTACGTTCCCCTCGCATCCCCCCACACACCCTGGGTGCCCACCGAAGATTTCGAAGGCAAGACGGACATCGGTGCTTACGGCGATTTCGTCCATCAGTCCGACTGGGCCTTGGGCGAGATTCTGAAAACGCTCGACGAGCACCAATTGACGGAGAACACGCTCGTCATCTTCACCTCGGACAACGGCTCTCACTGGCCGCAACGCATGATCGATGAAACCGAGCACCGCGCCAATCTCGACTGGCGCGGTCAGAAAGCGGACATCCACGAGGGTGGCCATCGCGTGCCATTCATCGCTCGATGGCCGGCCGAGATCGAGGCCGGATCCGTCAGCGACCAATTGATTTGCCTAACTGATTTCATGGCCACGGCCGCAGCCTTGGTGGAGCACCCGTTGGAATACGATGAGGGCGAAGACAGCTACAATCTCCTTCCCATCCTTCAGGGCACGACCGGGAACAAGGCCGTACGCAAGGCCATCGTCCACCATTCCCTTGGCGGCATGTTCGCTATCCGCATCGACCAGTGGAAACTGATCCTGGGCAGGGGCTCTGGCGGATTCACCAGAATCAAGACAGGCGAGG
>JANQJH010000011.1 GCA_028281705.1 Verrucomicrobiales bacterium
CGGCATCTACCCCAAGGGGTGGAAGGTGCCGCTCGTCTACCGCCGTGACGGCATCCCCGTCCTCGCCCAAATTTGCTCCAGGGCCCATCGGGCATGCTCAGCCACCAACTCATCCTCTTTCTCCGCCGCCCGTTGAAGTGCGGAGACATCCGCCTCCGTGCCCACGTTGCCCAGGGCGACACAGACGTTCCGCAAGAAACCCGGCCGTTTGGTCCGCTTCACTGGCGACTTGCGGAAGAGTTCGCGAAACCCCTCATCATCCAATGCCAGGAAATCCCGCAGATTCCAGTCGTTGACGAAGGGCCGCGCCTGAAAGGTGGCCTCTTCACTGGCGCGAGCAAAACGGTTCCAGGGACAGACCTCGAGACAGTCGTCACAACCGAACACCCGATCCCCCATCGCCTTGCGAAACTCCAAGGGGATCGCGCCCCAATGCTCAATGGTGAGATACGAGATGCAGCGGCGCGCATCCAATCGGCGCTCCGCCGTGATGGCCTCTGTGGGACAGGCCGTCATGCAGCGGGTGCACTTGCCGCAGTGATCCTTCTGCCGCTCATCCAGCGGCAAATCCAAGTCCGTCAGAATGACCGCGAGGAAGAACCAGGTACCTAACTGCCGATGGATCTGCACCGTACTCTTCCCATTCCATCCCAAGCCGGATTCCCCGGCAAAATCTCGCTCCAAGACCGGCCCGGTATCCACGTAGTAACGCTGACGCCCGCCCAGGTCATCGATGTAAGCGCCGAGATCTCTCAGCCGCTCCTCGATGAGGTCGTGGTAATCACTTCCCCAGGCGTAGCGGGCGAAGGTCCCGGGACTCGCGGCCCGCCCTGGAGGCCGTGGACCGACAAAGTAATTCATCGCCAGGACGATGACCGAACGCGCACCGGGGAGGACCTCGCGAGGATCGAGACGCCGCTCGATCCGCTTGGCCAACCACGCCATGTCACCGTAGCAAGCATTCTCCACCCACTGGCGAAAGAGGTCGCCGTGAGGCGCGGGGCCGGCAGCCGCCACCCGGCAATCGGCAAAGCCCAGAGACCGGGCAATGGCCTGAATGTTCGCCTTGGTGGACGCCCGGTCTGGCACGGGCAAGGTCGGCGACGGCTTCGTCGTTACGGACGACATCCATAGTAGTAGTTGATGCTCTCCACCAAACCATGGACCGTCTCACACATGGAGAGTTCCGTCGTGTCGATCACGATATTGGCCACCTCGCGGTAGTAGGGCTTCCGCTGCTCCATGAGTTCCTCCAGGCGCGCCCGCGGATCGGCCGTTTGCATCAGCGGACGCTCCCGATTCTGCGACACCCGGAAAAGCAAGGTGTCGATCGAGGCCGTGAGCCACGCCACATAGCCCAGTGAGCGAATGACCCGCCGGTTTTCCGCCGTGAGCACCGCGCCGCCACCCGTGGCGATCACATGGTAGCTCAACGCTCTCAGGCTTTCCAAGATCCGCCGTTCCCGATTGCGGAAACCGGCCTCTCCCTCGTCCTTGAAAATCTCCGGAATGGACCGCCCGGCATCCTCGATGATGAGTTGGTCCACATCAACAAACGTTAGTTTCAGGCTCTCGGCCAACTTCCTCCCCACCGCCGATTTTCCACACCCCATCATGCCTACCATCACGACGTTGGTAGGCCCTGCAGCCACCGGTGGTGTTGCGTGGGAAAGGTTCATGGCGGGAGGACGCTCGGTTTCGGTTTGACCGCAACCTTGCAAGAACCACAGTGAAGGAAATTTCGCTGCCTGTCACTCTTTAGTTATGGAAACCCGTCTCCTCCCCACCGACCCCAAGGACGCACTGCACGAAAGCGTTCGTGAAGCCGTCAGGATTTTGGAAGGCGGTGACGTCGTCGCCCTCCCCACCGAGACGGTGTACGGTCTGGCCGGTGACGTGACCTCTCCGGACGCCATCAACCGCATTTTTGAAGCCAAGGAACGCCCCGCCTTCGATCCCCTCATCGTCCACCTTCCCAAACGGGATCAATTGGGCGAAGTGGCGGACGTCGAACCCGCCCTGGAAAAACCCTTGCGGAGACTCATGGAAGCGTTCTGGCCCGGCCCTCTGACATTCATCCTACCGAAACAGCCCTCGGTCAGCGACGCCATCACCGCCGGCCTCCCCACCGTCGCCGTCCGCATGAGTTCCCATCCCGTCATCAAGCGCGTTCTCCACGAACTGGGCCGCCCCTTGGCCGCCCCCAGCGCCAACCGCTTCGGACGCATCAGTCCCACCTCCGCCGCTGCCGCGCAGGAGGAACTCCAGGGTCGCATCCCCCTCATCCTCGATGGCGGCGCCTGTTCCGCCGGGCTGGAATCGACGATCATCCGGCTCGAAGCCGCCGAACCCAAACCAATCATCCACATCCTCCGCCAGGGCCCCGTGACCGCGGATCAGTTGAAGAAGTTCGGGAAGATCGCCAAAAAGAAAAAGCCCCGGAGGGAAACGGACGCGGAAGCCGCCGCTACCGACACCAGTCCCCAACCGCCCATGGAAGCGCCCGGTCAAACGGCGAGCCATTACGCCCCCCGCACTCCCTTCCGCCTCTTGACCTCACCCGCGGATTTTTCCCCGGAAGCGGGCAAACGCTACGCCCTCCTGAGCTATCGCGGTGAAGCCAAAGACGGCTATCTCGATCTGGCCGACTTCGAAGAGATTTCCATCCTCAGCCCGGGATCCGGTAAAGTGCCAGAGGCCGCCGTGCGTCTCTTCTTTCTCATGCGTCAGCTCGATCAGTTAGGGGTCGACGAAATCATCGCCGAGCCCGTGCCCGAACACGGCATCGGAGCCGCGATTATGGAACGGCTGCGCCGCGCGGCGGCCGAGCCCCGACAAAGCGCGTGATTTCCGGTTGCGTCCCCGCCCGATGCCATGAGAGGTCCCTCAATGACCTCCTCCGCGGCCCCTGCCCCTCCACTCGCTCTGGGTATCGATTTTGGCGGCACCTCCGTCAAACTCGGCGTCTGCCAGGGAGCGGACCTCTTGCAAAAGGCGGAACCCATCCCCACCAAGCAATTTTCCGGAGCCAAGGCCCTCCTGCCCGAGATCGAACAGACGATCGCTCAATTGCGTGAAAAACACCCCGGGATCGCCGCCATCGGCGCCGGCCTGCCGGGCTTCGTCAACTGGGAAACCGGCAGGGTCCACGCCCTGACCAATGTGGACGGCTGGGAGGGCATCAATCTGAAAGAGGAACTCACGGCCTCCACCGGGCTGCCCACGGTGGCGGAAAATGATGCCAATGCCATGACCTACGCCGAATGGCGCTATGGAGCCGGCCAGGGGCGCGACTATCTCCTCGCCATGACGCTGGGTACCGGCGTCGGCGGCGGTCTCGTGCTCGGTGGCGAACTCTACCGCGGCGCCACCTTCGGTGCCGGCGAGATCGGCCAGATCAGTATCGACTACCAGGGCCGGGTCGGCGGCCACGGGAATTTCGGAGCCCTCGAACGCTACGTGGGGAACGGCCCTTTCACCGACCTCGCAATCGAACACTATCAAGCAGCCAACCAGCCCCAGACCGCGGAGGCCTGCACTCCCGCACTCGTGGCCCAACGCGCCAAGGAAGGCGATCCCATCGCCCTCGGAGTCTGGCGCGAAGTGGGTCAACGCCTCGCCATCGGCCTGGCCAATGTCATGTGGGTCCTCAATCTCGACTGCGTCGTCATCGGCGGCGGCATGGCCAAGGCGGACGAAATCCTTCTCGGCCCGCTACGGGAACACCTCGAGTCGCAGATGGATCCCTCCTTCACCCAACGCCTCAAGATCGTGCACGCGCGATTCGGAAACGAGGCCGGGATCATCGGCGCCGCCGCCCTCGCCGTGGACGAATGCTTGCCCGCCCGGCAGTCCTAGTCACCTTCATCATCAGGCAGCACTCCCCGCGCGGGTGTCCACATTATGAGCAAGTTTCAACTGGTCAGCGATTACGAGCCTCAGGGCGACCAGGGCCAGGCGATCGACAAGCTGGTCAAGTCCATCCGTGCCGGCAACGCCCATCAAACGCTCCTCGGAGTCACCGGTTCGGGAAAAACCTTTACGATGGCCAATGTGCTAGCCCAGATTGGAAAGCCGACCCTGATCATGTCGCACAACAAGACCTTGGCGGCGCAGCTCTACTCCGAGTTCAAAAATTTCTTCCCTCACAACGCCGTCGAGTATTTTGTTAGTTATTTCGACTACTACCAGCCCGAGGCCTACATCCCCCGGACCGATACCTACATCGAGAAGGATTCCTCGATCAACGACGAGATCGAGCGCCTCCGTCTCTCCACCATGGGTTCGCTCCTCACCCGGGACGACGTCATTGTCGTCGCCAGCGTCTCCTGCATCTATGGCTTGGGTTCCCCCGAAGACTATGAGGGCATGATGCTCCATGTGAAGGTTGGGCAGAACATCGAGCGCGACCAATTCCTCACCAAAGTGGTAGACATGCTCTACGAGCGCAACGACGTCGCTTTCTCCCGCGGCCGTTTTCGCGTGCGAGGCGACGTCGTCGAAATCTTCCCCGCCTACCTCGACAGCGAAGCCATCCGGGTGGAGTTCTTCGGAGAAGAAATCGATCGCCTGACGGTCTTCGATCCCCTGACCGGTCACGGTCTCGACACCCTGGAGTCCTACACCTTCTATCCCGCCAAACAGTTCGTCACCCCCGCCGACAAGCTGCGGCGTGCCATGCGCACCATCCGCGCCGAACTCGATGAGACGGTGGAGAAGTTCGAAAAGGAGCAAAAACTCATCGAGGCCCAACGCATCCGCCAGCGGACGAACTACGATCTGGAGATGATGCAGGAAATGGGGTTTTGCCAGGGTATCGAGAACTACAGCCGCCACCTGGGCGAACGCATTCCCGGGAGTCGCCCCGGCACCCTCATCGAT
>JANQJH010000308.1 GCA_028281705.1 Verrucomicrobiales bacterium
CTTTCTCCATTGGTGCCTTGAATGTAACTCCCAGTGCCACGCACCGCCGTCCAGCTTCCGCCCAGGCCGCCGGCCCATTTGGAGAGGTAGGCGTTTTCCGAGATGCCGCGCGACATGATCGATTCGATGCTATCGCCGACCTGATAGAGATAGCAGGAAGACAACTGCGAATGCAGTGTCCCCGAATTGAAGAGCGTCGGCGTGGAGGAGCAGAAACGGCGGCTCTTGTAGAGGCGATAGAGCGAGATGACTCGGCTCTCCGGATCCGTTTTCTCGCCCACGAAGAGTCCCATGGCGACACGCATCCAGAACAATTGAGGCGTTTCGAGTCGGACTTGGGTCTTTTGCTTCTTGTCGACGATGAGATAGCGATCGTAGAGCGTCTGCACGCCGAGATAGTCGAAGGCCAGATCCGCCACGGGATCGATCTCCTGAGCCAGGCGATCGAGGTCGAATTCCAAAAGGCGCGGGTGAATACGCTTGATCTCTACACCGCGGCGCAACTTCTCCTTGAAAGCGCGCGCGTGAAACTCCGCCAGACGCTCGATGCCATGGGTCACGATGCTCCAACCGAGCACTTCCTCGTAGACGTAGGAGAGCAAGATCCGCCCGGCGAACTTGGAGAAATCGGCATCCTTCTCGATCAAGCTCTTGGCGTTGAGAATGACGGTCTTGCGAAGATCTTCCACCCGCATCTCGGAGTAGAAGGAGCGTCGCAATTCCTTTTCGATCTGGTCGCGATTGAGGCAGAGATCCAGGCCGATGGCGGCGAACTCGATGCGTTTGCGGAGCTCGCTGCCATCCCAGAAAAAGCTCTCGCCGTCGGCCTGCTTGACGATGATGAGGGAATCCTGCTGGTCGTCCGCAATCCGCGCCTCTTCCTCGATCTGATAGTCGCGCATGTCGGCGCGATGCGCCCGATAGAGAATATAGGCCTCGGCAACTTTGTAGTATCCCAGACGCATGAGCGTCTCTTGCACCTTGTCCTGCAGCTTCTCGATATGGACGAACTCCTGATGAATGTCTTCCACCGTCCGGGTGACTTCTTCGGCAATGGATTTCGATGGTGCGGGATCGAGTTCGAGCGAGAGAAAAGCCTTGCTGACGGCAATCTCGATTTTTGCCGGATTCCACGGAACAACATGGCCGTTGCGCCGGATGAGCTTGGTCTTGGTCGAGCGAACGTAACCGTTGAGCCCATGAAAAGGAGAGTCCTTGCGCTGGTGCCGCTGGATGAAACTCCGGGCGATCTCGTAGGCATCCCGATTGACGAGGACACGTTCAATGGAGCGCGAGACATCTTCGCGGCCCGCGGGAACTCCGGATTGGATCTGTTCCGATTGATTCGTCAATTCCTCCATCACGGCCTCGACGAGGGAGGCCACGAGAAGACGGTTCTCCTTACTATAGATATCCTCCCTGTCTTGCGATCGTAAGACGTCTGTTAGCGCCTGGCCAAGTTCATCCGCGAGGTCTCGTCGATTGAAGACCAATCGTTCACCGTCGAGATCGAGTTCGACGCTGTCCTGGGCGTCGTCTTCGTCCTGGTGATCATCCGCCCAGTTGTAGCGCGGTTGGTCATCAGCAAGGGACCGGGTTGCGAGGTGCTTGAGCTGCAAGTCTCGCTCAACGAATTCTTTGTTGATCATGAGAAGGAGGAGAGGGTTTGGTTTATTCGTTGGGTGGTGGTGTGTGTGTGGTGGTGTTTCGCAGTCGGAGTGCTCGACGGAGAGGCTCAAAGATCGTCATCACTGACAACTTCAAGCGCCGAGGCTTTCTGGTATTCGGTGACGCGGCCTTCGAAGAAATTCTGTTCCTTGCCGATATCCATCAATTCGGCGAGCCAGGGCAGGGGATTATCCACGCCCTGGGAGAGGGGTTTCAGCCCCACGCCGATCAAACGCCGATCGGCGATATAGTCGATGTACTGGGTGAACTCGTCGGCGCTCAGTCCGACGGCATTTGTCGGCAGACAGTCTTCGATGAATTCCTTCTCCAGGCGGACCGCTTCCGCCATGAGGTCGCGGAGTTCTTCTTGAAAGTCTTTCGTCCAAATCTCCTGGTTCTCTTCCACCAGATCCATGAAGAGATTGCGAAAGACTTCAATGTGGTTGGATTCGTCCCGCAGGGTATAGCGGAACATTTGTCCGATACCGGGAAACTTGTTTTGCCGATAGAGGCTCAAGATCATGCCAAAGAGCCCGTAAAACTGGGTGCCTTCCATGCATTGACCAAAGACAAAGATATTCTTCGCCAGGAGCTTCTTGTTTTCCGGAGTGGTGAGATCCGTTTCGCGGCGAAGACTATTCGACACGTTGGTAACAAATTCATTCTTGCGCAAAATGGTGGGAATCTGTTCGAACATCGCCTCACACTCGTGCGGATTGATTCCCAGGGAGCTGATCATATAGAGGAGACTGTCAGCGTGGATATTCTCTTCGTGCGCATGACGGCCCAAAACGAGCTTGAGTTCAGGCGCGGTGACCATTTCCCGTACGACATGGATGATATTGTCTCCCACAATCCCTTCCGCAGCTGAGAAGTAGCCAATGCCCATGCGAATAATCCAACGCTCTTGTTCGGTGAGATCATTGGATCGCCACTGCTCGACGTCCTTTTGCATGGGAATGTCTTCCGGCTCCCAATGATTCGCCTTCATTGTGCGGTAGAGGTCATAGGACCATTGGTAACGCAGAGGAAGAAGGTTGAAGGCCATGGTCTGCCGGCCGTTGATGACCCGCTTGGCGGCATAAGCCTCTTCCGCCTTCGTCTGGTCTAAAACGAAGGACTTGCTACCGATTTCAAAGGTTTTCTCCATCTTGAATTGAGGTGTTTTCGCGAATTTCAGTAAATTTTAAGGTGATTCGCCCGAATTCGTCCTCAAGTGACTACCACTAGATGTTGGGGACAGTTCAGGAGAAGCAACACCATATATTGTGTTACTGGCCGAATTGGAAGCGAAAAATTCACATCCGGGCGATTCGTTTTGCCGCAGGCCCTAAAAATTAAGGTTTCCTAAGTTATTGGAAATGCCTATAAGTCTTGCCGACCGCTCAAACGGCGCTCACGACGATGCGAGATCCCTCGATCAGGACCACCTTGACCGGGGTGTCCTTCTCGAGAAACTCGCCGTCGGTCACCACGTCGAGGGCTTCATCGCGGATCAAGGCCGTCCCCGAGGGTCTGAGCGGGGTCAGCGCGCTTCCCTGAGCCCCGATGAGCGAGGGCACCGAATCCGTCTCGGGAGCGGCAGTACCGCCGGAATCCGGGGCGCCCGGGCCCGCGTTCTCGACGGTGTGCGCGAGTCCGGTGCCCTGAGGGGCGGAGGCCGCTTGCAGCACCAGGCGTTTGAAAAGCGAGCTCTCGGGGAAATAGCGGGCGGTGAACACGGCGACGATGACGGCCCCACCCAGGGCGAGGGTGAGATTCCAGAGAGAGGTGCCAACGCTCGAATAGTCCAGTTGCCAGGGCGAGAGTTCGCCCGAAGGCAGGATCTTGGCGTCGGACATGGTGTAGATCAGGGCTGTGAGCACACAGAGAAATCCGGTCAGGCCGGCCACCAGCGTGCCCGGGAAGAAGATGAATTCCGTCACAATCAGGCCGATGCCCAGGACGAAGAGGGCCACGATTTCGAATCCGACGAGTTTGCCCGCCGCGTAGTGACCAAAGAAGAAGAGGCCGAAGAGGGCGAGCGAGAGAAAGCCGAAGACGCCAAAGCCGGGGACGCGGAGTTCCACCTGCGCCGCGACAAAGGCCAGAAGGAGGATGAGGACGGAAAAGCGGGTGACCCACTGGGCCAAGAGTTCAAATCCCAGGGGCTGGGCGTAGACGATCTCGCCCTTGAGGTTCTCCTGGGCGATCAGGTCCTCGAGCGACTCCGCCGTACCCTTGGCCAGAGGCGCCGCGCCATTCCAGGGCTCCGTGGCCTCCGTGGCCGCGAGACTGAGGAGCGAACCCACGTCCTTGTCCTCGTTCAGCTTTAGCCGAAAAGAGCCGTCCTCCTGCTCCTCGACCTCGAGAGACGTCTTGTCGGCCTCCTTTGACGCGTCTTCTCCTCCGGGCTTCTGCGGGATCATGAACTTGGTTGCGTAGATCGGATCGTGCCCCTTGCTCCGAGCCACGGATCGGCAGAGGGGAACGAGAATGGAGGTGATCTTGCGTTCCACCTCGTCATTCAGATCGCCGAAGGGCGTGACGACAGCGGCGGCGCCGATGGCGCTCACGGGACTCATGTAGATATCGTCCGCCGCCAGCGCGATCAAGGCCCCAGCCGACACCGCGGAGGGATTGACGTAGGCGTAGGTCGGGATGTCGAGTTTGCTCAGAGACCGCATCATGATTTCACCCGTGTGCCAGGCGAGACCCCCGGGTGTGTTGAGATCCAAGATCACGGCGGAGGCCTCCTCCTGCTGAGCGCGCTTGAGAACGCGGCGCATGTAATCGAATCGGGCACTGTTGACGAGATCGTTCCGGCCAATCTCCAACACCACGATATTTCCCTTGAACGAGGCTTCCTTCGTTTTGATAGCATCTAAGGAAGAACCTTGACCAAGTGCTTTGGGATCATCGACATTGGTAAATCGAAATTTTCCTTTTAGCTTCGCCTGATCGCGGAGTTCATAGACGTCCCGCACGAGACCTTCGGCGAGAAAGCGCTGGCCCTCGAATTCCATCACGGCGTCCTGTGCTTCCACCATGAGCGTTTCTCCCTTCTTGGAGATGATCTCGTCCCCCCAGCGAATCTCAACATCCTCATTCCAGATGGCCTCCACCAGCTGGGAATCTCGCCCCTTACTCAGGGCCACGGCTCTGGCAGTGGCCAAATTGAAGGACTCCATCTTGGCTTTCATGTTGCCCTTGCCGAGAATGGGGCTGCCGCCAATGATGCTGGCGGGCGCCATGTAAATCTTATCAGTGGAGAAAGCGAGGAGCGCTCCCGCGTCCACCGCCATGGAGTCCACGAACGCATAGGTGGGGATTCGTAACCGGCCCAGTCCCCCCATCACGAGATTGATCTCGTCCCAATTGGTGTCCATGAGACAGTGAATCTGGACAATGAGGGCCTCCGTCTTCGCCGGATCCAGCTCCTCGATGATCTCGAGTGCTTCCTTGGCATTCCGCTTGTGCAGGCCGTTGGTCACGTTGACCACCACAATTTCCCCACCACTCGTCGCCGGTGCGGGTGCCGGCGCCTTTTCCACGGGAGTCGGCAGTTTCTCGGCAAGGGCCCCCAAGGCACAAAGGACGGAGAGGATGAATGGAGTGAAAGAAATCTTCATGACCAGCTGAACTCAGTGTATGTGAAGGCAACCCGCTTTGCCAGCAAGTGAAGACAAGAACGTATTCACTTCTGGCGACCTCATCGCATCATGATCTCGGAAGAGACTGTCGAAAGGGTGCTCAACAGCACCGACATTGTCGATCTCGTGCAATCCTATTTCCCGCTTCGCAAAGCGGGGATGGATTACACGGCGCTGTGTCCGTTTCACAACGAGAAGACGCCTTCCTTTACCGTGAGTCCGGCGAAGCAAATGTTCTACTGCTTTGGTTGCGGAGTGGGTGGGGGAGCGGCTCGATTTCTCATGGAGCGTGAGAGCATCGACTTTCCCTCTGCCATCCGGCGTTTGGCCGAGCGGGCTGGCATCCCCATCGTCGAGGATCAGATTTCTCCGGAAATGTCGGGAAAACTGAAGCAACGCTCTAAGCTTCTGGCAGTTCACCATGAAGCGGCGCTTTGGTTTCATCTGAATTTGTTGAAGAAACGGGAAGCCGATCACGCCCGTGCCTACCTCAAGAAACGAGGATTGGGCATCGAGGTGGCGCGTGATTGGCAACTGGGCTACGCCCCAACTGAGGCCAGGACTTTCTTTGATTGGGCCCGCTCGAAGAATTACGACACCCCCTTGCTCATCGAAGCGGGTCTGGCGGCGGAGCGGGAAGGGCCCACCGGCAGGCCCCGGGTGGTGGCTCGATTCCGCGATCGCCTGATGTTTCCCGTTTGCAATGACTTCGGCGAAGTCATCGCCTTTAGCGGCCGGACGCTCGACCCGGAGGCCAACGTGGCGAAGTACTTGAACTCGCCGGAGACCGCACTGTTCCACAAGAGCAAGACACTCTTCGGGTTGCATCGGAGCAAGCGGCCCATCTTGAAGGCGGGAAGGGCGGTTATTTGTGAGGGTCAGATCGATCTCATCACGGCCTTTTCCCAAGGGATCGAAACGATGGTGGCGCCACTGGGAACGGCCTTCACCGACGAGCACGCCCGCATGCTCAAGCGGCTCACGCAAGAGGTCGTGGTCTGCTTCGACGCCGACGCCGCGGGATTCAAAGCGGCGCAGAGGACTTACAAAGCACTTGCGGAGGCCAACATGTTCGTGCGGGCGGTGGAGATGCCGGAAGGCGAGGACCCAGACTCCTATATCCGGCAGTACGGGCCCGAGGCGTTTCAAACCCTCCTCGCCGATGCGGCGGATTTCTTGGAGTTCCACATTGGCCACCGGGCGAAGACGGCGGATCTGAGTTCGCCCAAGGAACAGCACGAGCTGGCCCGGGAACTGGCAGACAACATTGCCCTGGTTCGCGACAAAATGATGCAGGACACGATGATCAACGCCGTCGCCGCCCGCCTCGGCCTCTCGCACGACGAATTCCGCCGCCGGGTCTTCGCCTCCGTGAAGCAGCACCAGAAACAGAAGGCGCGCCAGGCCCGCTGGGAAGGCAAACAGGAGGCCGAGGAAGCTCCGAGAGAGACCTTCGAATTTCAGGACGCCTCCTCTCGGCTGCTCTGTCAGATGATGCTGATCGATCCGCAGGCAAAGAATTGGGCCCAGGAGGAGATTCACAATTACAGTAATACTCAGTATATTCCTGATGGGGAATTGCTAGAGAAGGTCGCCCAGGCCGGTTTTGACCCGTCGGATTCCGGTAGCGTCAGCGCCTTCGTGATGACCTTGGGCGATACCGTGGAAAGTACACTGGTTAAACTCACTATGAAACCTCCGGCTGGCGACCACCTGCAGGCGGCGAAAGACGCGTGGAGAAACTTAACGCTGGGGATTGTCAAGCGACGATATCACGAAGTGAATGGCCTCTTGAAAAAAAGCGACCTGGCGCCGGAAGAGATGATCCAATTGTTAGGAGAACTAAAGGGATTGAAAGAAAAACTTGACCGTTAAGATGAGGGCTTCGATGGTGCTTCGCTTTCAGCGAAAAAATCCCCACCCACTGAAGGCGTCCTTCAACAGCACCCTATTCTATGGCACAACGTAGGAAGACGACCACCGGACCCATTCTCACTCACACAATCACCAAACTCAAACCTTCTCGGCGCCGCTCTCGAATACGCGCTGTACACAACGGCAAACAGAAACCCAAAACGGTTACTGCGGCACTGGCGCCTCCGGAAGGCCGGCACGCAGTCGATTCTCCCGCGATTCAAGAAAAAGTTCGCGACCTCATCAAGCTCGCCAAAGAGCAAGGTTATCTCACCTACGATGACGTCAATGATGCGCTCCCGGCGACGCTGATCGCGCCGGAAGGGCTGGAGGAAATCCTCGAGCGACTCCAGAGCATGGAGTTCGATGTGATCGACGCCTCCGATGTGGACCGGGCCAAGGAAGCCGCCAAAGAACGGGAAGCCGAGCCCAAGGCGGAAACGACGAAGTACGACTCCCTAGACGATCCTGTTCGGATGTATCTCAAGCAGATGGGCCAGGTACCACTGCTCACCCGGGAGCAGGAAGTCGAGATCTCCAAACGCATCGAAAAAGCCGAGAACTGGGTTCAAAAATTCCTCTTCAGCTTCGGCGTCACGAGCGAGGCTTTTCTCCATCTGGCAGCGAAGCTTCTCGAGGGCTCGGAGCGGTTTGACAAGGTGATCATCGATAAGAAGATCGAAAGCCGCGAACGCTATCTCAAGGCCCTGCCCCGACTCTGTGATCGCCTGCGCGAACAGACGGGGAACCTGCGCAATCTGCATGGCCGAAGAATGGGCTACGTGGAGAAGGGGAAGACGATCCCTGCGTCCCTGGCGGACGACCTCAAGAAGGCTTCGACGACTCTCTCCCGGACATACAACCGCTTCTACTTCAAACACAAGGTCATCGAGGAATTCGTCACTGGCATTGATGCCCAGGCCGACCAATTGCGCGCGCTTCGCGTTCGTCCCAAGACGGCGCCTGTGAAAGAACAACTCAAGGCCCATGCGGAAAACACGTGGCTCCTGAGCACCGAGTTCCTGGAGAACTACGAGCAATTGAAGCATTGGCTGCAGGAGGCGCTGCAAGCCAAGACCGAGATGGTGGAGGCCAACCTCCGCTTGGTCATTTCCATCGCCAAGAAATACACCAATCGCGGCCTCTCCTTCCTCGACCTCATTCAGGAAGGGAACATGGGGCTGATGAAGGCGGTGGAGAAGTTCGAGTACCGTCGCGGTTACAAGTTTTCCACCTACGCCACGTGGTGGATTCGCCAGGCGATCACGCGTTCCATTGCCGATCAGGCGCGGACCATTCGGATCCCGGTCCATATGATCGAGACGATCAACAAGTTGATGCGCGTGCAGAAGCAGTTGGTTCAGGAATATGGCCGTGAGCCCAGTCCGGACGAGATTGCCGAGGAAATTCACCTTCCTGTAGAGCGGGTGCGTGCCGTCTTGCGCATGGCGCAGCAGCCGATCTCGCTCCAAGCCCCCGTTGGCGAAAGTGACGATACGAGTTTTGGCGATTTCATCGAGGACAAGGCGGCCGACAATCCCATGGAGATGACCGGCTTCTCCCTCCTCCGTGACAAGATCAAGGATGTCCTCGACACTTTGACCGATCGCGAACGTCAGGTGTTGGAGCAGCGTTTCGGCCTGGTGGATGGTTACAGCCGCACGTTGGAGGAAGTGGGACGCCAGTTCCAGGTGACGCGCGAGCGCATTCGTCAGATCGAGGCCAAGGCTCTCCGCAAGATGCGGCACCCGACGCGGATCCGGAAGTTGGAAGGCTTCCTCGAGATGTCCCAGCTCTAGGAAGGCATGGGGCCGGGCGTTTGGAACCGGCTAGGGGCACTCCTGAGTGCCCTCCTTTTGTTTGTCGTTTTTTGTTGCAGCCCCATGGGCCCTCAGGCGGTCCATGGGGCTTCTTCTGTCCTCCTCGCTGAAGCGGAAAAGGCCTACCGGACGGGGCTCTTGGAAGACGCGGAACAGGCCTATGTGCAGTGGCTCCGCGAGGGTGACGATGCGGTGATGTTAGAGAAAGTGCGGCTGCGACTCATCGAACTCGCGGTTCGCCAAGGGGATTGGGAGAAGGCGCGGAACAGGCTGGACGACGAACCACCGCTGCCGGGGGCCGAATGGGCGTTTTGGCGGGCCCAAATGCTCCTGGGGCAGGGGAATCGTGCACAGGGTTTGGCTGCTCTGGAGACTCTTGTCGAAGCTCATGCGCAACACGCCTTGAGTCTCGAGGCCAGCCTGACCTTGGCGGCCCACTTGTTGGAGGATCGCGAGTTTGATCGAGTGGAGCGATTGTTGTCTCGCTGGGAGCGATCGACCAGCTCGCATGTCGACTATCTCAAGGCCAGGCTCGCGGTGGAGAAGGGTGCCCATCTCGACGCGATCAATGAGATGGAGCGCCTGCGGCAAAATCCGGAGGGCCTTCGGGCGGAACAGTTGATGCGTGTCTATTTTGATCTTGGAAGGCTGCGTTGGCTCGTGAATCAACCGGAAAGTTCCGAGGCCGTGATGCGTGCTTTCTTGGAGAAGTTTCCCGATTCGGTGCATCAAGAGGCCGCCTTCGAAATGTTGGCCCAATTCGGGGTCTTCCGCTCGGCTCCGCAAAGGGAGCAATGGCTCGCGTGGTCCAAGAGTTACTCGGCTCGGATGCAGGGCGACGTCCTCTTTCACGCCGCCGCGGCCGAAGCCCGTTCGGATGATCTCACGGCGGCTCTGACGCTCATCGAAAAAATCGAGCCGGCCCATCCTCTCGGCGGTGCCGCCGCCGTGGAAAAGGCCCGCTGGCTTCTCCGGGCGGGAAACGTCGGCGCCTGTCTGGCCTATCTGTCACCTGCCCAGATCGGTCAGTTCGATGATGAGGTACCCGTGCGCCAGGCTCTCACATTTTTGCGAGGAAAAGCTCTCTTTGAGGAAGGGCGTCTCGCCGAAGCGCTAGGGGCATTCAATCCGGATCCGCCCGCTTCCTCTACCCAGGAAGCAACGCGCGCCGCCGCTTTCAACACGGCAGTCACCTCCATTGCGTCTAATCAGGCGGACGCTTTTCAAAGGGGCTTGGACGGTCTGCGGCAATCGACGGATCTTCCGGAGCAGCGGAGTGCGGTCATCGGTGAAGCCTTGTTTCAACGGGCGCTCGCTCTCGCCCAGGATCCCTTAAGCCGAGAGAGAGCTCTTGGTGAGTCTGAAGCATTGATCGAAAAATTTCCCCTCCACAATCGTGCGGCCCAGGCAAAAATGATGCAGGCGGAACTGTGCTTGGGAGCGCAGCCGCCGCGGCTGGGCAAGGCCAAGGATCTCATGGACTCGATGAGAGCGGGCGACGCACCCTCAAAGTATTCAGCTGCCCGGCTGGATTATTTGGGAATCTGGTACCAGTCTCTCGTGGGTGATGGTGCTCGGGTCATTCAGTTAGGCCGGGAATTCGATGCGCAGTTTCCGTCATCACCACTGACGGCCAATGTGCGTCTGCGATGCGCCGAGGCCTTCTTCGACGAGGGGAACTCGGCCGGCGCCAGAGGCCTGCTCCGGCCATTGGCGGGCGAAGTTGCCAAGGGCTCGTCAGTCGGGATTCAGGCGGGGTTTCTCGAGGCTTTCGCCTCTCAAAAATTCGGGAGCCATCCCCGAGCGGTCAAAGCCTGGCGCAGCTTGATCGGTCGTACCGAAGGGGAACACCGCTTGATCGCCCGGCATCAGCAGGCCCTCACGCTGTGTCAGCAGGGAAACCGTACGGATGCCATCGCCCAGTGGGATGAAGTTGCCGGAAGTGAACCGTCTCGAGCCTTGCTTCTTCGCGTGCTCCTCGCCAAAGGAGAGTGCTTGACCGTGATGGCCGACACCGATGCAGCTCGCGGGATGGAGGCCATCGGCGTCTTTGATGACGTCCTGGCCCTGCCGGAAGCGCCCCCAATTTGGCGCGAGGAGGCACTCTATCGCAAAGGTGTCGTCCATCTGAGGATGAAGGCGTACACCGAGGCCATGACGGCATTCAATCAAGTGATCCGTCAGTTCAAAGCGCGTCACTCTGCGGGAGAGAGAGAAGCACGGGAGAAGCCCTCGCCCGTTTGGTACTACCGGGCGGGCTTTGAAGCCATCTCATTGCTCGAGATGCGGCAGCAGTGGGAATTCGCCGCTCGTCTGGCGGATGAAATGGCCGCTATTGAGGGCGAGCGCTCGGAGGAAGCCAAAGAGCGTGCGGCCGAGATTCGCGTGCGGCACTTCCTCTGGTGAAGGGGATCCCGTAACACGCGGATTATGTTAGTTAGATTAGCACTTTCTCAGAATGTGGGAGGGACCTCAGTCCCTCGGTTATTCGGCAGGTAGGCAGGTAGGCTCTCAAGAAAGTTTTTATTCGCGAACTGCCGGGAACAGTGGTAGAGAAGGTGGATCGATGCGTGACGCTTTCCCCAGAGACTTGGCGGTCTATGTCAAGCAGCAGTGGGGCAAGTCTCGAACCTTGCCCGCACTCAAGTACGTCGAGACCTTGCTCTCGACGTGTTACCATACGAGCCTCTTGCGTGAGGAGGCCCGGCCCATCCGCTTCCGCCTGCTTCTCTGTGAGCCGGATACCTTGCCGGCATCGGATGGCCCGCCGCGAGGCCTGCACCGCTTGATTTTCGTCAAGCCCCGGCGGTTCAATCGCAATGAACTGAGACGGCTTTCGCCGGCGACAGATTATCATCGGGCACTCCTGGGCGTCCATTTGAACTCGGAGAAGAAATGGGAGATCTGGGGCATCGTCCACTCCGGTGTGCTCTGGGCGGAGGCCATCAATGGCGGAGCCAAGGATCCGCCGGATCTTCCTCAAGTGCCGGTGGTGCAAGTATCCGGTCCGAGCGAACTCGCCATGAGCCGCGGTTCTCAGGTCATCGCCACCCTCCAAGGCGGCCGGCTTTCCACGCCGAGCGCGGACGTCCTCGACGCCGAGTGGTTCACCCGTCTCTTCGCCGAAACCCGGACCGAGGTCGTCAGCCTCCATCAAGTGGCACGCGATTCCGCCAAGGCCACCGCATGGGCACCCTTGCAGGAGGATTTCGTCGGCGATCTCTTTCGCGGGTTCATGAAGCGTCTCATTCGGGCGATGCAAGACACGTCAAACGGAAGCAGTCTTCTCTTCGTTCCCACCGACCGGGCGGAAGAGTTCTCCATCGACAACAAGTTCTTCAACTTCAAATACCGGTTCACCCCGGTGGCCACCCGTCGCCGATTCATGACCCTGGTGGTCCAGATTCTCAATGGCTTGGCCGGATTGCATTTGGGAGCCGGTCATGGGGTGGGCTGGCCGGAATACATCGAGGCCACGAAGAAAGGTCAACTGCAGGACCTCGACGAGGCGCTCACCGAACTGGCCTACCTCATCGCCAGTCTCACGGCGATCGATGGCGCCGTGATCCTCTCGCGGAATTTCGAGTTGTTAGGATTTGGCGCCGAGATCACGGAACTCTCGGACGTCAAGCGTGTGGCCCGCGCTCTGGATGCGGAAGGCGAGAAGGTCAGGCTGGAAGCCACCGAGAGTCAGGGGATGCGGCACCGCTCGGTCTATCGCCTGTGCAACGCGGTCACCAGCATCACGGGCCTCGTCATTTCCCACGATGGCGAACTCCGATTCGTGAAACATCGTGAAGGCCGCGTGACCTATTGGAACCAGTTGGCCCACGCCGCCATGGAGCTCTAGTCTCCAATGGGAACCCCTCTGGCTCTGCCGGGAAACAGCAACGTGTGGCCCATGAGCGCTGGATTGAAGTTGCTATTGCAGGAGGTCTATTTTGTTACAGCAGTACGGCATCGGCGGACGCGGGATCTCGTCATCGTGGCCAAGAGTCCGATTCCAAGAAGTATCAAGGAGTTTGGCTCGGGTACAGTGACAGGGGTGAACGCAATCGTATCGAGACCGAAATCGTTCCCGAATGCGGTGTTGCGTTGATTGAATAGACTGAGATCAGCAGTTGTGTTGAGCCCGGAATTCCAGGGAAAGGAAAACTGCTGCCATGTACCCACACCGCCAGCTGAGACAGCTGACCCCAGTGATTGGCCGTTGACGGACGGTTCAATCAGCGCATTGTTTATCGTGTTTAGGTTAGATAGGTAGAACGAGAGTGTGTAATCGGTGTTGGTAGTAACAGGGATCGGCGTCGGCGTTCCCCAGACTTGGCCGCTCGTTGTTCCGCCGCCGGAGACACCGAAAAGGAAAAAGCCAAATCCGCTCTGATCTGTAGAAATGGTTCCAATACCGTTGGTTATTTGACCGTTCAAGAATGGCCCCCCGTTAAAGTCGGCGCCCGAAGCTGCAGGAACCTCAGCATCGGTGATGCCGTCGTAGACGATATCAGTGTCAAAGAATATACGCCCTTCAGCTCCTGCCGGGCTATTAAAATCTTCAACGATTATGTCAGCCCTCAGAGCTTGCAAACAGCCGGTGAAGGTTGCGACTACGATAAGGAATTTTGTGAGAGTATTCATATTCTATTTCACAAATCATTGCACAAACGGCCTTACGTTCCGCAGAGGATCCCGATTTCACCCAGTTGCAGTTGAGTTGAGACCGATTGTTTGAATTCTGATTCTTAGGTTCATGAGTGATTGAAATGGAGGCCTTGCCAATGCGCGCAGAGGAGGGCCCCTTCTCTTTTCGTAATGCGCATCGCTGCGGCCGATGTTGAAAAAAATCGAAATTTCTTTTTTCGTGCCTCAGCACGTCGCGGAATCCTGGAAACGAAGGGCGAATTCGGGGTTCGTCGTCTTGTGCGCAGACCAGACTACGACTGGGCGCGATGCCACTCGCGTCGACTCAAGCTGAAGGTGGCTGTTCGGGGCACACCGCGATAGTTGTGCCCGCCACTGGGGGCAGCTATTGACCAGTGACGTGTTTTTTAGCCTCCTGAAGGAGGTAGCGAACTTCATTGTCCGTTTCGCCAAGAGCCACAGCGCGCTCAAGTGCCTCAACTGCCACGGGCCACTCCTCGTAGTTGTAGCAGGCACGTCCTTTGAGCCGCCAATAAGTCGATTCAGATTCTAGAAGGGAATCCAATCCTTCGAAATCGCTGGGTGACTGAAACAGCTGTCCTTTGACATTCCTCGATCTTGGGAGTTCTTCCCGGTGGGTAAGTTCAGCCGTTTCAAGAAGAGCGCGAAGGCGGCATAGCTGGACATTGACGTCGCCGGACGCCTGTTCGGCCGCGAGCCCGAAGGTTTCAGTGGCCTCTTTCCAACGCCCCAGGGCTCCCTGTGCCAGGCCGATGATACGGAGGATTTTCCAATCGGGCGCCCGGGAATACACAGTTTGGCAAGCGCCGAGGACAGTTTGCCATGATCTTATCGCGACGCCATTGACACGTCGGGTTCGGGTACGAAAGGGCTGCCCTGACGGAAGCCTGATGATTCCCAACCTCTCAACCGATGTGCAAAATGCGTTTTCCGCTTCCGTCAGTTGCCCGCTGGTGTGGTGAAGAAGGCTGAGCAGTGCCCCCACGGCTGCGTCTGACCGGTTGGTCTCCTGCTCCTGCGTCGGTGGCAGAACTACCGAAAGGCTCGCTGTCGATGTCTCCCTCAATTCGATCATCGCTCGGGTCAGGAGCAATCGGGTAGCGGAGCTATCCGGTTCAATTTCAAGGATTTGTTCCGCCACAGTTCTAGCGGATTCCCATTCACCCAATTCTGCGAAGGCGTGCGCACGTGTGTATTTCTGCTCTAGATCTTCGGGTTCCGACGGCGACAACTGATCGAGATGAAACCGTACCGCGTACCAACGTCGACCGGCGATGGCCTTGGCCAGTTCCATCCGTCGCCAACGCAAGATGTCCTCTTCTTTGAGATCAAACCATTCCGGATGGGAATGCCGGAGAGTCTTCCAGAGGAGCTGCAATCCCGAGATTGCGGTAACGACAGGCTCACCACCGCGCTCGAACCTTCGTAGCGACAACAGTTCGACGAGATGCATCAAAGCCTCGTGCGGTTGATCGATTGTATCCGGGAAAGCGTACACTCTGGCGAGTCTGCCCTCCGACGTCGTCAGGAGCGATCGGGTTTCCTCGTGAATCGTGAGGCTCGTGATGGCGCCAGGATGTTTCCACGGAGGCGTCAATGGTAGTCCCGTGTTCGAGTCCCACAAGCGCAGCACTCCATCGGCGCAGAGCGTGACAAGAGAACACATCTCTAGCCGAGTTTCTTCGAGATCACAGAAGACGAGTTGTTTCACGGGCGCAGTATGGTGCATGACCCGAGTCATGGGACGACCGCTATGTGCACCGTAGACGCGTGAGATATTTCTCGAGGAGCCAATCGCCAGACGATCTCCATTTTCGTCAAAAGCCATGGTGTCTGGACCGTTGACAGAAACGGTTGCCGTCGTCTCCAGATTCTCGCCGTCCAGAATCATGACTGTCGAATACCCCGGTGTAGTAGCAATCAAAGATCCGTCACCGGTGGCGGCGATCGGATGAAGGCCTCTCGTCGGAAAGGACTGGGAGATCACTATGTCTCCGTTCTTGCCGTCATGAATGGCGAGGGTTCCCGTGGCCCCGATGACGAACTGGTTCCGATCGCTCACAAATGCAACTCCGCTGTCGTAGGTGCGGTATTGGTTAGGCCACCCATCCACGGACGCACTCACGAGAAGATCTCGTTTCGCCACTAAGTCGAATAGGTTATACATGATGTTATAAAACAGAAAGAGACGTTGGTCGTCCGGAGTGAATCGCAGGCGATAGGGCTCGATCTTCCCCTGTGCGGCAAACTCGAGGGCTCCGTCAGCGGTGGTCCAAACTCGCGTTCGGCCGTCCTTGTTGACCGTAGCCAGCCGGACGCCTCCCGGACTCATCTCCACGTGCGCGATGTCACCATCGTGGACGAATTCCTGCATTTGAGGCTTCCAAGTCTCCGGGTTCAAGATTCGCGTCACTCCGTCGTCAAAACTGAAGGCGATTCCCTGGCGCGACGGGTTATCTGCAATCATGGTTGCCCCGGGGATCAGTTTTTTGAGATTGCCAGTTGTTCCGGCAAGGTTCCACACTCGGTAAATGCCATTTCGGGTGGTTGTGAGTAATCGCTCGCCATCGGGACTGAACTCGATGTCTTCTACTGGAGATTCATGGGGGATCGATGCCACGGCGGCGCGACCACTTGGAATCTCGAGAACCTTGACCAAGCCATCCATTCCCGCGGTGGCAAGATAGTCTCCGCCCGGGCTGAACTGAACGTCTGAAGCCACGTTAGAGTGAAATTGTACGGGAATCGCGAGATCACCGCTTTCGAGACTGACGACGATGACCGCTCCACTACTGGTGCTGGCCGCCACATAATCTCCATCCGGACTGTAATCCACGTTGAAAAATCCCCAGAAATCCGGAATCTTTAGCTTCGACGCCAGGTGATCCCACCGGAACTCCGACCCACCTGAGGCAGTGTTCCAGATCCTGAACGGGTCGCCAACGAAGGCGGCTTTGGTTCCATCGGGACTGAGATCGATATCATACACGACACCCCTCGATCCATGATCGCCGTCGCCGGGAAGTTCTTGGCCTGTCTTGGCGTTCCATTGTCGGCCGGCTCCGACAATTCGCAACCCATCCGGTGTGATGGCGAGGGGCATCCGATAACCTGCGATAGCTACTTCGGGGAACACTGGACCGCCGTTTTCCAGGTCGAAGAGTCGGAAACCTCCTTCCATCGAAAGGAGAAGTTTGGGGCCGGTAGGGTCAAAGCTGAAACCCAGCGAGATGGATTTGAACTCCAGATCCGAAACTACCGGTAATCCCGTGCTGGTATCCCATACCTTCACGAGGGTTTTCTCTGTTGAACTTGCTCCGAGTGCGAGATAACGACCATCGGGACTGAATTCAGCGCTGTCCACAGATTCGGACAAATTGAACTCGACGCCAGAGGGGTTCCCTGTGGAAAGGTCACAGACTTGCACACCGCCACTTGCGGATCCCACTGCTGCGTAACGACCATCCGGTGAGAATCTGCCGGGAACATGTTGCAAACGCCCGCTCTTGCCGAACCACATCCATTCGAGCGCGGGCAACCGGGAGAGCGTGCTGGCCAGACGCATCCTGTCGGCAGTGTCGCCCCCTGCATTGATCTTCATGGCCTCTACAAGCCACACCAACGATTCGAAATCCTTCCCACTTTTCGTCGCTTCGTTCCACCGATTCAGGTGCGACTTGCCGAGCTGCTGATTGGTCTCCTCCCTGGCACGCTGTTCGCCCTGCCTCCCCATCTCGGCAGCGAGGGCGCCGATGATGAGAGAACAAATCAGGGCGACGGTCAGGGAGGCGAGGGCAGGCTCCCGCTTGCACCAAAGCACGAAACGGCGCATGAAGCCCAAGCGCCGAGCTGTGATCGGCTCGCGGTTCAGAAATCGCTGGAGGTCGCCTGCCATTTCCGATGCATTGCGGTAGCGTTGCTCCGGTTCGCGGGCCATGGCCTTCAACACGATGGTCTCGAGGTCGCGAGGAATGTGTGGAGAGAGGGAGCGCGGCGGTGGCGGCGTCTCGGTCGCAACCCTCTTGATCAGATTCCCGCGATCCTTGTGTGAGTCTGGGTAGAGGGGTTGCAGCGTGAGCAGGCGGTAGAGAGTGGCGCCCAGTGAGAAGAGATCGCCCCGTTCTTCCCACCGCCCATCGAGAGCTTCCGGAGGGAGGTATTCGGGAGTCCCCACGAGTCCCAAAGTGGCAGTCATCTCATCCGCATGTTGCATCCTCGCGAGACCGAAATCGCTGAGATAGACCGTTTTGCCGTCCCGCGAAATTAGCAGATTTGAGGGCTTGATATCGCGATGGAGCACGCCGTTTCGATGGGCATAGGAGAGAGAGCTCGGGCGATTTGTAATCCGAGCTCAGCGATCAATTGATGGCGTTCCGCGGTCCCCTCAGTTCTCAGAGTAGTGATGGCATTCGGGAGTGTATCGCAGAATTCGGGTTGCCCTTCTTTGAGTGCCCATTCCAGACCGCATCCATCGACGTATTGGAGCGCAAAGTAGTGTACCCCATCGTCACAACCGGATCCGTAGACCTCGACGATGTTGGTGTGGTGGAGTCGGGCAATCGCGAGTGCTTCGGTCTTGAGCCTGCGGACGGATTCGTCAAAGGGAACGCCGCGAAGAACCTTCAGGGCTACCTTGCGATTCAGCGATTCCTGGTGAGCTTCGTAGACAACCCCGAGGCCGCCCTGGCCGAGTTTCCGGAGAATCCGGAAGTCGCCTAAGCGTTCGGGCGCATGGTGCCGGCGCAGCGATTCCACCTCGGAGAGCAGAAGCGAGAGTTCAGCGTCGTCAAACTCAGGAAATCGTGATGCATAGTCCTCTGCGGTCGGAGTGTCCCCGGTATTGACACGCAGTTCAGCCTCTATTCCGATCAGCCCGTGGATCAGCCTTTTGCGATCCGGGGTTTCTTCGGATAAGAAGTCTTCGATGTGGGGCTTGTGCCCACGGCGGAACGCCTCTTCGAATCGCTGCCAGGTTTCGAATATACCCCGAATGACAGTAGGGTCGTCCTGTGGATTCAACGGATTCATGCCAGCTTTCCATCTCATTAATGCCCGAATGGAGGGCACTTGTTGAAATTCTACTCAAAAATACCAGACGTCCGTCGCATCAGAGTCGATCAGAGTTCCGATTCCCAGAGTCTTCGGATCATTTCCAAAGAGTTCCGCACGGTCCACCTGGATAGCTCCAGCCGCTCGGCGATTTCTCCGATGGTATGCCCCTCCAATCTCCAGAGTGCCACTTGCTGGAGCCGTTGGTCTCCCAACAGTTCAAGAAGTCTTTGACATTCCTGGACGCAGAACTGGTCTGGCGACCCGGCGATTTCATTGGGGTCCACATCGACTTGGCGCTGATGCGCGCCGCCTCCACCCCGCTTCTGCCGCTGTACGAGATCGGCCCATTTGTTGGCTCTTCTTTGTGTAAACGTGACTAGGAGAGGCCAGAGATCACTGCGATCGAGTTCATCCGAAAATTTCCTCCTCGCAAGGGATTCGATGAATATTCTAAATGCACTGACGGCAACGTCCTCCTCATCAAAGAATGCTTCCGATGCCTGACGGACCTGCAATTGCTTGCGAGCCACGGCTTTCATCTTCTCGAAATAGCGTTCCCAGAGATGGCGTGCAGCATCTACTTCTCCGCCCCGAATCAACGACAACCACGATGTGATCGAAGAGGAATCACTGTGCTCGGCAGTCTGAGTGAAGGGGCGCATAGAATTTCTAATTATAAGAGTGTGTCAAGTTCGTCCACAAGTACGCACCTACGGCAACGGTACCAGAATTCGGCACCATCGTAGCGCACGGGCCATCGACACTCTTCTCATAGCCTAAGGGTTTGCAAAACAATAAACTACCGGATTTCAGTTATGCCCGAGGCAAGATTTCGTAATTCCAATCTCCATGAAACTTGCCTCGTTTGATTTCGATTTCTTGAAACTCTTCATTGCTGACTTTTCGCCCTTTTTCATATTTCTTCCCATCTAACCAGGCATGAACCTCCAAACCTTCTCTTGTTCTGGTGGAACCAATCAGACTCACCACGACCTCTAGGGATTCCAACGGCTTGCCTTGCCAGTTCTGTGTAATGTGGCAGAAGAGCCGATGTTCGATTTTGTTCCATTTGCTGGTCCCTGGTGGATAGTGACAAATTTCAAAGATAATGCCAGTCTTGTCGGCGAGCTGTTGCAGTTCCCATAACCAGAGGCGAGCCCTTGGACTATTGCTTCCACCGCAATCTGCAGTCACAAGGATGCGGCGAGGAGCTTTCTTGTATCGCCTGCGCCCCAGCCTTTCCCACCAACGCTCGATTGCCCCTACTGCAAATTCTGCTGTGTCGTGCCCGATTCCCACTGTGACTCCTGCTTGGTTACCTGCGATATCGTATACCCCATAAGGAACTGCTTTCCCGAGTTCCTTGTCCGGGAAGTCGTGGGTTTTGACCTTTACTGGACTGTTTTTGCGACGCCAAGTTTGCCCAGGATTCTTCATGTTCCCTAGCGGTTCCTTCTTCTTCGTATCTACGGAGATGGCTGGTTCCCCACAGCGTCGACGCGCTTTGACGCGTTGTGCAATATGTTCGAACTGCGCGTTGCGATCCGGGTGCTGTTTGCCTTCGATGGTCTTCCTATTTGCCTGGAGGCTATACCCCTGAGACTTGAGCAGTGTACCGACTTTGGTGCTGCTTGCGACAAATCCCTCCAATCCAAGTTCCTCGGCCAAAGTGCGAGTGCTCTTGCACGTCCACCTCAGCGGAGACATTGGGTCACCTCGTTCGGTTGGCTCAACCAAGGCCTCCAATGCTGAAAGAAGTTGCGGTTGTTCTTTCTCTCGACTACGCCTGCCTCCTCCAGGCCGTCTTTGCCGAGTCGGTTCAAGTTGCTGATGATTCTTCAGTTCGCTAATACCGTTGCGAATTGTGCGGTCTGAAATGCCAGTGGCCATTGCCACCGCTGCAACACCTCCCCAACCAAGCGCACACGCTTCAATGGCGGCCCACCTGCGCCTTCCACGTTCGTCCAACTCCGAGACAATCGCCTCGAACTTGGCGCGAATAAGAGCGACGACTTGATTGTCCGGCACGCCTCCATCATGAGGCATTTATTTAACATAATCAAACTAAATCGGTAGTTTATTGTTTTGCAACTCCTAAAGCCTGTTTTCTGGGAAGGTTTGGATGCTGAGGAGGCTTCAGATGGAAGCTTATCGCTGGAATAAGGCTACATTTCGCGGAAAACGAGGAATTGGAGGAGACGCTTTAGAGAGGGTGGTTCTATTTCGTTCGGCAGTTGCTGGTTTCGACAGATCGCTGACACCCAGATAGAGGCCCATGCGCGATCGCCTCGGCAGCAAAACATCTCGACATGGTAGTCTTTCACCTCTGTAATTTGTTTCATCCCGACGCCGTCGGCGCTGGCTCGATCCACAACTCTTGGAAGTATCTCGGCTTCCCTCGCTCCGCTCGGGCCTACAGAAGCTCCGCGCCATCCACCCCCAACCTCGCACGGTCCGCGCCAGGCAGCAGTTGAGATGGTCACCATCCGTGACCACCTTCGTCTCGTACTCAGCCCAAGAAACAAACCGCTCGAGAACAACCGCTTGCACCATGGCCTCTTTCCCGTAGCTGTCTCCTCTCGACCCAACGTCGAAACCCAATCATGAGCGCTGCATCACCCAAAGCTGAAGCTGAAGCCAGTGAGCTCTATCTCGGTCAGCGCACGGAACCGGACAAGATCGATGCTGGCTTGCGGGATCTCTGGAGCGCCAACGAGACGGCGACGCGTGCCTCGCTCATGAACCTCGCGATCTACAGCGAATCTCCCGGGGCGCTACAGAAGAATACTCAGTGCGTGCATCAGCTCACACTGGAGCACGCCTGCCGCGTCATCCTCATCGAGGCCCTGGCCTCGAGCCCGGAAAGCCACACGGAGGCCTGGATCACGGCCCACTGTTCCCTAGGCCCCGAGGGCCAAAAGGAAGTCTGCTGCGAACAGCTCGCTTTCCGCATGCACGGGCATTCACCGGGCCGCCTGACCAACCTCCTCTTTGCCAACCTCGAATCCGATCTTCCACTCGTCCTCTGGTGGCAGGCGTCCCTGATCGCCCATTTTGACCAACGCATCTCGTCCCGGGTCGATCGGCTTCTGATCGATTCCCAACTCTGGAACGATCCTGTCCCTGAGTTCGAGCAACTGCGGACGAGCTATGAGAATCGTTCCCATTACTTCGCCATCCACGATCTCAACTGGACGCGAACCTTTCATCTCCGCCTCGCCATCGCCGCGGCCTTCGAGGATCCCAGGTCCCTGGCCAATCTGCGATCGCTGCAAACCATCGAGATCGTTCACGGCTCCGATTACGGAACCACCGCACAACTGCTGGGCGCCTGGCTCCTGGAACGCCTCGACAACAACCACAGCGGCAGTAGCAGCCAAGTGCCTCTCCCCGATCTGCGCTTCCGGGTCTCACCTGCAAGCATCGGTCCCATTGCCTCACTCTCGTTTGTCTCGACCGGCAAGCTCATGACTTTGGAGCACACGGATGGGGGCAGCTACTACACGTGGACCGCCTATCCTGGAGCCGTTCCCCAGCAATTCCCGGCAGACGTCAACGATCTCTCCACACTGCTCACGGATCAGTTGGGCCGCGGCGGGAACAATGCCTCCTATCTGCAGATTGTCCGGCGCGCCATGCAGCTGCGCTAGACTCGTTGCCCGGCCCACACGTCGTCAACCGCCTCCTCGGCCCTGCCCCAGAATTCGGCTTGCAAGGAAGGATTGACCTTCACGGGCCTGTCCGGGCATCTTCTGGGCATGAAAACCATCCTTCTCGTTCCCGTCCTCCTCGGCACGCTCAGTGCCTTCACGGCCGCGCAGGACATCCCGATGATTGAAGACATCGATGCCCAGCCGCTGATGTTGCACACCGAGCGCCTGAGCGAAGCTCTCGACTTTCTCGGCCAACCACTGAGTGATGAGGCGAAACAGAAGCTGAACCAAGCCCGAACCAACCAGGACGATGCCGCCGCGGTGGCGGTGACGCAGCAGGTGCTCGACCCGCTGTGTTTGGCTCACATTCAGATCAATCCGGAGTCGCGTGTCAAAGTGGCAGACGGCCCCACGAAACGCTCCCTGGTGGAACAAGGATGGCGGCTTTTCCTGGTCAAAGTGCATAACGAAGCCGGCGTCACTCACCCTCTCAAAGTGACGAGCGCGCAGGCACAATCCCTGCACAATTCTCCAGGCGAGCTGGTGCGTGATCGCTGGATGGACCTCGAGATCTTTACCGGGCGGCCGTTGACACCGCGGCTCTCGGGCGCCGAACTCGAATACCGCATCATCCAAATCTACAGCCGAGACGCCGGCAAACGGACGGCCGTGATGGAGTTTTCCGTGGGCCAGGGCACCCAGGACCTGGGGTTTCGGAGCGACCTCGTGGCCACCTTTGACTGCGCCGCCAGTCAAGCGGTCACGTTCGAAATCCTGGATGAGAACGGCGAGCCGACCACTGCTTCCCTGGAAATCAGAGACCACTCAGGACGCGTCTATCCGTCGCAAACGAAACGATTGGCACCGGACTTCTCCTTTCACCCGCAAATCTATCGCACCAGCGGCGAAACGGTGAAGCTCCCGGATGGGGCCTACCGCATCACCTGCGCCCGCGGACCGGAGTACTATCGTCAAACCCGAGAAGTCGTCGTGGAACAGAACGCCGGTCCCGTGAAATTTGCCCTCAAACGGTGGGTCGATCCCGCCCTGCTAGGCTGGTGGTCCGGCGACCATCACATTCATGCCGCCGGCTGCGCTCACTACACCAATCCGACGGAAGGCGTTCACGCGCCGGACATGATGCGGCACTGCCTCGGAGAGGATTTGAAGGTCGGGGCCAATTTGACCTGGGGCCCCTGTTTTGACTATCAAAAGCAATTCTTCACCGGCAAGGACGACGAGGTTTCCCAGTATCCCTATCTCTTGCGTTACGACGTGGAAGTTTCCGGCTTCGGATCGCATCAATCCGGTCACCTCTGCCTCCTGCGTCTCCAGCAACAGATGTACCCCGGGGGCAATTCCAAGGACCACTGGCCCACGCTTTGTCTCAATACCCTGCGCTGGGCGCAGCAACAGGGCGCCATCTGCGGTCCGGCGCACTCCGGCTGGGGTCTGGCGCTTCCGAGCGAGAAACTGCCTAACTACGACATCCCGCCGTTCGACGGCATCGGCGCCTGCGAGTACATCGTCGACGTCACCCATGAAGTGCCGGGCCCTGACGGGAAGCTCGTGCCCGCGGTGGATTTCATTTCCACGGTGGACACTCCGTTCCCCTGGGAGCTCAATATCTGGTATCACACCCTGAATGCCGGCTACGAAACGCGCATTAGCGGAGAAACGGATTTTCCCTGCATCTACGGCGAACGCGTGGGCCTCGGCCGGTCCTACGTCAAAATGCCAGACAGACTGGATTACAACGGTTGGTGCCAAGGGATCGAGGAAGGGCGCGCCTACGTCTCCGATGGCCACAGTCACTTGATCAATTTCGAGGTCAACGGCGTTCAGTTAGCCAGCGGTGCCCCCCATCTCAAACTCGATGCCCCCGGCCGGATTGAGGCGAAAGTCAAGGTGGCAGCTCTGCTGGGCGAGACTCCGAACGAAGTCATCCGCAATCGACGTTTCGATCAGCAGCCGTACTGGCATCTGGAACGTGCCCGCCGCGGAGACACGCGCGACGTGGCGGTGGAACTCCTGGTCAACGGCGTTCCCCAGGCGAGCCAAGTCATCACCGCCGATGGCTCCATGCAGGATCTCGCCCTCGAGACGGATCTCACGGGTAGCAGCTGGGTAGCCCTGCGCATCTTGCCTAGTTCGCATACCAATCCCATTTTTGTCCAAGTCGGCGACCAGCCCCTCCGCGACCAAAAGAGTCTGGAATGGTGCCTCAAATCAGTGGATCAGTTATGGAGTCAAAAGGAACGCTTCATCGCCGAAGAAGAGAAAGGCGACGCCCTCGCCGCCTACGCACACGCTCGCCAAACGTATCGCGAACGCCTCGCTGAAGCAGTGGGTGAGTAAATCGAGCGTTTCCTCCTCAACTTGAGACCGGCGTCCCGCCGTTCCCTTTCGCCTCACGTAGCGCCACGGCCTCTGCAACGCGGAGTCCATCCACCGCGGCGGAAATGATACCCCCGGCATAGCCGGCGCCTTCCCCTGTGGGATAGAGGCCCGGTAGGCCGATACTCTGAAAATCGTCGCCACGAGGCACACGCACGGGAGACGAACTCCGGGATTCCACCGCCGTTAGGACCGCATCCGGATAGTCAAAACCGAGCAAGCGCTTGGCGATCCGGGGCACGGCCGCCTTCAGCGCCTCGACGACAAAGTCCGGGAGACATTTTCGCAAATCAGTGAGAGTCACGCCGGGACGAAAAGACGGCTTGACCGAACCCACCTCCGTCGACGCCCGGTCTTTCATGAAATCTCCCAGCAATTGCGCGGGCGCGCGATAGTCCCCGCCGCCTAACTGAAACGCCTTCTCCTCCAGTTCACGCTGATATTCGACGCCGGCCAGGGGTCCGCGGCCGGGTAGATCCGAGGGATGCACCTCCACCATGAAACCTGCGTTGGCATTGGCCTCGCTCCGCGCGTAACTACTCATCCCGTTAGTCACCAGCCGGCCGGGTTCGGAGGCAGCGCCCACGACGAGCCCCCCGGGGCACATGCAAAAGCTGTAGACGGAACGGCGATCCCGGCCGTGATGGACAAAGCGATAGGCCGCCGATCCCAATTTGGGATGCCCGGCAAACTTGCCGAACTGCGTCCGATCGATCATTGATTGCGGATGCTCGATGCGCACCCCGACGGAAAAAGGCTTGGGCTCGAGGGGCACGCCTTTTTCCACAAGCAGATCAAACACATCCCGAGCGCTGTGACCCACGGCGAGAATCACCGCCTCCGCGGGAATCTCCTGCCCATCGGCAAGCACGATCCCGGCGATCCGGTCCCCTTCCAGGCGAAAATCCGTCATCCGCGATTCGTAGCGGATTTCCCCGCCCAGGGAATGAATGGTCTCGCGCAATCCACGCAGTACCGTGATCAATCGATCCGTGCCAATGTGAGGCCGAGCGTTGACCAGGACGTCTTCCGGGGCTCCGTGGGCGGCCAGTTCTTCGAGGATCTTCCGGCAACGATTGTCCCGGTCCTTGATCTGGGTGTAGAGCTTGCCGTCGGAGAACGTTCCCGCCCCGCCCTCGCCAAACTGCACGTTCGACTCCGGATCAAACTCGCCGGTCCGCCAAAAGCGCGTCACGTCGCGCGCCCGCGGACCCGCCATCTTCCCCCGCTCGACGAGGATGGGTCTGTACCCGAGCTGGGCTAACAAGAGCCCGGCAAACAGGCCCGCAGGGCCCGTGCCCACGATCACCGGTCGCTGCTTTCCCGGTCGGAAAACGTGCCGCTCGGGAAAGCGATACCTCATGTCCGGCGTCCGCACGATTTGCCTTGTCTTGGATCGCTGCAAGATCATCTCCGCCTCTTCCTCAGGCAGATCGACGTCCACTGTGTAAGAGAATTGCAGAGGTTTCCCCTGCCGGGCGTCGATGGCACGTTGAAAGATCTTCAACGCTCCCGCAGGCAATTCCCGCCGCCGCAGCTTCTTCGCAGCCAGACGATCAAGATCGTCCTCGTCATGGTCGATGGGGAGCTTGAGTTGCCGCAGTCGGATCACGCAGAAGGCCTAGGCCAACTTTGCCAATTGGCAAGGCCCAGCGCCCCCCGGCTTCGCTCATTCGAGCGATTTCTCCCAAATGGCCAACGAGCGTGAGAGCGCCGCCACCCGATCGGGCTCGTCCCCGGCGAGATCGCGTTTCTCACCCGGGTCGTCCCCCAGATGGAAAAGCTCCGGGGCACGCCCAGGAAGAAAAACAAGCTTCCACGGACCGCGACGCACGGCCTTCTCATTCCCCATCCGCCAGTAGAGATCACGCGAGGGAAGCGTCCGCTGGTCCGCTTCGCCAAAGAGCAAGGGACCGATATCCACCCCATCGAGCCCCAGTTCATCAACCTCGACCTCAAGCAGTCCGAGCACCGTCGGCAAGAGATCAAAGGTCATCACGGTGGCCGTCTCCGGCGGTCGCGGCTGGATCCGGCCCGGCCACCAGGCGACCGCCGGCACGCGATGTCCCCCCTCGAACACATCTCCTTTTTGACCCCGGAGCCCACCATTGTCTGAGATCCGATGATGGGTGTCACCGTAATCTCGATACCCTCCGTTGTCGGACAAGAAGAAGACCAAGGTGTGCTCCGCCAGCTGTAGACGTTTCAAGGCCGCCACGATGGTTCCCACACTTTTGTCAAGCGCCTCCACCATGACCTTCACGTGGGGCGCGACGTTGTTTCGGTCTCTCACAATCCCCCACTTGTCATCCTTGTAATCGATCCCCTTTCTCCGATGAGGCGGATCCTCCGGTCCCTGCCAGGGAAAGTGGATGGCCAGATGAGGGACGAAAAGAAAGAAAGGCACCTCCTGGTGCTGTTCGATGAAGTCCACACTGTGTTTGGTGATCAGCTCCGCGGTGTAGCCCTCCTCCATGCTGATCCGGTCGCCATCCCACCAATCCTCACCGCCCGAGCGATCGATCTGTGTGTGGTGATCTCCATCTCCCGTGACCAAGCCCCGGAATGCATCAAATCCTTGATGGCTCGGAAGAAAGGGCGCCTCGTTTCCCAAATGCCATTTGCCAAACATTCCCGTGGCATAGCCCTGTTCTCGCAATCGCTCCGCCATGGTCACCGCTGCCTCCGGCAAGCCCTCCCCATGCCCCGCGCGGCCCCCCAACGGCGTTTCGAAACGGCGTCCGAAGCGATTCTGATAGAGCCCCGTGAGAAGGGCCACCCGGGTCGGCGTACACATGGGTCCATTGCTGTGAAAGTCCGTAAAGCGAAGCCCCTCCGCTGCCAATTGATCAATGTGGGGCGTCCGATTCTGCTGGCTCCCGTAACAAGCCAAGTCGCCGTAGCCCAAATCATCCGCCAGTATGATGACAATGTTGGGATGACGCTCCACCTCATCGGCCCACGTCCAAGGGACAAGGATGCCCAACCACAATGAGAAAAGTCGCTTGTAAATCACACCGTCGCCCTCTTCACAGTTTCAAAGCCCTTCGCATCTGCGCCGAGAGGGCCTCCATCCTCGCTTGGTTCGCCCTGTCACCAGCGACGTTGCGGTTTTCGAGAGGATCCCTTTCGTGATCATAGAGTTCGCGGGCAATGGTGACCCCGTCATTCCACCGATGCCATTCGGTGTAGCGATAGCGGTCCGTCCGCATGGAGTAACCCATCACTTCCGGATCCTCACCCTGCGGCGGATAGGCTGGACGCGGATGCCAGGTGAAGGCCGCCTCTTTCACGACCTTCCGAGGATCCTCCAGAATGGGCTTGAGACTCTTGCCCTCCAGGTGCGGCGGCATGGCCAAACCGCACAGGTCAACCAGGGTGGGATAGAGATCGACCAGCTCCACCAGGGATCGGGAACGCCGTCCTCGCTCGTGTTTCGGTGAGGAAATGATCAAGGGCACGCGGGCGTCCAGCTCGAAGTTCGAGGTCTTGGCCCAAAGACCATGCTCCCCCAGGTGAAGGCCGTGATCCGACCAGAAGACCACAGTCGTACTCTCTCGCAGGCCTAACTGATCCAGTGCCGTGAGCACTTTCCCCACCTGGGCGTCAACATAGCTGATCGCAGCCAAATAGCCATGGCGCAACGTCCGCGTTTCATCCGTCGTCGGTACTCCGCCGGGGCGATCCTTGAACCCCCGGCGGATCTCCCGGCCATCGTGCAGCGCCACCTCCGGCACTCCCTCCGGAGGGTGCGGATTCTCCGGCATGGGGATGTCCTCGCGTTGATAGAGATCCCAGTACCGCTTGGGCGCATTGAAATCTGCGTGGGGTTTCCAAAATCCCACTGCCAGGAAAAAGGGAATCGCACGCTTCTGACACCGTTCAAGCGCAGCGACGGCCAAACGCGCCACGCGTCCATCGAAATAGGCCTCATCGGGAACATCACGCATCTCACAGCGCGGCGTCCCGGCCGAGTCCGGAGGAACGGCACCTTCAACCTGAGGCTTATCCGAACCGTGAGTCGCGTAGTGCAACACAGCCGGCACACTCCAAGAAGGCGCGTCTCCCCGATAGGCGTCCTGCCGCCAATTGTGGAAGATCTTCCCGATGTTCTCTGTGTGGTAACCTTGATCGCGAAAATACTGAGGCAAGGTCACGATGTCCGGTGCCCGCTGCCGAAAATGCGTCGGCAGATCCCAGATACCGAGCGAACTCGGGCGGCGCCCCGTGAG
>JANQJH010000054.1 GCA_028281705.1 Verrucomicrobiales bacterium
CCCGCAAGCTCTATTTTTACACCGTGGGCAAGCCCACTGGAGAGGCCAAGAAGTTCTTGAGCTGGGCAGGGAAGGACAAGACGGCCCGCAAAGTGATCGAGCGCGTCGGTTTCGTGCCGCAGAAGTCCCGTTGGCTCTTCGGCCGCTAGTTTTTGCTCTTTCACACAATCTAACTACGTTAGCGGCCGGAGATTGCTAGAGTAGATGCGCTCTGGTCTCCGGCCGCTCCTTACCGTGACCGGCTTGAAATCTTGAACGCTCCCGAACCCAACCCCTTCACAAAAAAACGGGATCGCATCCAGATTCTCGGTCTCAATCGGGAGTCGATGCTGAAGTATTTCTTCGGTGGCAATGCCTCACTCGCCATCGTCGTCCTTTCGCTCATCTGTATCTTCCTCGCCAAGGAAGCCCTTCAGTTCTTCCCCAGCCACCACCGCGGTCTTCAATTATACCGTCTCAGCGGGCAAGAATTTGTCGATTATCTCGAGGACGAAAGCCGCCAACACAAGAAGGCTGCCGGCTACCTCGCAAGGGCCTACTACGGCGAGATCAATGCCTCCTCAAAGCGGGAGCAGGGTTTGTTAGTAGCCTACGAGGAGTTATCCGAACGGCTCGAACGGGAGACGAGCAAAGAGGCCCTCCTTTTCAATACGACCTTTGAAAACCTTCTCGACCTCCAATTTGAAATCGAGGACAGCGAATCCGAGGAAGACGGTGCGGAGAGTTTCGATATCGAAGCCGCCAAGGCTGAGGTCACGGCTTTGACCACGCGTCTAGAGGAACGCCGAAGGACACTGCGGGAGCGGAAGACGGACGCGCTCAAAGATCCCGGAATGCGAGAACTCGACTCGCCGATCAGCTTGAGCGAGACTGAGTTCCAGAACATTGCCGAGGCCATCATCACGACAGACCCGGATGCCGAGGACGACGCTCCCCATATCCAAGAACTCAACCGCACCATCGACGACAAGAAGGCCGCGGCCGAAGCCGAGTATCAGGACCTCTTCACGCAGTTGGAGGCTTTCCGGGCAGCCGGTCGCCCCCTCGATGAACTCATCGGCCCACTCCGAGACCACGCCCGGACAACCAAAGAGAGGGCGGTGGCCGCCGAGACCTTGCGAAAGGGCAAGGAGGCGCTACTAGCCGGCGCAGAAAATGCCAGGGACCCCGAGCGACGGGCGGAGTTCTTGGCCGACGCCGAAGCCATCGAGTTGGAAGAGGTGCCCTACGACGAACTCAACCAGATCTTCTACGACAACATCGATGCTCATCACGCGGTCACCTCCCAGATGATGCGTGACCTGGAGCAACTTGGCAGCCAGGTTGTCGCCTCCGGACAAACCACAATCGCCCAGACAAACCTTTCCAGGTTTCGAGAAGAACTCCCTGAGCTCCTAACAATGCTCGGGGAAACCAACGACAAGCTGAAGGCCTGGCGGCACGACACCCCCTTCCCTTTCTTACCCTCCGTCTTGGCCTTCTTTACGGGAAAGGATTGGGTCACCAACAGCTCCTGGCACGACTTCTATGGATTTCTCCCACTCTTTACGGGGTCCATCTTGATATCCCTGATCGCGCTCATCGTCACCGTCCCCTTCTCCGTCGGCGCTGCCATTTACGTCAATCAGATCGCGGGATGGAGAGAGCAAAACCTCATCAAGCCGGTCGTTGAGTTTATTCAGGCGATCCCATCAATTGTGTTGGGCTTTTTCGGCATCGCCGTGCTCGGGACAACCTTGCGCGAAGTCAGCCAGCTCGAGTGGCTTGCCTGGGTTCCCGGTTTTCCCATGCAAGAACGGCTCAATGTGCTCAACGCAGGCCTTCTTCTCGCCTTTATGGCCATTCCCACGGTTTTCACGCTAGCAGAAGATGCCCTCAACAATGTTCCCCGCTCCTTCACCGAAGGCTCTCTTGCCTTGGGAGCCACCAAGGTCCAAACCATCCTGCGGATTGTCGTTCCCGGAGCTCTTTCGGGCATCATCGCCGCCATCCTACTCGGATTCGGACGCATCATCGGAGAGACCATGGTGGTCCTTCTCGTCGCCGGAGGATCCATATCCCTCCCCGATTTCTCGGAGGGCATTGGTGTGATCACGCAGCCCGTGCACACCATGACTGGGATCATCGCCCAGGAAACCGGCGAAGTCGATCAAGGGTCCATCCACTACCGGGCGCTCTTTCTGCTCGGCATGGTCCTCTTCAGCATCTCCCTGCTGATCAATTACTCCGCTCAGAAGATCGTTTTCAAGTATCAGCTCGCTCGCTAACTAATATGGCCGTACCTGAACATCCTTTCGCCACCAAGGCGACCGCCTTGCACAAGCAGGAATCAGCGATCCGCGTCTTCCTCCGCGCGGCCACGTACTTCATCCTCTGCTGCGCCGCTTTCATCTTCCTCGATATCTTTCTTAAGGGCGCCCCGGTAGTATTTCAGGCGAATTTCCCATTCGTGAATTTCGATTTTCTAACTAAATCCCCCGAAACTCTTGTTGTCTACCAAGACGGTGAAGGCGAGATTCAGCAACAGTCGGCCAATCAGTTCGAAGCCATGCGTGAGGCTCATCCCGACGGCCAATACGACATCATCGGTTCCTACTCCTACTCGGCTGGGGGAGTTCTCGGCCCCTTGATCGGGACCGCATTTCTTGTCATGATCTGCATGACGGTGGCCCTCAGCATCGGCGTGGCCTCGGCCATCTTCTTGAGCGAGTACAGCCGTGGAGGCCGGACGATCCGAGGCATCCGTCTCGCCATTCTCAATTTGGCCGGAGTCCCCTCCATTGTCTTCGGCCTCTTTGGCCTGGGTTTCTTTTGCTATGCCGTGCCTAACATCGTGGCCGAGCCCGCCGGTCGCTCACTTTTCCACTTCCAACTCCCCTTCTCCAACAGCTATCTCAGTCTTGAGGGTTGGGACGCCTGCATGCTCGCTGGCGGCTGCACACTCGCTTTGATGATTCTACCGGTCATCATCACCGCGTGCGAAGAGTCACTGCGCGCCGTCCCAATGGGTTTCCGAGAGGGCTCACTCGCATTGGGTGCCACCAAATGGCAAACCATCCGCAAAGCTGTCTTGCCCTACGCGTTTCCCGGGATCCTCACCGCCTCCATTCTCGGGATCACCCGAGTGGCAGGTGAAACGGCTCCTATCATGTTCACCGCCGCTGTGGCGCACAAAGACAAGCTGCCCTGGCAAGATCTCGAATCCTCCGGCCTCGGCCGCCTGTTCGAATTCTTTTTTCAGAAGGTCCAGGCGTTGCCATATCACATTTACACCGTGGCCGCCAAGATCCCACAGTCCGATTACAACAAGCCCATGCAATACGGCTCGGTCTTCATTTTCATGATGCTCGTCTTCGCCTTCGCCAGCTTTTCGATACTGCTGCGCATTCAATTCAGAAAGAAACTCAAATGGTAATGCTCCTAGAAAATCCCAATTCCTCTCTCATGGAAACGCCCTCTCTGGAAGAGGATGCGGTCCATACTTCCCCCAGCGACAGCGGGGAGTCTGCACCGATCATCGATATCGAAGGTGTCGACTTCCACTACGGCAAGAGCAAGGCGCTCTCAGACATCACGCTCGCGATCCCCGAAAAACAAGTGACGGCCTTCATTGGCCCGTCCGGTTGCGGTAAATCAACCTTGCTGCGCTGCCTCAATCGCATGAACGATCTCATCGAAGGCGCACAGATTTCCAAGGGAGTCATCCGTATACTGGGGACTGACATCTACGATCCTACCGTCGATCCGATCGAACTACGCAAGCACGTCGGCATGGTGTTTCAGAAGTCGAATCCCTTCCCCAAGACCATCTACGACAATGTCGCCTATGGGCTTCGTGTCGGGGGGCTCACCGACAAGCATGGGCTGGATGAGATCGTCGAGCGCAGCTTGCGGTCGGCCGCCCTTTGGGACGAGACCAAGGACAGGCTCAAGGACAATGCCATGGGGCTCTCCGGTGGTCAGCAGCAACGCCTCTGCATCGCACGGGCTATTGCCGTGCAACCCAAGATCATTCTCATGGACGAACCCTGTTCTGCATTGGATCCCATCGCCACCATGCGCATTGAGAAACTGATCAGCGAACTCAAGTCCGATTACACGATTGTCATCGTGACGCACAACATGCAGCAGGCCTCACGCGTGAGCGACCGCACTGCTTTGTTCTATCTTGGCGAACTGGTGGAGGAGGGCACGACCGAGCAGATCTTCCAGAACCCGGACAAGAAAGAGACGGAAGACTACATCAGTGGGCGCTTCGGCTAGCCGACTCTCAAGACATTCCTGACATTCGAATCCTGCCGTCGACTCCTCGGTTAGGATCGCACCTCGATAGGAGCTTATATCACTTATTGGTTATAAGCTCATCATTTCGAAAGACTGAGGGTTTCAACTCCTGTTCCGTGCCAGTCTGGACCGTGGGAACGGGGGCCCTGAGAGGTCACTCAAGCCCGTGGGCCTCGTCCCACGGGAGAGGTGATTTTGCGCCGGTCGTTCGGGGATCCAAAAAAATCAGAGAACAAAGATGGCGGATCCCCCTGCTTTGCGCTCGACAAGGGGATGCAAGTTCGCCTCAGCACTTTCCGATCCGCTCAGTTCAGATGCCCCTTCAACCATGATGACGCCGAGGATTGCCTCCTCAAGCATGGGACCTACATGCGTTACGCCGATGCCCACAGCAATTCCATGGTCGCCATTCCAAGGCGCCTCTGCAAATTCACCGGCAAGACTCTCAGCATTCTCCCCGATGAGATGCTTCCCTACTGGCAGCTTCCAGTCCCTCAACTAGAGGACCATTTCCAGCGGCAATGCTCCGCCGCTGAAGAGCAATCGGAGCAACCGCCAAAACCTACCAACACCGAGCTGCCCCAGAGAGCTTGGAAGCGCTTCTGCAGTGCCGCTCGGCTTCAGAGTCTCACCGAATACTTCGGGCAGCGCTTTCCGTTTGGAGAGTGCCCCAAAGGCCTCTGGCAAGCCATGATGCGAACCGGCGGCACTCTCAGTGACATCCTCTGCGAACTCGCGCAGGCCGGCAAGAGCCTTCTTGGGGACTACCGATGCCTGCGCCCCAGCGGGATGTGATCGGCGCCAGCTCGCATCATCCCATTATCTCGGATCGAGTTCCCACAGAACGTTATACTTTCGCTAGTAAGTCCGTGGGCATAGTGGTCCCGCATGTCCGATCAAGACCGTATCACTCCTCAGGAACAGAGCGCTCTCATCCGTTACAGCGCGGTCAGCCATATCCAACACCAACAAAGCCTAGGCCACACCCTGATCGAGGCTATCAGGGATGCCGCCTCACGCCCTTGGCCCGATACCACAGGCACCCATTTCGCCGCCCGCACTCTCGAAGACTGGTGGTACGCCTATCAAAAGGGTGGCTTCAAAGCCCTCACAAAAACTGCTAGAGGTAAGGTCAACAAACGCAGCCTCACCAAGGAGCAGCAAGACTGGCTCATCGAGCAACGGCAGGCCCATCCCGAAATCCCCGTCAAGGTTGCCTACCGTCGGTGGGTGGAACACGATCAAATCGAAAACCTCCCTTCCCTAACCACCATCTACCGTTTCCTCAGAGATCGAGGTCTCCATCGCCAAAGCCGTGCTCAACTCGATGCTCTCCACGGCCCCGGCAAAGCTTTCGAAGCTCCCTTTCCCAATGACCTCTGGATGACCGACTTCAGTCCCGGCCCCAAACTCACCAGCCCACAAGGCCACACCATCACGACCCACCTCGCCATCCTCATCGACGACCACAGCCGGCTCATCACCTACGCTGCCTACTACCCGAGCGAAAATACGCAGAGTTTTCATCACGCCCTCAAGCAAGCCATCCTCCGCCGGGGCGTCCCCCACAAACTCTACGCCGACAACGGCGCCCCCTTCGTCAGTAAACACACCCACATCGTTTGCGCCAACCTCGGCATCCGGCTCCTGCACCACAAGCCCTACCACGCCTGGAGCAAGGGCAAGGCGGAAAGAGTCATTTACAGCATTCAGTTAGGGTTCGAAACGATCCTCAACCTCCCCGAGGAACGCGTCCACAGCCTGGAAGATCTCAACGCCAAGCTTTCTCTCTGGATCCAGCGCGAATACCATACTCGGACTCACAGCGGCATCGGCACCAGCCCCCAAGCTCGTTTCCAAGACGGCTCAGAGCACCTCCGCCAACTCGAACTCAGCCATCAGGCTCTCGACAAACTCTTCTACACACGGATCGAGCGGACGGTACGCAAGAACGGCACCGTGCGCGTCCTCAACCAACTCTACGAAGTCCCTCTGAGTCTGCGCGGACGCCGGATCGAGTTGCGTTACGACCCTTTCCAGAGCGACCCCATTCTCGAAGTCTACCACAAAGGTCACTATCAAGGCGCCGCTCACCTGGTCAATCTCCACCTCAATAGCGAATACGACGGCCAAAACTACGAGCGGCATTAATCGAGGAGCTACCCAATATCTTACCATGACCTCCAAGAACAGATCCCATCATTCCACGGACACTACCCTACAGCGTTACGCCCGCCAATGGGGAGCCACCGGTGTCCCCTTTACCGGCGACCACCCCGAGGACTTTGCCAAAGATCACCGGCAGGTCCA
>JANQJH010000062.1 GCA_028281705.1 Verrucomicrobiales bacterium
CCAAGGTGTATGCCTTCGACGTCGGGACCAATCAGTTAGTTTGGAAGCTGCGATCGGATCCTCGGGTGGTCGTCCGCGAGAAATTCAATGTGAGGCACATGACCGCCGATGATGTTGATGAATTGGTAGATCTCATTGTCCTCGATGTCTCATTCATATCGCTCACGTTGATTCTCCCGGCTTGTTGGCCGATCCTCAAGAGCAGTGGGGATCTTGTGTGTCTGATCAAACCTCAGTTTGAGCTCGAGCGGGAAGAGGTGGGCAAAGGAGGCATCGTGCGAGATGAGGTCTTGCGGCAGCGTGCGGTGGCCAAGATCCGCACTTTTGCGGAGTCCACTCTGAAGGCTCGGTGGCGCGAGGTCATTGACTCCCCGATTACGGGCACGGATGGTAATCAGGAATTTCTCGCATGGCTGCAACCCGAATAGGCATCACGGCGAACATCGCGAAACCCGATGCACGCCGAGTGCTGACGCAATTGTGTGCCGACTTGCGAAAGTCGGATTTGGAATTCGTGGTGGAGAGAAATTCTGCTCGCCTGTTCGAGGAAACGCCGGCGACCGAGGGCCCTGACCTGCGTGAACTGGCGCAGTCGGTCGATCTCCTTGTCGTGTTAGGGGGGGACGGGACCATTCTTCGTGTCGTGGGGCAGACCGTGGGAATCGAGGTGCCGATCATGGGGATCAACATCGGAACCTTGGGATTTCTCACCTGCGCGACCCAGGAGGACATCGATCAGGTAGGCGGCTGGATCAAGAACGACTCCTTCAAGCTCTCGAACCGCTCCATGCTGCAGGCCACGGTGACGCCGGAGGGGGAAGAACCGGAGATCTTTTTCGGATTGAATGAGGTGTCGGTTTGCCGGGCAAATGTGTCGCGCATGATTCACCTGGAGACCCATGTCAATGGTGAGTATCTCAATCACTACAGTGCTGACGGATTGATCGTCTCCACCCCCACGGGATCCACGGCCTACTCGCTCTCGGCCGGCGGGCCCATCATCGATCCGGAGAGTGGCGTCTTCGTCATCACGCCCATCTGTCCGCACGCCATGTCGAATCGTTCCGTGGTCTTGCGCCACGACGCCGTGGTTGAGATCCTGGCGGTCGAACCTCCGGATCAGGTAGTGGTGACGCTTGACGGACGATCGGAAAAGAGAGTGCCGGCCCACAGCCGGATTGTGATCCGGCGCGCCCAGGAGCAGGTACAGCTGGCCTTCTTGCCCGATCAGTCGTTTTTTCGCACCCTCCGGCACAAACTGCACTGGCATGGTAGCAATGTCAGTTAGAGCCGTGCGGTGCGTGTTCTTTGTTCTGAACGCCGTGATTTTCTGGGCGCTCACACTCGTGCCGATGCCGGTGAAGGGCGCCACGGTCACGGTGACGAACTTCAATGGTCCCCAATCGAGCCTTCTCGGCCGGGAAGACGGTAGCATTCTCACCAACGGGATTGTCTGGTTGGGCTCTTTCAACGTGAGCAGCGCGGCCATCCGGCAGGCCGTCGAGGAGGGGGAATTGACCTATTTGCAAGAGGCCTTCGTCCAGTTCGGGAAAGCGACGGCCGTCTTCTTCAATGGATTGCCGGGGCTCTATCAAGACGCGATCACCCAGGCCGTGGGCGAGAATGACGCCCTGGCGGGGCAGAAGATTTACACCGTGATTTCCAATCAAGGGATGCTTCGCGATGCCGAGGAACTGCTCATTTTTGAGCATGATCTGGTTTTCTTACCGGACCCAAACCGCATTGAACCGGCCCTTTTGGCAGAGGGCGAGGGTGAGTTGATTGTGGGTGAGTTTGGGACTTACCGCGGCAGTCTCGGCCAGATCATCGATCAGCCGATGTTCACGCTGGCTCGCGTGATTCCCGAGCCTAGCGGTGCGGGTTTGTTGATCCTGGCCCTCGCTTTTTTCGGCTCGCGGCGGTGTTCGCGAGGCCTTCCGATTCGGGGGCCTGGAGAGTCAGCCGGCGGCCGACGAGGAACCAGAGAAGTGGCGGGGCCAGGGCACTGACGGCGAGGGCGATCCCGGGAGATCGCTCACCCAGGTGACCGACCCAGGCAAAGGCGAAGCCCATGGGGATGCACCCACAGCTGGCGGCGAAGAGAAAGCGCTTCCTCGACATGCGCGTCATTCCGGCGAGGCAGGCGATCACTTCCGCCAAGACGGGAAGCCAACGCGAGAGGGCCACGAGCCACGAGCCGCAGCGATCGAAGACGGATCGCCCTTGGTTCAAGCCGCGCTCTCCCGCGAGTCGGGCGGCCATGGGTTCCCCCATCCAGCGGCAGAGCGTGTAGCCGGTTACGGCGCTTCCGAGGGCGCCGAGGGAGGCGAGGACACCGCCCAGAGTCACGCCGTAGACGTAACCCAACCCGCTCATGATCACGGTGGAGGGCACGGGAATGAGGAGGTCGCCCACGAGCAGCGCCAGCCCGACGAGCCATGCCCAGCTTCCGAAACTCTCCAACTTGGCGATGGTCCAGAGGTGTTCCATCCCTTGACCCCAGATGAGGAACGGTACGATCACGAGTAGTCCCAGAAAAAGTACCAGGATGAGGAAACGCCACATTGCCTAAGGCTCTGCCAAACCCCAAGATCTCGCAAGGAACATGTCCCCCCCAGAAGAGCAGCTCTCCCCCGACGACGTTCGTCGCCTGGCTGAAGAAACGATGGCCGCGGCCAAGTTTCCCCAGCTTGCCACCGCGGATGGTGACCAGGCGCGCGTGCGCCCCGTTTCTCCGGTCAGGACCGACGGGTTTACCGTCCACGTGGCCAACCTCCGCTCCTATCAAAAAACGCAGCAGATCGCCCGGAACCCCAAAGTCGAACTCTGCTACCTGGCGCCTAACCACGATCAAGTGCGAATCACTGGGCGGGCCGAAGTGGAAGGCGACGCCGCCGTGCTGCACGAGATCTGGGAGAGCAACCCGCTCCTCCGTAAGTACTTGGGCGCGGCGGATAACCCCGAGCTGATCGTCTACCGGGTAGTGCCCGAGGAGGTCCGCTACATGCGTGAATGGGCGCTCCGATATCACGATGTGCCCTTGGACTGATGCACTGGCAGTGGTGATGAGCTTACACTTAAACTTTGAGATTAGTTTAAGTGTGAGTTTAAGTTTTTAAGGGATGAAGGAATTACTCCCCAAGGACCGTCCGCTTCTCCTCCTGGCCCCCATGCAGGAGATTACCGACCTGCCGTTCATGCGGGTCATGGAGAGCCATGGCGGTGGGCCGGATGTCTATGTTACCGAATATTTTCGGGTGCACGCGGACTCTCGCTTGTCGAAATCGATTTTGCGTTCCATCGACGAGAACCGCAGTGGGAAACCCGTCCTGGCGCAGATGATTGGCCAGTCGATTCCCGATCTCGTGCGGACAGCGCAACTGTTAGAGAAATATCACCCGGTGGCGGGAATCGATCTCAATCTCGGATGTCCCGCGCCGGTCGTTTGCCGCAAGCGGGCTGGTGGGGGGCTCCTGCGTGACTTGGGACATTTGGATGCCATTCTGGGTCATCTGCGCGATGCGATTGCGGGTCGATTTACAGTCAAGACGCGTTTGGGGTATCATCGAGCCCAAGAGTTCGAAGATCTGTTAGGCCTATTCGCCCGTCATTCACTCGACGCCTTGAGCATTCATGGCCGTACTGTGGAGGAGCGCTATCGCACGCCGGTGCACCCGGAGTGGATTCGTGCGGCGGTCGATCAGTTGGAATGTCCGGTGTTTGCCAACGGAAATGTCGTGTCGGTTGAAACTGGGCGTGCGTTGTTGGATCAGACGGGGGCGGCCGGACTCATGGTGGGTCGCGGGGCCATCCGCAATCCTTGGCTCTTTGCCCAACTCCGAGCGGCCTGCTTGGGCCAGAGCAAATGTTGCCGACCGACCTTGGCCGATCTCTATGCCTACATTCGAGCTCTCTACGAGGGGACGGCGAGTGCCACGCGGTTTGATGAGCGGAAACATGTGCAGAAAATGAAGAAGTACATGGTCTTCATCGCCCAAGGGATCGATGACGATGGCGCCTTCGAGCACGCCATCCGCCGGGTGACGACTCCGCGCGAATTTTGGCATCTATGCGAGACTACCCTGCTGGCAAGGGAAGGCTTTCAAGCGGCAGAGCCACCGCATCAATCATCGATTTTCTGCGGCTTTGGCGCCTTGCGACGACGGTCGTCTGAAACTCGACGGAACGCTTGAACGACGATTAGTAATTTTAGGGCTCGTCCGTTTGTTGCGGAAGCCCTTGAAAGAGGTCGGCATGCGAACGGTGTGTATGGGCGATGATCAGCTCTCGGCCGCGCCGCTTGGTGCCGAATTGGGCTTGCTGTGACTCGTTCATTTGCTTGATGCCCAGCCTGACGAGGATCTTGCCGCGCGTCGCCTTGACCTCTGGATTGAGGCTGAAGTTCTCGTTCTCCTTGACCACTCGGTCCAAGACTCGGAGCGCCTCTTCGAGTTGCGGATCGTCTCGGTTTGCCAGGCACCAGGCATGATTGTTGGCCAGCACGGGGTCGCCCGGATGGAGGGCATAGGCTCGTGCGAAATGGAGAGAGGCGGTGGTGTAATCCTCGTCCGGCAGGTACTGCAGGCCGAGGGCGAGGTGGATTCTCCAGACGGCTTGTTCTCGTTCTGCGATCTTCTGGAAAAAGGCGCTTATTCGAGGCCTGAAGGCGGCACCGTTCACCCCGAGATCTGAAAGCCAGAGAATGGCCCGGTAGTCGTCAGGCGCAACGGTGAGTGCCTCTTCCAGGTGATCCACGGCGTCTTCGACGTTCGGCGGGCGTTGGCGCAGGGCTCGAATGGTTTGGCGGATTCGCAGCGAAACCTCCAATTCGTCATACAGGGAATCTCTCTCGTGTTTCTCGGTAACCGGATGTTCATCGAGGATGGCCATCGCCGGCGCATCGTCGCCCAGGAGCACTTGGGTCACGGCGAGCTGGACGCGTGCTCTGATATCCGTGAGGTCCTTCTTTGTCGCCTCACGCCAATGCGCTAGAGAGCCTTCAAGTAGCGGGCCGATTTGCTCAGCTTGTTTCCGGTTCACATCGACCCCTTCAGCCAGTAGCGTTCCCAATCCCGGGAAATCGCGAACCACTTTGCCAAGGAGATCGATTGCTTCACCACGTCGGCCCAGCCTCAGATAATGCCTCGCCAGGGTGTCGTGGGCTGCTTCATTTTTCGGACCTATGACGATGGCCCGCTTGAGATAACGCTCGGCCTCATTCGATAAGTCGGCGCGTTCCATGGCAGGGACCGAGGGGAGCGAATCCAGGATATCATCCGCCAGCCAAAGGAGAGCTGCAGCCCTGTCTTCTTCCGTTGGGCCCTTGTCCATCAGGCTCTTCATCCAGAGGCGAACTCGATCCGGAGTCTCCCCGTCTCGCCTCGATTGAAAAATGGCCTCAGCGTAGGTTGTCGGACCGGTGACCTCGGGTTGGGTGATCTCCAGCGCGGGTGACTCGGCAGATCCGCGCTTTTTGGATTCCTCCGTGTCGACATGTTTCTCCGGCGAGTTCAACCAGACGATGAGCAAGACGCCTCCCAACGCGACAAGGACGATGGCGACGGGGATGATGATTCTCAGATAGTTCCCCAAAATCCACCGAAGCTTCTTCACCGACATCTTGCCATTGCGGGAGTCGGAATCGAAATCGTAGGAATTGCCGAACATGGGGCCAGTCTAACCCCTTTCTCGGGAGCTGCGTCGAAAAAGCGCCTTTGCGATCAAATCCGCGAGAGGCTCTCACTCCAGGTCGACGACTCGGTAGTAGCGTGCCTCTTGTGCTGGGAGAGTCCGTGAAACGAGGGTGGTGGAGTGGGAGGCCGTCAGGGGATCTCCATCGGCAAGGAAATCTTCAAGAGTGGTTGAGGATTCCAGTTGGTAGACGTTGCCCGGATGCGATGGCCAGGAGAAGAGTAGCCCTCGGTCGGAGGGTGTGGAAACATGGAGCCTGAAGGGACGTCGTGGAAGGGTGAAACGTGTGAAGATGAGGACGAGGTCTGCTTCGGCGCTGACGCCTTCCTCCACGGCGAAGGCCACGGGGCTGGTGTAGCCGCCCGGGGATGGGTTGGCCCAGGCGATCCGCGCGACATGGGGAATCCCGTGAACGGTGAGGGTCTGGGAGGAGACCGGAGCGGTGAGCAGAACGCTGTCCGCCGAAGCTCGGGCCGAACCATGGTTGGGCGTGGTGATGAATTGAATGGGGAAGTCGAAATGGGATTCGTTCGGGCCCCATTGCATCCGAATGACTGCGGTTTCGGCCGCCGTTTCGCTGCGGACGGAGCCGTTGAAGAATCGCATGGTTCCCACAACGAAGGACATTTCCGTGCGGATCTCCGGAGGAGGCACGGTGGTGGGTGGCAACAACTCGTATCGAGACGGGGACGCAGCCGAGGGATCACTGGACTGTCCGGAGACGATCTCTGGCGAACCATTGCCGCTGACCACAAGTTCATCGCCGCCGGCGATCTTTTCGAAAGAGAATTGCGGCTCCCGACTCTCGGTTGGCAGAGCCCGGCAAACCACGGCCTCAAGGGGGATGGTGGTGGAGGCATCTTCGAGGAGAAAGAGTTGCTCCGTTTCCGTCACGGCATGAGCGGTGGCTCGGCCGAGTTGGAGGCGCAGACCATAGAACTCTCCCTGGTGGCTCAGTGCGGTTCTCGCATAGGGGTTGAGAAGGCTGATCCGGTCAGCGCTCGCCTTGCCGTCGGAGAAATTCTCCGTCGTATCGACTTCGAGAGCGAGGAGGTGTTCCAAGGTCGCGGCTCTTGGGGTGAAGAAGGTGAGTGTGAGTCTGGCATTGAGCGCATCGACCGTCGATCCCTCCGTGGTTCTGCCATTGTGAATCTGGAAGAACCCGAGCGTCGTGGGCCCGTCGATTCCCAGGCGAAAGGCATGCCCTTGGAACGCGAGACGACTGGCGCTCGTCGTGGCATCGACGGCGCGCCCCCAGCTGATTGCGTCCGTGCCCTGGCCTTCGACGACAGCGGTGGGCGGGGCGTCTTCGACTTCGAAGACACCCTGGGAACGACCCTCAAACAAGGGAGTCTGCGCA
>JANQJH010000105.1 GCA_028281705.1 Verrucomicrobiales bacterium
GTAGGGGGTGGTTGAGGAAGAAGGTGAGCGCGGCGGACGGCTCGGCGAGCCGTCCCTACCTTTGGGGACCTCTTGATGGAGGGGGCACTGTCATGCCGATGGGGACATCGGCATCCACCAAAACATGCGGGAACTGAATCAGGATGAATCGCCGATGGGGACGTCAAATCCGCCTGAATTGGGCAAAATGTGGTGATCGGTGTGGGAGAAACGCCATCAGCCGGCGGGAGGGGGTCGGGAGGGAGAGATATTCACATGAAGAACACCGAATCCTTCTTTCCTTTTGTCGTTCACATGGGTATTCGATAGGGCGATGAAAGATCTAACCATAGACCTATTAGGTTACACTAGTGGTGGCGGTGCTGACGGTGCCGGTGTGTTCGCAGCCCTCGGCGTCTTCTTGTTCCTCTACCTGGGACTGATCGTTCTGGTCATCGTCGGGCTATGGAAGGTCTTTACGAAGGCGGGCAAGCCGGGATGGGCGGCCATTGTGCCGGTCTACAACATCATAGTGTTGTTGGAAATCGCGGGCCGTCCGATTTGGTGGATCATTTTCTTTCTCGTGCCGATCCTCAACATCGCTGGTATCGTGTTCTGGATCATCCTGTGCCTGGATGTCGCGAAATCCTTTGGCAAGGGTGGAGGCTTTGGAGTGGGCTTGGCGCTCCTTGGCTTCATTTTCTACCCGATCCTCGGATTTAGTGACGCGACCTACCGGGGCCCCGCGGCGGCTCAGGGAATGGCCTGAGGCACGTGCTGAATTCTGGCTCAGGTGAGCTGTTCAACTTCCGGCAGGGCGAGGGTTTCCTCGCCCTGTTCGTTTGTTAGGGGAGGGGGCGATGGGGCGCGTTCTGGCGGACCTTCAGCCCGCATTTGTACTGCGCGTGTTTTGGACCCAGGCCTGAAGGCCTGGGCTGTGGTCTGACGGCCCTTCAGGCCGTTGTCCTCTATTGGCCCTACTTCGTACTGCGGGACCGGGGCAGCGATGCCGAGGAGCAGTCCGATTATTTCTTGGAAACCGTATCAGAGATCACCGGCGCTCGATGGTGAGGCGAGCCGGGGTGGAGGTGACGGTGAGTCGTCCGACTGACAACGGTTTGCGATCGACGATTTGGGCCTGGCCTTGTGCTACGGTCTTTTCATCCCGCACCAGTCGCCAGGCAAAGGTGTCGCCGGCCTTGGTGGTGAGCTTCTGAAGCCGGCGCAGCGCGACGTGTGCGGTGGATTCGGCGGGAGGGGTTGGTTCGCCGCGCTTCGCGCGCAAGTCGAGATATGGCTTGATGAGCCTCAGGTGATGGGCGGTCGGGCCGTGGTTGGGGTTGCGCTCGATCTTCTCGTTGAGCTGGACGGCGTGACCGGCGAGATCCTTTTCGAGGCGCTGGTGGGTCTTGGTTAGTTCTTCGGCGGTGATCAGCCGAAGCTCGATCTCGAACCGGGACGGAGTGTCGGAGATGACCTTCCAGCGGAAGTATCCGTTGGTTTGTCCGAACGGGTCGTACTCTTTGGCATCGCCGCCCGGGTAGACATCGTCGGTGGTGGTTTCGGTGAAGACCGGGTAGGCCTCATTGCGCTTGATGGACAACCACGGAAGACCGATCACGGATTCGTGGTAGAGCGGGTCGTAGTAGGCGTGGCCGTTGGGGCCCCACGAGGAGAAGAGGGCGATGTGGCGCTCGATCATTTGTTGGCGCACCTGCCGGTGCCCGCGTGACCAGACGTCGTTTTGGGAATACAGGTAGATGAGCGGCGGGGGATCGGGAATGCCCGGATCCTTGGTGCGCACATCGAAGTGTTGGTGGTTGGCCGGGACGATGGCGCGCACCGCGGCGAAGACATCGCCCCGTCCCATCCCGTTGCCCAGCACTCCGCTTCCGCCCATGGACACGCCGCTGAGGTAGATCCGGTCGCGGTCGATGCCGTATTTGTCGGCGATCCAGTGCACGGTGGAGAGGATCCGTTTTTCCTCGGCGCCGTGGCGATCGGCGTAGGCGGCGGGGTCTCCGGACACCTCATTGTGGCCCCACCATCCGGCCTTGCCGCCGCGCGACTGGCTGAAGATGAGTTGATAGCCCCATTCGTCGAGCTTGTGATAGGGGCTCCACGGATACTGACGGTCGCCCAGCTCCACCGCACCGACGCTGTGCAGGATCACCAGCATCGGCATCTTGGGGCGAGGCTTCTTGGGCAGGATGACGCGGAAGCTGTGCTTGACGTTCTCGCCGGTGGCCCAGGCGGGATGATCGTCATGAGAAAAGGAAACCGAACGCTCGCCTTCCTCGGTGCGGGGTTCCTGCAGCCGCTCCGCGATCTTCGCCGGCATGCCGTAGTCGATCTGAGCAGGGGGAGCAGCGTCGGCGTGTGTCACGACGAAGGCGGCGATCAGGAGAGAGAGGCGGGAAGTGGCCATGGAAGCGGTTTGAGTAGTGATGTTGGCTGCCTGCGAAACAAGTGGGCATCCGAGTAGTGTGACTCCCGCGCTGAGAAGGAGCCGGCTTGGAAACCTGTCGTCTGGACGACCGGGTAGCGAGGACTTTTCGGCTCCACCGGGCTGCTGGCAATCCCCATTTTTGGGGACACCCTTGGCGGGGCCGGCTCTCGGAACGCGGCTAGCGTTTGCGGCGCAGAAGCATCAATCCTCCCAGGGCGAGGAGGATCGAGGAGGAGGGTTCGGGAATCAGCCGGATATCGTCGATCGAGAGGAAGTAAGAGGCATTTCCGGTGACGCTGCTGTTTGGCTGATAGACGGCGCCGATGATGGTGTAGTCGAGGGAGATGGTCCGCAGGGCCCCGGGGGCTATGGTGAGGCTGAACTCCTCGACTCCGATGCGGCCGATGGTGCCACCGAAGTCACCGGTTGGGACGTCATTTGCGGAATTGCCGACCAGGAGATCGGAAATGATCTCGCTTTGCCAGATTTCGGTGTCGTCCACATGGATTTCCAGGTCCGATTCGATTTCCGCGTCGTCTCCCGTTGCCGAGACGGAGTGATTGTAGCTCACCGAAAAGAAGATCTGGTAGGTGTCGGTTGAGGAGCCGT
>JANQJH010000176.1 GCA_028281705.1 Verrucomicrobiales bacterium
GGCATCAGCGAAAGTCAGTGGAACTCGAGGAAATCGTTGCCAATGTGATTGCCGATCAGAGCTACCGACGCACGAGCGCACATCTCAAAGTTGTAGGGAGTATTGAAGTTCCGAAGAGCACGCTACACGACTGGATCAAGGCGAGCCCGTGCGATCAAGTGGCCAACCAGCGAGGTGAAGTGGCCCAAATTCTTCCTGACGGGACCGGGTTCAAGAGGCGGCCAGACGAGGACGCCGGGATCAACAATCGGGGCGAAGTGAAAGTAGTATTAGGCATTGATTATCAGGGAAATGCGATACCAATGGGCGCTTGGTCAGGACAGAATTGGGCCGAAATCGGTGAATCGATCAGCCCACCCGAGGAAGCCTCCGAGAAGCAGCTTTACCTGGCGGACAACCTGGTGGTCGACGGGGAACCGGGCATGGTGGAAGGACTTGAGCATCTTGCAGAAAATGTGCAGCGCTGTCACTGGCATTTTGCCCGCGACCTTGGGTATCGCATGTGGCAGGACGGCGCAAGCCTGCAGGAGCGTAAGATCCGGGCGAAAGGACTGAGTGAATTGATCGCCATTGAACTCCCCGAAGGCACGGTGGATGAAATCAGCGATCACGATAAGGAAGCATTGTTGTTCCGCTATGAACAAGCCGAGAAGGGCCTGGATCTTCTGGTCGAATCCTTGGATCGAAAAGGCTACGTGATGGCGGCCAACTACGTGTCGAACGCGAAGAACAATCTATTCACCTACCTGGGTGCATGGCTGGATCTGGGGATTCGATGTCCCCGGACGAATTCAATGATCGAGAGGGTGATGCGAGAAGTCGGTCGGCGCTTGAAGAAGATTGCGTTCGGATGGAGTGAAGAAGGAGCCGCGAAGATGGCGCGTATCGTCATTGCCAAGCTGCTTCACCCGACCGGATGGAGAGACCATTGGCAGGAACGAAAGCAGGTTATCGGTGACGCCCTGATTGTGTTCCAGGGAGCGAGGGTTCTATGTTAGCCCCCCAGTTTCCGGACGATACCAATATTTTGATCAAGTCAACATTGAAGCTCTACTAGACGACTTGGTCAAAGACATCACAAATCAAGTGCCATATCAATCACCTTTGCCATCTCAATATCATAGCTGTATCCGCGATCAATACAATGCCGCCGTCCAGCGGCGGCAATCCGTTTCCGAATCTCTTCATGCTTGAGATAATACTCAATCTTCTCAACGAGCTCTTCAGTAGAGTCAAAGTATTCTGCATGCAACCCTTCGTGAAACAACGCCTGCTGAGCTTCAGTACGCTCCCCGAGCAAGAACCCACCAAACGCCGGTATCTCAACTGTCCTTGTAGTTTCTACATCGCGATTAATCTTCCGAAGAAATCCCAAAAGAATTTTTGAAGAGCAGACAACTTTGGCATAGTCTTCACCATAAGCTGGGCCCATTTCCAATCGTAGATCAGGATGCGGTCTGTCAAATTTATCCCAGTTATTTCCCCAGACACGTACGAAGATACCGCGCCCAGCAAGCTGATTCAATACTTCAGCACGGTCCGCTTCATATCCGCCAACAAAGCTCACATCGGCACCAAACCGAATCTTATCATCTTCCGTCAGTTCAATTGGCCGATGGACGTGGGGAGAATAAGCATTTCCGGTCCGCTCAACGCGTTTGGCCCCCAACTCTAAAAGCTCTGAAAGGTTGTAATTTTTTGATGTGAAATGCACATCGTAAATAGGAATTGATTGTAGATAATATTTAGACTGATTTCCCGGGTTCATCATATCATCCAGGCTGTAGCATACTAACCGCGTTTCTGGATGCAGCGATCGAATAGTTTTGAGGGTGTGAAGGCGAATTGTTAAACCCTTTTCCACAAACACAATATCCGGCCTATATTTCTCCACAGCATTCACAAGAGCACTATTCTCATGATTACGCTCAAGAGGACGTCCCAGTCGACGCCAACATAAACGTATAGCTCTCGTTAGGTATGAAGGCCTCTCGCTGAGTCTGCTGATATAAAGAGGGATGACACGACACCCCAGATCTTCGAATGCTCGCCTCCGCTGCGATGAAGTCGCAATGTCCTCTGGGGCAACTTGTACGATCGTAATTGAAGAATAATGGGACCTTTTTCTTGAATCTTTCTCCATGATTGAGCGATGGCCGTCAATGACTCGCTACGACATCCAGCACAGGCTTGAATTGTGTATCGAAGTTCAGCGTTGTGACAAAATATTGCTCCGCCCGGGCAGAAACACGCTCATAACGTTCCGTGTCGAGCAGCTCCTTGATTGCCGTTGCAAGCGATTGCGCGTCAGCAGGATCCACCAATTTCCCTACTCCCGGCTCAAGAATGAACACACGATACTGTTGGTTGTCGGGAACTACTGCTGGCAGACCACACGCCATGTATTCCGCCAACTTATTGGATGCTCCAGCGAGAAATCTGATATTGTGTGAATCGTCCTCTTTGTCTGTTGCTAGGACGCCCAGACCAATGTCACAATAGGCTGTAATGCTCGGGAGATCAAGATACCCCATCGTATCCTTCAACAAAAGCTTGTCGCCCACCCCAAGTTTGTTAGCAAGCTCGCGCGCCTCTTTGGGAAACGACGGTTGCAAATCAGCACCACCGACCATGACGCAAGCGACGTCTTTCGGCCAAAGAGGCATCGACTTAATGACATTTCCAAGACCACGCATCCAATTCAGTCCACCTTGGTAGAGCACGAGTCGCGGGTATTTTTCTTTTAATAAAGCGATATCAGAATCCATAATCGCATCCTTTGCCCAATCAATCCGAGGCCCGTTCAAAACAATGGTAGGTTTCTGAACAAGAGATGACTCCTGAGCAAAAATCTCCCCCCGTTCCATCTGTGGAAAAACAACGAGATCGGCCCGACGAGAACTCCATCTTTCAAACCACTTCAGGAAAGGATACAATCCAAACTGTCTGGTTACCGGAGTCACATCGTGATTATGGTAAAGGTATCTGGCCCCTCCCAACTTCGCGGCAAAAAATCCCGGCAAGGTTGCGGTCATGTTGTAGGCAAACACCCATCGGTATCGACAAAGCATGACTTTGAAAGCAACCTTCAAGGTATAAATGAGCAACCCAAGTCGGAAACCGATCCCTTTTTTGAGTGTTCCCAGATAGTGCACATTCACTCCTTGGGCAGGCGGAATATGATCGCCTGTGCAAAACCGCATCGAATAGATATCCACCTTAAAACCTGCCTCGGATAGCACCGCAGCAGCGTTCATCGTTGGCGGATAAATCGCAGGATCGGAAAAAATTACAAAGCATATCTTATGCCTCTTACTCATCGTGCACTCTTCGAAGTCCGAGCAGTTGGATTCCGATTTGTTCTCCTTTTTCGTCTTCGACTAAGACCCACTTGGGCAATCACATGAGCAAGTTTCTCCTTGATTCTAACTCCCAGAATTTGGCACATAATTTGATGCGCCAGTGTTCCGGTGATTGAGCGGCGTCCTGCATGTCGCCACGCCCAATCGAGACATTCATCCGCGAGAATGGGATTCAACACCACATTATTTCTCCCTAGACGATGGTAAGCCTGCCCTATTACCCCCGAATACCGTTCTATATTGCCGCTTTTTTCCATGGTCTTAACCGTCTTTTCAAGGACTGCCATTCGCGAACGAAGAGCCCTCTCAGAATACACATCCTTGCTCACGGAGAGGCGTACATTTCCGTGGTCTCTGTAAAGAGCACAAGAGTGATCCACATACTTTAATTGGCAGTCATTCAACAGTGCTCTCAACATCAGATCGCCATCCTGATTAGCTGCAAGAGTTTCATCCCATCCTCCAAGCATGTCATACACTTCCCGCGGCCACAGCACGGCGCATGGTGCCACATACCAACCACTGATCCAGCCTTTCACCGGATCACCACTGGGGGGCAGAAACGGGACTCCCGAATCAACCTCCCGCCATCCCCCGTGATCCTTCAGCCTTGACCAACGCCCCACAGTAATGACATCATCACGGGGAGTGTCGGCGTGGGCCGCCGCAAGTGCAGAAAGAGCTCTTCCCTTGAGAAGATCATCGGCATCGAGAAACATAAGGAAGGCTCCTTTCGCGAGTTCGGCACCGCGATTCCGTGCCGCGCATCCTCCGCGATTCTGCTGCGTCACCAAGGTGATGATCTTCCCGAAGGATGCCGCCACAGCTCGGCTATCATCCGTGGACCCATCGTCGATCACAATAATCTCGAAATCCGGATAGTCCTGGTTAAGGACCGACCTCACCGCTTCTGCCAGGAATGGTCCGGCATTATAGCACGGAATAATAACCGATATTTTATTCATAGCTCTAACCTTCCCCTTGAAATCGCTTAGCAACTCGTGTGGACTCTCAGGTATCCGCCATTAATCGCCAGGATAGGAAGTAGTCTCGGAGAAACTGTTCCACAATCGGGCTACCAGCCTTACACAAAGCTCCAATATGGTGCACCTGCCCGAAAATAACGGCGGTTCCGTCGACGAGCAGTGTAACTAGTCAGACCCTCATGGCGCATGGCTACTAGCAGATACCTCGCCCCTAGACGGCGTTCATTGGATGCTTCGACAAGTAGATTCCTATCATTTGCCTCGCTGGCCCTTGATTTTTTCTAACCTCTAGCTATATTACTCACCATACGTAGCGTTTTGCATCTTCATCGATTTCTAATCAATTTTGCCGGATTCCCCGCCACAATTGCACCTTTTGGCACATCCCGCGTTACAATACTTCCGGCGCCCACTATGGCGTGGTCACCAATCGTCAATCCGGCGAGAACAATCACTCTAGCACCTATCCACACATCATTTCCTATTCGAACCGGCTTGAACCGCATCCCCTGCTCAAGAATCGGCTGGTCCAGATCCTCAAATCTGTGTGTGGAAGTCAGAATGATGGACTCAAAGCCAACTTGAGAGTCGCGACCGATATCCAGATTACCTCGAGCATCAAGAATCACTCGATTGAGAATCTTCGTGTTGCAGCCGAGAGTTAGATTAGCTGGCGCCACAATTTTCACTCGATCAGAAACTCGCACGCTCGAGTCCATTCCAACGCCCAGTTCACACCAGTAAGCATTGCGGAGGTGCCGCATCGCCGGCCTCTGATAATTCAGCCAACACGGAGTCAAAAAGGCCGCAGTGCTAAGATCCTTCCTTCGGTCGAAAACCCTTGATGCGCCACAGACAACCGATTGCAAGAAACGCAGTCGACAACTAGTTTTCGTTATAGATGGTCTACTCATCGGCCCGCCTGTCAAAACTACCAGCTCGATCCTCCGCCTTAAGGGTTTCGATCGATTCCGGCCAGAAGATCGACCCAACTCTCAAGTTCCCTGGAGACAGAGAACACTTCATTCGCTCTCGAACGACCGGCTCTGCCCATCCGGGCAGCCAAGCCAGGGTCGTCAAGCAGCTTCACGATTTTCTCTGCCATTGCCTCAAAATCATACTCTGGCACCAAATAACCGGTTACACCATCGACCACGTTCTCAGGGATGCCATTATGCAGTGTTGATACTACCGGTAATCCGGCTGCCGCAGCCTCCAATATCGAATTAACGAATCCTTCCTGATCACCAGAAGAACTTGCCGTCACGTTGTGCATCGCAAATACCTGAAATGATGGCAATTGACTTAATGCCTCCGAGTGAGGCACAGCTCCGGTCACCGAGATAGAATCCTGCAATTGATATCTGCGAACCAGATCAAGGACCTTTCGCCGCAAGGGACCATCTCCAATTATTGTCAAGTGAGCATCGAAAATACGCTTTTTTACCAATTTGAAGGCGTGGACCAATATGTCTGGCCCCTTTTTCTCGACTAATCGTCCCAAATAAACGACACCGCATTCTGGCGATGGACTTGTTTTCAATGCCGTAATCGGGGTCTTGTCAAGATTGACCCCGTTGTAGATCACCGAGATGACATCCTTCGGACAGCCGAAAATGATCAGGCGCCGTCGCATGAATTCGGATATCGCTACAACTGCGGAGGCGTATCGGAAGACTTCTCGAATATGCGTCCGATAACCAGAAAAGCGGAAAAGTGCCGACACATCTCGACCGTGAAATTTCACTACAAGAGGAACGCCCAATTTCCTCAATGCGTCTAACGCCAGAATAGCTGTGTCCCCAAATGAAACAACCGCCACATCAGGCTTCCTTGCAGACAATTGTGACAGTAGCCTTTTGGTGGCCCAGTAGCGTCGCACTCGCCAGTCAAGATTTGGCACACCCACTAGACGCCCCAACCTGCGACACCAATTCGCCAACCCTCGGAAGCTATCAGCAAATCTACACTCAATTACGTCAAAGTCCTCCGAACGGCCGTCTTCCAACGAACTATCAGTAATCACGAAAAAATCCCTACAATTGCATGCTAACCCTCTTGCCAACCGACGGACAAAGGTCTCTGAAGGTTGCCCGTAGTGTGCCACCAGATATGTTACGCGAAGATCAGATAACTTGCTCTTCATAATGACCACCACTTCTCCCAAACGCTACCTTTTCGTGGACGGCCATCACCATGTCAAGCCAGTCGGTCTCTCCCATTACGCTAGGCAAGGCGCTCCGCCAGGCCTCGAGTTCCTCAGGGGCGTTCAGAACTTCGCAAATGACGGAGGCAAGACCACGCGCATCTCCGGCTTCTACTAAACGTCCGTTCACTTTGTCCGTTATGAGATAGCTATTACCAACGCAATCCGAGGCGACACACGGCACTTTTTGAGCAATTGCCTCTAGCAACACACGCGGTCCGGTTTCCCGACAGGTGGAAGGCACGACACACATATCCAATTGAGCAATGGTCTTGGCTAACGCCTCATTACTTGTCAGATTATCGAAGATCCGAATTCGGATACCCAGCTTCTTGGGGATTCTTCCCATGAATTGCTCCAAGATCGCGAGAGTGGCCCTTGAAGACAATACCCATAATTCAATCTCGGACAGAGATGGCATCAGCCTTAGAGCCTCGCCCAGCACACCTAGGCCCTTTTCGGCAGAAAGTCGACCGATGAATCCGATCCGAAGCCTTGTCTCTTGCCCATGAGTCTCCTTGGGATACTTTCTGAGCTTCTCCTCAACCAACCACTGCCCGACCAATTCGACATTTTGCTCCGGAACTCCATATTTTCTCAGTAGTGCAGCTGTCATCGGGCTTTGAGCAATAAAGGCATCAACAAGATTTCTCAACCTTGCCATGTAATCAAATGCCTCTCTTACCCTGGCATCTACATCAAGGCGATAGCTCAGTTCTCTTGGTATCAATCCGTGGAGACTAGCCTTCGAAAGGAGTTGGAAAGATCTGCTGGCGAGCTGCCTCTTTTGACTCAATTGGCAGCGAAGGCAACCAACGCATTTGAGGACTGTTTCCGGCCCATTACACGGTAGATTCGCATCATTAATAAGAAACTTTGTCAGACAGAGCCAGCTGTAGGCATGCACCATCGCCACGACTGGAATATCGTGCTTGTGTGCAGTCTCTACAAATGGGCCTAATTGCGAAAACGCCCCTACGTGTAATACATCGGGCCTATACTTTTCAATTATCTCTTCGGCGCGGGCATACATCCGTGGAGCATGTGCCGCTATAGAGATTAACTGCTCAAGTCTACCGACCGACCTGGCGAGCGGGATACACGTTATCCTATACCCGTCTTGAAGTCTTTCCTGATAGGGCAAGTCCTCACCGGAAACCATATGAACCGTGTGCCCGTTTCGCAGCAACGCAGCTGCAAATGACCTTGCATGTTGAGCTGAGCCCTGCCATGAAGGGTAAAGGCAGTACCGGGAAACAACTAGAATTCTCACGTGAAATCCATTGGTCGCCAGCCGCCCAATACGAAACGCTTCGTCTTGGACGCACTCATTGCTACCTCCCAAGGCGAAATTTTCTCCTCAACCGGGCAAAAAGAGAAATGGTCACACGGCGAGCACAAATCGGATACTTGGCGACTCGGAAACGTTCAATTCGATCCTTCGACCGACAGACGATTGCCAATAGGCAATTCTCACCGGCAGTCATAGTCAGCGCATGATACCGGTTGAAATCACAGTGTGACCAATGGGATCGATGCCGCTCCAGTTCGTTTCCTCCCCAATCCTCCTGAGGATGCCACTTTAGAGGCGTGGTAAGGATCACCACCTGGCATCTCTCCAGCAACTGCGCGATAAGTGAATGCCCCTCTACTTTCTCGAAGTGCTCGATCACATCAAGAACCGTAGCGACATCGTACTCTCTAAGATCCGGAAGAAGTTTCTTGATGTTTCCGACGTGCACATTGTCGTAACAATCCCAGAGAGGGCTTCGATAGCCACCGAATGCCTCAATTCCATCGATTTTCACTTTCCAGTCTCGACGCGAAAGCCTGTTCTTGGTCACGTCAAGTTTCTCGCGGCACAAGGCACCGTACTTCCCAAACCCGATTCCAATATCAAGCAATGCTCTCGGCGCAGCAACTTCAATGGCTTTTATCGTCGCTGGGATCTTGTCAAAATTACTCGTAGGCATGAAGTTCCTGAAACTATGTTGGACTGCAACGCAGGCGATTTGAAACAACTGTCGATAGGTCGCGGTAAGCTGGAATCTTGAAAAGGTGAACACCACCCCAATACACCGTGACACCGGTCGTGATTTTACACGCCAGAATCACTGTCGGATGGAGGTTCGAGGGCAACAGTTTCCCGAGAAAAATCACCGAAATCAACATTACGAGCGCCCAAACCAACGGTCCCGATATTACCCATAAGTACTCACGATACTTCATTCCTACCAATCGGCCCGCCAAGGATATTGCGGGGTAGGAGCAAAGGAGAGTCGCAACCCCAAAACCCAGGGCGACTCCCACTGCGCCCCACCGAAGGCCCACAATCACACCAGTAATCATAACTCCCTTGAGAATCAGTCCAAGCCTGAATTGAAGCCGGGCGGCTCCTTGGGAAAGAAACAAGGCTCCGTTTAGCGATCCCGCAGAAGCCGTAATGCCGAGCACTCCCAAAGCTCTGAGAATCGGCACTGCGCCATCCCATTGAGGCCCCAACAATAACGTCACGAGTTGGTCAGCTGTAGCGATTAGGCCTAGGGTAGTTGGAAAAGAGATGAGACTTATGACTCCAATCGTTTTCAGGTAAGCCGCCTTCACTCGTTTCTTGTCATCTTGCACTCGTGACAAGACCGGAAAGAACACCTGCGAGATGGTCCTATTAAATCCGGAGACCCGTGCGATCAGGAATGCATAGGCACGAGAATAGAGCCCCAAGGCCTCAGTACCGACAAACTTTCCTAGCAATACCTTGTCAACGTTTCGCGCCCAGTAATCGAGGGTCGAAGTTCCGAGGACGTTGACCCCGAAACTCATTAATTCCCTGATCGAAGTGTAGCTGAACCTCAGTTGTGGGGTCCACTTGCACTTGAATGACAATACTGCAGCGCTGACAACTGGCATAGTCAGGGCCTGTCCCACCAGAGCCCAATAGTGAAAACCAAGGACCGCCATCGCAACTCCCACCAATCCCGATACGACAGTCGCAACGATGGTCGCGGTAGACAAAGTGCGGAATTTGAGATCACGCGTTAGGAGGCAACGATGAACAATCATCAGAGCATTGAGAATAAACACGACTGCCAAAACCGCCGTAATTCCCTGGAGATGGGGCTCTCCGTAGAACAACGCGATGAACGGAGCGCCGACAAGAAACACAACAGAAAGAACGCCCCCAAACACTGTGTTCAACCAGAAAACCGATGAGAGCTGAAGCTCGTTCACCGTCTTGGCTTGGATCAGTGCTACGCCCAGCCCTAACTCTGCGAAAAGAGACGCAAAGCCAGTCAACGTCTTCACCATCGCCACCAAGCCATACTCGCGTGGGCTGAGAATTCTTGCCATGATGATCATGACAACAAAGCTGATCAGCTGGATCACCGCCTGGGAGCCGAAACTCCAAGAAAATCCAGAGAAGATTTTCGACTTTAAATCCTGATGTGCCCGTTTCAAAATGCATTCAATTTGCGACCCTCTACTTCATTAATCCCTCGCAAGAGGATAAATGCGGGCCTCGCTCGAAAGCGCTCCACGTCTAGCAAGATGGTCTGAGAGTGGGTGGCACCTATCGTGGCAGGACTTCTATCCACTTCGCTTGATCTCCGAACAATATCATTACCACATTGACTAACTTGATAGATTCCAACTCCGAGCGGTTCACGCCAAACGCTATTGAATAGGGTCTCCAGCCAGATCTGTGGGTAATTGGCTCGAACCATCGGCAAAACAACCTGAATCCTGCCAGCTCCACCAAAGGCATCAAGTGATTCCCTGGCCTCCGCTGCAAATCGTCGGCAGGTTTGCCGGGCGATGCTCTATGCGTCTCTCTTTTTTCCAGATGACGCACATCGGAATGGCGGCTTGGTTGTCTATACTAACTAAACCACTACCGTCTAAAGACGGTAGGTTTGGTGCGGACTAGAAGTCCGTTACGGCTGAAGCCGTCTTAAGGCGCCCCGCTCGAAGCGGGCTCAAGGCGACGGTGGACCCACCACCTTGAATCCGTCTCCTCCATCGTCATCCCATCTCTGTTCTTCTATGTAGCGCTTTATCGTCTCCTCGTCCACCGCCCCACCGTCGCGCAGAAATACCCACGCGCCCACAAGTGTTGGCCCCAATACCGCTTCCGAAGCTCCTCGAACTCCTGCTGCAGCTTCCTTGATGACCTACCCTTTATGTACTGCACCATCTTTGACGGCGCCAGCTTCGGCGGGGCACTCACCAGCAAATGGACGTGATCCGGTGATAGCGAGCCCCTCACTATCGTCACTTCCCTCGCCATACAGATTTCTCGGATCAGATCCCGCGCTCGGTAGCCCACCGCTCCCTTCAGCACCCCATACCTGTACTTCGTGACCCACACCACATGATACTTGATGTCGTACACCGTATGTCCACCATGATGATACTCCGCCATCCCGGCACTTTACACCCATTCGCGCTAAAGCTGACCGTCTAAAGACGGTGGGATTAAACCAGGCAATTTGAAACTAAAAACAGAAATAGAGCGCCCAAAGAATCCATTGATTCGAGACATCAGCTCGCCGCAGGTCACGGCTAGAAAGATTTGAGGCGAGTATGTGCGTTGCGTTAGGCGCTGACCACCTTCGCATTTCCGTCGATGCCGGCCATGGCATTGCGGGTGTCGATAATCAGGGAGGACCAGGTGGCGAGTTGGTGGAAGTCGATGGCCTGGTGACGGGTGCAGATGACGATCGCGTCGAAGGCGCAGATGTCTTCTTCGGTCCAGGGCAGGGATCTCATTCCCTGCCACCTGGCATTTTTCCGCGTGGGACCAATTTCGGGGACGTGGGGATCATGGTAGGCGACCTCCGCTCCGAGGGCCTGAAAACGGTCGAGCAATTCGAAAGTGGGTGACTCGCGAGTGTCATCGACATCCGGCTTGTAGGCGAGGCCAATCAGTAGGACGCGGCTTCCCTTGACGGTTTTCTCCCGTTCATTGAGGGCGATCATCGTACGCTGAACGACGTATTCCGGCATTGAGCGATTGATTTGGCCAGCGAGTTCGATGAAGCGGGTGTGGACACCGAATTCGCGAGCCTTCCAAGTGAGATAAAAGGGATCGATGAGGATGCAATGACCGCCAAGTCCTGGACCGGGATAGAACGGCGTAAAACCAAAGGGTTTGGTCGCGGCGGCGCGAATCACTTCCCAGATGTCGATCCCCATGGCATCGGCGACGATCTTGAGCTCGTTGACGAGGCCGATGTTGACCGAGCGGTAGATGTTTTCAAGCAACTTGGTGAGTTCCGCCACCTCCGTGGAGGATACCGGGACGACCTGATCAAAGGCAGCGGCGTAAAGTGCCTCCCCGGCGGCCATGCAGGTCGGTGTGTGGCCACCGACGATTTTGGGGACATTGGCTGCGGAAAACTGAAGGTTACCGGGGTCCTCCCTTTCGAGTGAATAGACGACGAATACGGACTCGCCAGGCACGAGTTGCCGCGCCTCGACACGCGGGATGATTTCCTCGACGGTCGTGCCGGGATAGGTGGTACTCTCGAGACTAACAATGGCGCCGGGGTTCAGGCGCGGGCACACGGCATCAAGGGTATCGCGGACATAAGAAAGGTCGGGCTCAAAGTGACGGTCGAGCGGCGTCGGGACGCAGACGATGACGGCATCGACTCGGGCAACAAGTGAAAAGTCGCCTGTGGCAACAAGGCGGCCTGATTCCTGTGCGGAAGCGACCTGCTCGTTTGGAATGTGCTTGAAGTAAGAGCGACCTGCTCCAAGAGCGGAGATCTTTGCAGGATCGATGTCAAAGCCAATGACCTGGAAGCCTGCCCGGACGTATGCTAGGATAAGCGGCAGGCCGACATAACCGAGACCTACTACGCCGATGACCGCGGATTGGTTGGCGAGTTTGGGGAGCGGAGACACGGCGAGAGAAGGGCGGCAATCTGTGCTCTTCAGATTTCAGCTTTTCGAACTTGAATCGGATGACCGAACACATGCCCGAAACTCACCAACTCGTGACGCAGGCTATCGAGTCGCTGTCGTAGCCCCAGATACAAATGCATCAGCGTCTTCGCGTTCTGAAGCCATATTACAAATGTCATCCCAAAAACGAAAACCCCGGCGCTGAAACTGATAGGAGTTAGGCTGTCGCAGCTCAATGCGTGAGCATTTGAGGGAATCGTGTGAGACATCCTAACAAACTGTGACCGCATCGGCTGCGTGACTCCAGAGTCCGCGCAACTTTTTGACCATGAAAGGGCAGCGTTGAGGGTTACGATCACCTTTCAAGAGCAAGATGAGGCGGACAAGAGTGTCCGCACCACAATTTCCCCACTTTGGCAAAAAAGGCACACTCTCAATATTTCAGCAGCCCTCAATTCCAAGACCAAAGAGATACGATCTAGAACCGATTTCGTTCTTTCCCAAACCGATGCTGCGCCGCAGCGAAAGGCGGGTAGAGACAATGCCCGACGAGCCGCCAGTTCTGATGCCCGCGCGTCTCCGATGGCACATAGAGCCGCAATCGAGGGTTTCCCGGATTGGCAATCTCAACCGGCAAGAAGGCCTCCTCTGTCTGATCTGTCTGATCTGTCTGATCGCCGTTCTCAGAATGATCCGCCAGAAATCGCTCGCGCTCAGTGACAAATCCCAGCCGTGCGGCTGCCGATTCAAAGATTCGTGAGAACTCATCGAGGGTCTCGCAGTGCTCCAGTTCGTGCATCAAGTAGTTCGCGGAAGCATGCGCTCGACGAATCGCGTGCCGTCGCTTCAGGACCTGGTACCCCTTGGCGCGAACCTTGGCCAATTGCTCGAAGAGGGCCAGGCGGTTGGCGCCAATGACCATCGCCAGAAACACCGCCATGAACACCGAAGGCAGGATGACCCCTTGGCTCCAGAATATTGTCAGACCGATCCCACAGAAGACCAAGCAGCACCCGTAAAGAATGACAAGGACTCGTCGCTTGGAAGCTCCAGATCGCTGGAGATAATGGTGCACATGATGGGCATCGGCATGAAAAACAGGCAAGCCGATGAATCCACGCCTGAGAATCGCCACCGCCGTGTCGAGAATCGGCAAACCAAGGGCGATGAGGACGACGAAAAACATCGCTGCCACAGATCCCTTCTGCGAACCCATCATCGAATGGGTGGCGATGAAGGCGCCGACAAAATAGGCACCGCCATCTCCCAGATAGATCTTAGCCGGCGGAAAATTGAAGAGCAAGAATCCCAATAGGGCCGCCGCCATCGCGAGGCAAAACAGCGCAGCAACGTCCTGGTGGCTGGCAAACAGTACCACAGAAAGCGTGGAGACCACGAATATTCCCAAACCCGTTGCCAAACCATCCATCCCATCGATCAGATTGATGATATTGGGAATGGCGACCAGCCAGACGACAGTCACGGCCAAACTGGCGCCTCCCAAGGACCAGGAGGCATCACCCGCCGGGCTGGTGATGATCTCAATCCGCAATCCGAGGGCGTAGGCCGCGATCGCCAGCACCACTTGCCCAATCAGTTTGCGCTTGGCCCCGATGGGATGCAGATCATCGATCAATCCCAAGGCAAAATAGCCCACACAGGTGAGGACGACAGTCCACCACCCCCCCCACGTCTCCGGGCGCCAGACTCCCAGAATCGCAAAAATCACCCCGTAGGACACCACGAGCGCCAGACCTCCCAGTCTGGACACCGGGGCACGTTCGAACTTCCGATGGAGATCCCGGTCACGGTCGAGCCCCAGCTGGCCCGACTTCTTCACCAACCACCAGGTCACCAGTAGTGAAACTAGCAGAGCCACTAATGCCATGATCCCATCAACGCGATCCATCTAACGCTCGCTCCTTTCTTTTGGAGACGCTGCCGCACTTGGTCGCACGCCACGCATGCCCCATCGCTCTACACCCTGATACATCACTGTGCTTACGTTTTAATACGTAGTTATCACGCACTATCCGTAGTAGTTACTAGAGATTAGTTTTTCTCTAGACGGCCAGCTTGCAAGCAAAAACGCCATCGAATTGGAGGCCAGCATAACAAACACGTCAGTTCAATCGCCGACTGAGAAAATGAGACGAGTTTTCTGCTCGTTACATATTCATTATCAAAGAGTTGCATCCCTAACCACTCAATAGATTCCAAATTGGCATCGAAAATCTCGAAAAAATTTTTGATATTTTTAACGAATTCAAAACGAGTTCTTCATCTTCACTTAAGATCGCTTCCATTCATAGGAGGACGAGTGGATCGCGTCGCGGATTTCCTTTGAATGAACGACAAAGGAGTTCACGATGTCCCTAGACACGGTTCCCCTATCCGAGTTCACCGAGCGTCCCCTGGAAGCCACCAAGACCTATCCGCGATGCGATCCCAACGAGGCAAAGCCACGGAATCACCTACATCTTCTGATGATGACCTTCGGGCGACCGCTCCAAACCGTCACGACGGCGCTGTCCCACCTCGAAGTGCCGCAGCGTCATGGCAATCCATCGGGGTCCTCACCGTCACCCTACTAGCCCTCGGCCTCGGAAGCCAAACGAGCTTACTTCTGACGCTCGTCCTCCTCTTCGCCACCGCCCTCCTCGCACTCATCTTTCCCCTGGAGAGAAACGCCGGCTCTCGCGTCCTCTCGATCGCCGAACCGCTCTGGGGCAGATGCCCATCATTGTCCGAGGGGGCTTCAATCTGGCTCAGCGCCACTCCCCTCCCTAGGGGCAAGTCCTCGCCTAGCCGTGCCTCGAGGTCTCGAAATCCAATCTCGGCCAACCAATCAGCCGCCAACCCCGTTCCCAGTGATGTGTATACGAACCACAACGACAAGAAACTCAACGCCTCTTTGCGACATTTAATCATGACTGCAATAATTATCGCAGTTGAGTCGCCAGCCGGATAATTATTTTGTTAGGCGTTCCTAAATTCCAAGCCCCTTAGAAATTATGGAAGCCTGATGTCTCAGCCGCCGATTCGAGGAAAAGCAGCTTGATGATCAAGCTTGTCCAAACAGTTTCCCTTCCCGAACACGCACCGATCAGAATCGAGAAAGTCTCAAAATTGCGCCAGCACGCTTGAGAATTCGAGCAACTTGCCCCCACCCCAATCATCATCTCCGTATCGATTTACGGGCTCTGAGGAGAAATCTCGGGGACGCCGGGAAAAGCGACCCCTCCGGTAGGCTGTCCGCTCGGGCCGGGCACACGCGTTCCCGGTCCCTGCAACTGGGAAGGAAGCCCCAGCACGACTTCCGAGGCCGGGAGACCGTTTTCCAAAAAAACGGCGACCTCGTGCGCCGCAAATCCCCCGAGAGGCACCTCGCCCTCCCAGCGGAAATGCAATCGCCGGGCCCTGAAATCGAGAGAATTGACCGTGGTCACCCCGTCTTTCGCCTCGAATCGAACGGACCGCCCTCCAGGCGCTTCATCGGGCGTCACGACCCAGGCACCAGGTACACCATCGTCATGCAGGATCACGAGGCGGCCGAGCTGCGGGATGACCAGCCCCAAATCCAAGACAAACACTGGCGGGGAGAACCCATTGGCGCCACGATCTCCCGAGAAGAGGCAACTGGTCGACACATCTTCATCGCGAAGGCGAGAACTGGGCCCGATTCCCGGGCTCACGCTCACCACCCGGGCGTGTGACAGGCCGTTGGTCAGGCTGAAGAGCAGGGAATCCCCGGAATTGGAGATCCTATCCGCGCCCAGCAAGGACTCGGAGATCTGCTGGAAGTCGATCGTCCGCATCGGCCCAAAAGCTCCCAGAGCTCGGATGGCTCCCGGAGTTTCCGTCTGCACCGTGATCCGGAGAAATCTCCCGGCACCTGGCCTCAAACTCACGTCCACTTGAGGTTGGACACTCGAGAGCAGCGTTTTTCCCAGAACTTGCCACCGCGGGGCTTCGCCTCCTACGATCGCTATCTGCGGGAAGGAGGACCGAATGTTTCCCTGGGTCCGGTGGAACTGAAACTTAGCGCCTACACCTCCCTGAACTGGTCAGACAATTTTCTCCATACCCAACACAGTCGCCTCGAAAGCCTCAGCCTCACCGCCGGCATCATCGCCGACGGCCAGTGGCAACTGACCTCCGATCAGGTACTCGGGCTCAACCTTGGGATCGGTCTCGACTACTGGCTGGACGGACCCGGCAACGGAAGCGCCGAGACAGGCGACGTGGACTTCAGCATCATCCCTGAATCGGAACTGCATTACACCATCTTCGTCGGCCGTCACATTTCGATCGAACTCTACGACCAGTTCCAGATCCTGCGGAACCGCGACCGCAATGAGTACAGCTTGGATACCGAGGCCATCGCCGATCTATGGATGAATGCGGCCGGAGTCCGGCTCACCTGGGAGATGAACGATCGCACCACCGTGGAAACGGACTATGAGATCGGCCGGCGTCAATCCCTCGACGACGCCAACTCGCGGATCGACTACGACTGGCAATCGGCATCCCTCAGACTTGCGAGGAACGATGGTGAAGCCAAGCAGATCGGAATCGAAGCTGCCGCCTCTTGGGCTGACTACATCGACAGCCGCCGCAATGACTCCAATTCGATTTCGCTCGGCCTCTTCGGGCAATGGCTGCTCTCGGACTACACCTCGGTCTACGCCACGGCAGGTATCAAAGAATGGGATTCCAGTGGCAGCGACATCCTCTACAAAAAGTGGGATCACGGGATCCCCAAGAGTATCCTTGTCACCAGTGCCATCCCGTTCGACGGGAAATCAACGGTCGCCAGCAACCTTGCGGCCGCCCTCTCCATGTCCGGGGCCACCGTGCTGCTCGTCGACGCCGACCTCCAGCGTGGCGCCCTCCATCAGCGCTTTCAAACGGACGAGGCGCCGGGCCTGGGCAATGTCTTGACGGGAACTTGCCCCGTCAGCGAGGCCATCGTCGAGTCGGATCACGCCAATCTCGATCTCCTGCCCAGAGGAAATGCCACCACCGCTACGATCGAGTTCATTGCCAAACAGAGCACTCAGCAGCTCTTTCTCGAACTGGAAGCCGTCTATGACTACATCGTGGTCGACTCCGCTCCGGTGCTCGTGGCGGACGACACCCTATCATTAGTCCCACTAGTCGACACTACTCTCTTTGTCATTCGACTCAACCGCACTCCCGGCAGACTCGCCGAGCGAGGACTGGCCTATCTCGAACAACGCCAAGTGGCCTTGGGCGGCGTCATCCTCAACTCCGATGATACTTACGCCGAAGAGTACTACGCCTACAACTACGCTTACAATTACACCAAATGCTATAGCAAAGTCGCCAACCACTATGAGACGGCGAGCAGCGTAGACCAAGACGGCGTTCTCCGCTCTCCGGCGCGACTGTATTGCCTGGCGATGCGGGCCACTGTTCCGCACCAGCGCGGCGCCGACAGAGAGACCGGGCGTGCAATGGGCCCTCTTTACCCTCTCGGCAAGTTTCCAATCCCCAATAGCGACGCCAATCCTGAGCCGATTCCCAAGGCTGCGTCGCAAACGGACTCAAACGGAATAACACCACATACCTAGGGTATGTACGAATTGTGGTAAATGCATTCGATATTAATATTATATCAATGAACCCAGCCCTTGCCATACTACCGATTGTCTCGCTGGTGGTGATATCGCTCTCCCATTGCTCGAAAGCGCCGGTTTCCCGCAGCGACACCGCCATCCCAAATCCCGAAGACGGCCGCAAACACCAGGATGGCCCGCGCGCCATCACCCTGTTTACCTGGGACGAATACGTCGACTCCGAAGTGATCGCCGATTTCTCCGCCATCTCCGGCACGGAGGTGATCTACGAGACCTTCTCCGATACCGACGAGATCGAGGCTGCCATTCGCTCGGACCCAGGGAAATACGACGTCCTCATCGTCGACAGCGAAAACGTGGAACTCTTTCAGGAACTCCAGCTCCTGCATCCTCTTGATCACACCAAGCTTCCCCATTTCGAGAATTTGGATCCCCGTCACACCGATCCTGACATCGATCCCGGCAACCAGCACGCTGTTCCCTACCTTTGGGGAACGACCTTGATCGCCTACCGGAAGGACAAGATCCCCCATCCGGAAGAGAGTTGGAGGCTGCTCTGGAATCCGTCGCTCAAGGGCAAGATCGGAATGTTAGCCGAGCGCAGCGAAGCGATTGGCGCCGCGCTTATCAAGAACGGTTTCTCGTTCAATGAACGCGCCTCCCGCCCCTTGGCCACCGCTCAGGCCGATCTCATCACCCAGGTAACCCAACTGGACGCCGAGTTCATCGAGGGCATCCCCTCTACCTTGAGAAAAGCGTTTGATCAGGGAATCTGGGCCACGATGGCCTACAACGGGGATGCCGTCATGATCGCCGAAGAAGACGAGCGCATCGATTACTTCGTGCCCCAAGAGGGCTGCGCCATGTGGGTAGACTACATCGTGATTTCCCGGGACACATCCCGGAGCGCGGACGCCCACGCCTTCATCGACTATCTGTTAACCGCAGAGGCCGCGGCCAAGAATGCCAATGCCGTTCGCTACGCCACGCCGAACCAGGCCGCACTCCCGCTTCTCGACGACGACCTGCGTTCCAATCCAGGTGTCTTCCCACCACCGGAGATCATTGACCGCTGTGAGGTCGGAGGAAGCATGACCCCCGAGCGAGAACGCCCTCTCAACGACGTCTGGCGCGAAGTGATCTCTCGCTATGAACAAAGAAAAGAATCACCGGGAAGCCCCGCCGAGGAAGCCACGCCTCCACTGACCACAAGCGCCGAACTCTAACACGCCCCATTACTCGTCCCATGTCGTTGACACCAGGGAGTGGAAGCATCCGGTCACGAATTCTCGGAGGATTCGTCGTCGCCGGACTGCTACCACTTGTGGGAGTGCTCCTCATCTGCGAGACCCTCAACAACCGGGCCCTGCAGAGAGCCGAGTTCAAGAAAATCCGCGAGCTCGGCGGAGAGGCCGTCCGGCAAATCACGTCGGTCATGGATCGAGCCGCCTCCGCGCTCGATGCCGTGGCCTCCAATCCGATCCTCCTCGATCCCGCGCAATCGCCCGAAGCCAAGATCGCCGAGATGACGCGCTTGGTTCGAGTGGATCAATCCATCCAGAACCTCACCCTGCATGACAAGGCGGGCTTCGTCATGGGTTCGACCACGGCTAACCACCCGAGAGACCGGGACCGAAGCCGCTGGCTGCGGGATGCCGTCCGCTCCGGCCGCCAATCGATCACCAGTCCTCATCGCGTGATGGATGAAGAAGGCCTCTTCCTCTCCGTCTACATCCCCTTGGGTGAGATCGATTCGATCAACGAAGTCATCACCGCCCGCTTCCGCTTCGAGGAGATCCAGAGCATCGTCGAAGGCATCAGACCCGGCGATGCCGGAGAACTGGTGCTCCTGGATGAGTTCGGCAACCTTCTCGCCGGACGAGACCAAGAGAGAATCCTAACACGATTCGACACCACTCGCCCCGTGATCCATTGGCTCGAGGAAAATCAGGGATACTACACCGCCAATGGCGTCCCCTGCCTCTTCACCTCACATCCTCTTGGCCCTCAACAAACGAGGGTCGACCGGCCTTGGATTCTGATTTGTTTCGAGCCCATCCGAGAAGTGGACGCCGTCCTCACCGATAGCCGTTTCAGTCAACTGCTAGCCGGCGCCTGTGGACTATTGTTAGCCTGTGGGTTGGGCCTCTTCATCAGCCGCCACTTGTCAAAGCCGCTGGAGAGAGCCGCGGAGACGGCTCAGGCGATCAATCAGGGCAATTTCGACGTCCGCGTGCCACTCGACGGCCCTCAAGAAATCAAGCGTCTGGCCGCCTCCTTCAACAAGATGATCGAAGACCTCATCCAATTTCGGGACGCCATGGAATCCAAAGTGGATTCACGGACCCGGAAGCTGAAGTCGGTTCAGAACACCCTCAAGCGAGAGCGAGCCTCTCTCGCGAAACGGGTGGAAATGCGAACGCGAGAACTGCGGGCCGCAAACAAGGAATTGGCCCGCAGCGCAAGGATGAAAAACGAATTCCTCGCCGGCATGAGTCACGAACTCAGAACGCCTCTGAATGCCGTGTTGGGACTCACGGAATCCCTCGCCGAGGGAACCTACGGGGATCTCAACGATCGGCAACGGACCAAACTACAAATCATCGACGATTCGGGCCGGCATCTCCTGTCATTGATCAGCGATATCCTCGATGTTGCCAAGGTGGAGTCTGGAGAGATGCAACTCGATTTCAGTCAGGTCGACATTGCCAAACTCTGTGAGTCCTGCACCAATCTACTCAGCCAAACGGCACAGAAAAAGGGGCTCGACCTTCAGTCCAATATCGATCCCAAAGCCGTCTCCATCCTGGCAGACGAACGACGCCTCAAACAGATCCTCGTGAATCTGCTATCCAATGCGGTGAAATTCACCTCTACGGGATCGGTTGGACTGGACATCACGGCCAGTGAGAAAGACCGCACGATTTCCTTCGTCGTCTGGGACACCGGCATTGGGATTCCCAATGATCAGATCGACCGGCTCTTTCAGCCCTTCGTCCAGCTCGATAGCAGCCTGGCGCGTCAATACGACGGCACCGGGCTCGGGCTCGCCCTGGTCTACAATTTCACCGAGATCCACGGAGGCAGTGTCAGCGCCGAGAGCAAACCGGACCAGGGCACGCGCATCACAGTCACCTTGCCGTGGCGCCATGCCGAGGAGGGCGTCAGTGAGACCACCGAAGACGTCCTCCCCGCCAGAACCATCTGCCTGGGAAAAGTCTTGCTCGCCGACGACAACCAGACCGAACGTTTTCACCTGGCTGAGAGCCTCAACCGTCACGGCTACGAGGTCCACCTCGCACAAGATGGCGCCGCCGCCGTGGAAAAAGCGCGTGCCATCGAGCCTGACATCATCCTCATCGATGTGCAAATGCCGGGGATGGACGGGCTCGAAGCCACCCACCACCTCCGGGGCGAGCCCGCCTTCAGAGACACGCCCATCGTTGGGCTGACCGCGCTCAACACGCCGGCCGATATCCGCCGAATCCATGAGGCCGGCATGACCGATTGTGTTCTCAAGCCCGCCTGTCTCTTCAAACTCGTGAGCATTCTCGATTTCCACATCGATAACGCCCACCGCAAAGCCTCGCGATTCGACTCCGCACCAGCCCTGGCATCCTAGTTAGTCAAGCACACGAGAATCATCCATGACTGCCACTCATCCGCGCCCCACCACTCCCATGCCGGACGGCGAGTCGCCCCCGGGCGGGCACGGCCAAGAGGTGGCCAAACCCCACATTCTTCTCGCAGAAGACAACGAAGCCAATGTCACCACCCTGGCCGACTATCTCGACGCCACCGGCTATCAAGTCGGCGTCGCCCGAGATGGCACGGAAGCGATCAGCATGACCCTGAGCAAGCTTCCAGATCTGATCGTGATGGACATCCAGATGCCAAAGATGAACGGGCTCGAGGCCACGACACGGCTTCGATCAATCAATGCGCTGGAGGACCTGCCCATCATTGCCCTGACCGCCCTCGCCATGCCGGGAGACCGGGAACGCTGTCTCGACGCCGACGCCTGCGACTATCTCAGCAAGCCAGTCCGGCTCTAAACCCTTCAAGCCACCATCGACCGCCTTCTCCGCCGCGACACCGCCGACCGCGTTCCCGCGTGATCAAACGGGAGCGGCCTTGCACCCGCGGGATTTTGTGGAACACAGTGCTTTCAAAGCAACCTCTCCACAGCCCATCCTGCAGCGCATGAATGAAACCAACGCCAACCCGCCTCGTGTCGGGATCATCATGGGCAGTCAGTCGGATTGGCCCACGATGGGCAAAGCCGCCGAGATCCTCCGCGACTTCCAAGTCCCCTACGAAACACGAATCGTCAGCGCGCACCGCACGCCTCAGCTCCTCTATGATTACGCCTCCACGGCGTCCGAGCGGGGGCTCCAATGCATCATCGCTGGAGCAGGCGGCGCCGCCCATCTCCCAGGGATGACCTCCGCCATCACCACCGTTCCGGTCCTCGCCGTGCCCGTAAAATCGCGCACCTTGAACGGCGTCGATTCCCTGCTCTCCATCGTGCAAATGCCCGCGGGCATCCCCACGGCGACCTTCGCCATCGGCGAGGCGGGCGCCACCAATGCCGGTCTCTTCGCCGTCGCCATCTTGGCCAATGGCGATCCCGAGGTCGCCGGCCGGCTCACCCACTACCGCCAAGCGCTGCGCGAAAAGATCGAAGGTTCGGAATGCCCGACGCTCCCCCAGAACGAGAACGAGCCCGCCTGATGTCCCGCTCCCGGCCCGACTCCATTGGCGTTCTCGGAGGAGGACAGTTAGGTCGCATGCTCGCCCTCGAGGCCCGGCGCATGGGCTACCGCATCGTGAGCTGGACCGGCACTGAGGATCCCGGCCCGGCCGCCCTGGCTGACCTCGCCATGACGGAGAGCTTCGATTCCCCCCAGGCCTTTCAACGCTTCCGCGAGGAAGTCGATGTGGCCACGGTGGAGTTCGAGAACATCCCCAGGGAGTTGCTGGCCTCCCTCGAGCAAACCGTCCGGCTTGCCCCCAGCGCCGAGGCTGTGGCCATCTGTCAGCATCGCGAGCGCGAAAAACGCTTTCTCTCCTCCAACAATTTCCCCTGCCCGCACCACGCCATCGTCGACTCGGCGGAATCGCTCGCCCTCGCACTGTCCCTACTCCCCGGGGAACACGGAATTCTCAAGACGGCCGAGTTCGGCTACGACGGCAAGGGCCAGCAAGTCGTTCAGCGCGACGATGACAACGCCGCCGAGATTTGGCGCCGATTCGGAACCGAACGCGCCGTTCTCGAAGAACGCGTCACCCTCGCCGGCGAACTCTCCGTCCTCGTCGTCCGCGATAGCCACGGTCAAACGGCATGCTACGACCCGGCGGAGAACTTTCACCGCAATCATATCCTCGACGTTTCCATCATCCCAGCGCGCCTTCCCGGTGACATCCTTGCGGAAGCCAAGGAACTCGCTCTAGGGATCGCCCAGGCACTGAACTATGAGGGCATTCTCGCGATCGAATTCTTTCTCACCCAGAGCGGATCCCTCCTCGTCAACGAACTGGCCCCGCGCCCCCACAACTCCGGGCATCACACCCTCGACGCCTGTCAGACTTCGCAATTCGAGCAGCAGCTTCGGGTGGCCTTCGGCCTCCCTCTCGGCGGCACCGAATCGCTCACCCCTTCGGTGATGTGGAATCTGTTAGGCGACCTCTGGCCCAGTGCCGGGGTCGCCCCCGACTGGCGCCCAATCCTCCGCACGCCCGGAGCCAAACTCCATCTCTACGGCAAGAGCGAGGCCCGTCCAGGTCGAAAAATGGGTCACATCACCTTCACCGCCGAATCCCAGAGCGAAGCCCTGGCCAACGCGCTGAAATGCCGCCAGGCCTTCGGGCTGGGAGCACCCGAGTAGGGTATCGAGGAAAAACTCGTCCTCGTTCTTGTTCTCCTACTCGTCCTCGAAAGAGCAGAGCGAGGATGCGATCGAGCCGCAGTGGGTTGTCTTATCAAGAGGGATACCAGTCGGTCATGCGACTTCATCGAGTAGGAGAACGAGGACGAATCGGTCTACCGTTTCGGATTCTCCAGTCTAAGCACCGACGCGAAGACGGTAGCCTGACTTGGGAACCGTTAGTATGTACGCCGGCCGTTTCGGGTCAGGCTCAATCTTGGATCGTATTCTCGCAATGTGGTTGTCCACCGTTCGCGTCGTGGGGAAGGCGGCATAACCCCAGACCAAATCGAGAAACTGTTCCCGCGTCACCGTCTTGCCGGCGTGCTCGATCAAGAGCTGCAGAACGCCAAACTCTTTCGCCGTCATCGCGATCGGGATCTTTCCACGCCGGCACTGCCGTTCGGCCAGGCAGACGGTGACATCGCCCAACTGCACTTCCGAGGGACCGCTACCCTGCACCTGTGAACGCCTGAGCAAGGCACGCAGCCGGGCATGCAGCTCCGCCAGACTGAACGGCTTGACCAGATAATCATCCGCTCCGGCGTCCAGGCCACGCACCCGATCGTCGACCAATCCCTTGGCTGTCAGCATCAGAACTGGCATGTGCTGACCTCGGCGCCGCAACTCGGCACAGACGGCAAATCCATCCAGCTTGGGCAACATGACGTCGAGAAGAATCAAATCCGGCTCCTGATCGACCGCCGTTTGCAAGCCATGCACTCCATCCGCCGCCGTCAGGACCCGATAACCCTCGTCTCGCAGGGAATCAGCCACGACGACGCGTAGCGGTTCTTCATCCTCGATCAGGAGTACACGCATCGGTTTAACTGGAGTTGTTAGGCAAGATCATGGTGAATGTCGATCCCCCCTTCCCGCGAGGATCGCTCTCCACGTCCACCTTGCCACCGTGGGATTCCACAATGTGCTTCACCAGACTCAAGCCGATCCCGGCCCCTGAAGTCTCACGCCGCAGTCCGCCATCGATCCGAAAAAAGCGCTCAAATATCTTCTCCCGATAGGCCTCCGGGATGCCGATCCCCGCATCCTCAACACGGAGATGCAACGCCTGGTTCACCGTGCTCATCTTCACGACTACCCACGTGTCGGGAGGGGAAAACTTGATCGCGTTGTCGATCAAGTTTACCAGGGCCCGCCGGATGGCGAGCGCATCGACCTCGGGAGTCAGATCCGACGACATCCGATCGATCTCTGTCCGGAGCTGAACCGAGCGTTCATCGGCCCTGGGCCGCAAGAGTTCCACCGTTTCCCGCACGAGCTTGGGAAAATCCGTGGGCTCACACTGAAACTGTTTCCTCCCCTGCTCGATTCTTGAAAAATCCAAAATGTTATCCACCAAGTCCGCCAGCCTCTTGGTTTCCCGTGCGATGAAGCCATGATACTGAGACGCCTGCTCTTCGGAGGTCACCTGACCCGACTCCAGCCGTTCTGACAAAACGCCGATGGAGGCCACCGGCGTGCGGAGTTCATGGGAAACGCTGGCAATGAAATCAGACTGCAAGGCGGTATAATCGGATTGCCTGCGGAACGCGTTCCACGTGGCCCAGAGCGCCAAACCCGTGACGACTACGGAAAAAACTAACAGAACACCCATCCAGGCGTAACGGCGTCGCTGCGATGCCAGCCAAACCTCAGGTGATTGCCAGCCCACGGAGACCTCGTAGGGGCCCGCCAGACCGTTGGCCAAGACTTCCCGGACATCTCCCGCCAGCCGGTGACCATGCCAGTCGATCTGCGACGAGAGCCCCGCAGGAAAGGCCGATGCGATCTCGGCCAACTCCGCTTTTACCCACTCGCGCATCGATGTGAGCGAGGTCACCCGAATATGGTCAGGATCAGCAAAATCTCCGTACCAGGTTTCACCTCGCCAGGTGGTCCACGGTCGGCTGGCAGTCCAAGCCAATTGTCTCGCCTCACGCACCGAGACCGCCTCGGTGGCGAGGCGAGCGGTTGCCAGCAATTGGGAATCGTGATGGTATTCCGCCGCTTCTTCGGCCAAGCGCGCACTCAAGGGTGACGGCTGGGCCACGCAAGCCTCCATCAAGGCCGCGGCCCGCGGCGCACAGCCCTCAGATCCCGCATCGCATGCCAACAATGCCCGCAGAACCAACGGCTTCAAGGGCAATCCCGCGGCGGAGTGTCCAAGCGCCAGATTCTCATCATCTAACAAGGCTTCTAGAATCTCCCGGGCCTCGCTCGTTCTTCCCTCCCGCAACGCCTCGCGCCCCTTCTCGTAGCGCTCCGTCATGGACGGTGAAAATGCGGCCTCATCTCCTGCAAGCACAACCGTCGGCGGCTGGCGCAGGTTCAGCCTTTCCGATACCAAAGCGAACCACTGGCGAGCGCCAGTCTCAACCGCGGCCCGGGCACGCGCCTGCTCCCCTCGCATGAGCCAGCAACCCAAGACCACGAGGAATCCGAGCGGCAGAGCCAGGGCATAGGGAACCCAACGCCTCATTGAGGAGGAAGAATCGTTCGCCTCTTGGAACGCGGAGGCATGACCACTCTCTGGATGAGAGACCCGGGCTCCTCCTTGATTTCATAGTGCAAGCCTACCTCCTTCATCTTCTTCGATTCCACCGCCATTCCAGGTCGCTGCCACTCGCGCGCAGCAGGATGACTCCGGAATAGGCTGGACACCGTCGGAAAAACGGGGCGCCTCGCCGGTCTCTGCGCATCGCTCCAAATCCACTTTCCAGAGACGTCCTTCTCCGCGACGAAGAACGCCGGCTCATAGCGAGCATTGACCGCAGGTAGACGATTGATCCAGAGCTTCCAATCAAAGCTCATGTGCTCCGACACCCGTTTCCTGAGCACCCCATTGGGCTCAAGTCGATTGACCTCCGAAGTGGGGAGAATGAGCACGATGCCCTGAAGCGGCTCAATCAAGGTATCCATGTCGAGCCAACGCTGTTCGACCCACTGCCCATCCTGCCATCGACGAACGACAGCGCGCTGCCAGTCGATGGGATGCACGGGAAGGCCGTGGGGCGAAAGCATACCGAGTTCAAGACCGGCACCCCGGGAGCCCTTGTAGATGGGCGCCCACATCTTCAACGACTGCGCTTTCCAAAATGGCCCCTCAAGGGTCGGGCAAATGTGGACGCCCGATCGCAGCGCCTCCTCACTCAGTTGCTCTTCCGGTGACACCACCTGAATCCGACAGACATCCCCATGACGAAGCTGCTCGTGAGGTCGAAGAAACGTCTGCATGACATTGAGGTCGTTGGGGCGGTCGATTTCATGGGAACCGATGAAATACTCCGAGCAGCCAATCATCCGGATGAGATCGGAGAAGCCGATCGTATCACGATCCGCAATCTGAAAGACCGGTCCCCCACTTCCCTCGGTATTGTCAAAAAACTGATCTTCCCCAATCTGCACCTTCACCTGCATCGAGGCAGGATTCGAGATCCAGGCGGCCACTCTGTCATTCATGCCCTTCCCGCCCACAGGCACTTCGACCACATCGCCATACCGCAGTTCGACATCCGACACCGGGTCTTCCGTGGTCAATTCCACCAAATCAATCGCAATCCGATCCTCGACACCATCAGGTGTCCTCCGGTGGATGACAATTCCCGTGGGATCGAACACCATCAGCCCATTCCCATGGTCCCGGAATCTCACCAACTTGAGAAACTGTCTCAACGTGCCTGGCTCGTCCAACCCTTCCCGGCTGAGAATGGTGGCAAAAACTGGAACGCCACCCTCGACTCGTGCCTTGGAGACACTCTGACTCAACCACACCGCGCCATCCCGGTCCTCTTGATGTTCCAACCGCGCCGAAGCCCACACGTCCTCGAAAAGTTTGAAAATAGCCTCGGGCGGCGGCACCCGCTGATTCATCCGGAAAACGGGCCAGTGCCAATTGATGCCCGAACCGGCCACTGGATTCGCCCCATGCTCTAACAATCGCCGTGCCACCGGAACAAGAGCGCTATTCCACCCTCTAAGGCATAATGATAGAGGCGTGCCCCCCTCGGGGTCCACCGCATTGGGATCTGCCCCGGCTGCAAGCAACATTTCCACCACCTTCGCAACAAACGAAGTCTCTGCGAGCACGGCAACATGCAACGCCGTCCTCCCCTCCCGATCGAGAAGGTCAACGCCCCCACCGCGATCGATCAGCAACCGAAGGCATTCGGGATTTCTCGTCGCGGCCACATGCAAGGGCAGCGCGCGAGTCCCCCCACTTGCCGGATCCAGGGCCAAGCCGGCATCGAGCGCGCGCCGGAGCCACTTCGAGTGGCCGCCAATCGATGTCAGAACCCCCTCCGGATTCCCATCCGTCCACTGAACGCCATTCTCCAATAAGAGGTCGACGATCGGATCGTCCGCATCCCCGCCAGGATCCAGCGCCGCGATGGAGAGGGCCCATTCAAAGAGTGTTCGATCCCTTCCGTCTCGCTTGATCGTCGCTTTCACGTCAGCGCCCGCTTCCATGAGCAGGCGAACCTTTTCCAAGGCACGATCACCGATGGCGATGCTCAGCGGCCGATGGGTTGTTTGCTCGTCATCCCGAACCATCACCGCGTCGACGTCAGGATTGGCCTCGAGGACCGCCTTTAACAATGCCACACTGGTCGCCTTTCCACTGGCCACATGAACGGCGGAGGCACGGAGATAAGGGATCTCGCCCCGAGGAGATCGATCCTGATACGCCCATCGAAAACGTGCTTTCGACGGGTCGGCTCCACGCTCGATGAGGAGTCGGGCGACGGCACCGCGTTCCGCGATCAACGCTTGAGACAAGCCGTTGTTCTCCGCTCCTCGATCGAGCAAGAGCTCGCACATCGCCCGATGCCCCGCCCTCGCCGCCACCTGCAAGGCCGTCAATGAACGCGGTCCAAGGGAATCGATTCTCGCGCCGTGATCGAGAAGAAACCGAACCACGTGAAGCTGTCCCTTCTCTGCCGCCGTGTGGAGCCAGGGCCCTGCTTCGCCGGCCGCTCCGTTGACCAGGTCAGGGCTGTTTTCCACCAGAAGCCGCAGCTGGGCGATGGCCTCGGCCTCGGCGAGCGGGATCGAGGAAACCGCGGCACTCGTTTTCTCCAACGGCTTCCCCAACGCAGCCAAGTTCTCACGACTCAACCGCGCCAGGGTCTCATTCGCCGGGTAGCGGGCCAAGACGGCTTCGTAAGCCGCAATGGCATCCGCCGTTCGCTCGAGCTTTCGCAGACACTCGGCTTGTCGAAACAGTGCCTTGGCGCCCAAGTCCTGGAGGCGATCCACTCTGGCATTGAGTTCAGCATAGACCTTCAGAGCGGCTTCGGCGTCACCCTCGACCTCCTCAATATAAAGTCCCTGCCGGAAGGCCTCTTCAATCCCGGCGTCCTGCGCGGGAAGATACCCTGCCATCAGCGCTACCAAACACGTCACGAGAACTGTTTTCCCTGCGAACAACCATTTCATGATCATGCTGAGAATCTAGCGAGCCCGGACAGTGGAGTTGTCACCAAAATGTAATTTCCCTCCCTCTCATAACGGCCACCATCGGCATCATCAATCACGTCGTCTTCGGTTCTTGGGCGCCCATTTCCAGCTGAGGATCTTTCCCAGATTCTTCGCATCCACGTCGTTCATTCTTTCAAACAGGGCCTGCCGATCATCGTTCAGCGCCTGGAAACAAGTATTGCTCACCACGATTTCGTCCGGTCCCGCCACTTCCAGAAGCCGGCTCGCCATGTTGATGGAGTCGCTCACCGCCCCGAGATGGGCGCGTTCGAACGGCTGCAGCGGCACGATGTCGACGTCTCCCAGGGCCATGCCGATGTGCACGCCGTACGTTTCCTGTTTGCGATCGATCTTCCGCTGCCAATCGTGCGAAACGGATTTGCCGATATCGATGAGAGACTCCGCACAAGCCAAGGCGTCGCTCATGTAATTGGGCGTCTTCATCGGGAGCCCGAAGAAAGCGATCACGGCATCACCCACATAAAGATAGAGCATGCCTCCCGCATTGATGATTTCGTAGCGCGCCTTGGCGTAGAACGATGTCAGGCACTGGCTCACCACCTCGCTGTCGCGCGTGTCTCTCACATAACTCGAGAACGAGCACAAATCCGCGATGACTACCGCCACATCCTCGTAGAGCCCGGCCGGCATGATCGCCGTGGGATCATGGTCGACCTCACGCTGGAGTAGATTCAAGCGCCAGATACCAAAGTGCCAGAGCAAGGCGTTCTGCAAGGGATTGTGCACCCAGGCATCCCCAAAGGCGGCCCGTCCCTTGGCTTCCTGGATCGCCTCCCGAATCTGATAGATACGATCTCCGCGGATATCGTCGATCTCGACATCCAGGATCTCTTTGATCCGGCGCAGGAGCTCCGGCTCATCCCAGATTTCGATCTCAAAGGACGGATGAACCACCTCGACGATCTGTCGATGCAGTTTGGGCCAATCCGAATAGTGATCCGTGTCGAGGACGAGAATCACCTTGCCGCCGCCCTCGGTGGCTGACGACAGTTCACCGTACTTGCGCAGGAGGCTCGCCAGGAGGCGATGGGAGAGATAGAACCACTTGACCTCGATGTAGTAGACGGACCGGTCCGGCAACTCGACCTTGAGATCGGCGAAGGCGCCGGGCCTCCCCAGATCGACTTCCTGGTGAATTTCGAAACGATCGAGAGAGATGCCATCGTTTCGCACGTGTCCCAAGAGACAGAGATTGAAACAGACTTCCTCGAGGAAAAGTCCGATCTCCTCCAGGTGCCTCAGATTGACATGGCTGAATTCCTCCATCGTGAGATCATCCTATGGCGGAGGGATTTCGTCGATACTCTTCTTTCCCTAGTGCCCTCACCACCAACCGTTTCCGGCTCGGGATCACTCAGAGAGGCGTCCAGTTGGAGAAGGTGGCAGCCTGCCCCACGGCCTCACCATCCCGGTCGAGGAGATTCCACACGGTGGCCCGCTCGATGAGGAATCGACGCCCCGTTTTCGAGATTCGGACGCCCGAATAGTCATCGATGAACCCATCCGCCGCCACCCGTTGCAGGAGACGCTCTCGCTCCTCACGGACGGGCTCCTCCGCGGTGAATCGCGACGGGGTTCCAGTAAATTGGCTCCAGCTCATCTCGAACAGCGTCTGCGCCGTCCGGTTTCCGTAGGTGAGCACCGGGTCCGGTGCGGCATTGTGCGAGGCCACGAAAAAGGGCGCTTCATACAGTTGCCGCGCCCGGGCCACGTCGTCGTCACCAACCTCCTGCAGAAGATCTCGCCCGGTCAACAAGCGGTAGTTCCGAAGGATCAGCGTGGCGTGTTCTACAAGAAAGCCGTTGGAATCGCCCGGCTCGCGAGAGGCAGCTCTCATCTCGACACCACGACTGGCAAGATGCCAGCTCCAACCAACCTCAGCGGCGACGCCGAAAAGCCAGACCGAGGCCGGACAACATCACCAGGGCGATGCTCGTTGGCTCCGGGATGGTGAAAGCGACGTTATCCACCACGAGCGAGGCATCGCCACCCTCCGCCGGGGTCGAACTGATGCGAACGAGAATATCCTCCGTCGACGCCGTGAAGCTCAGCTGCGCATGGTGCCAGGGATCATCGCCGCTCATCGTGGGAACGGCACCGTTGCCCCCAAAAAAATCCACCGAACTCGCCACGACGTTGCCGTTGAGCGAAATCGTCGCCACCGGAAGATCACCACAGCACCCACGGGAGTTGAAATCGAGGTCGAGCAGGTAATCACTCCCGACGCTGAACCCAGTCACCGTCTGCTCGATGTAGGACGTCCCCTGAAGAAACGCAGAGTGGGTCGTGTTCCAGCTACTGGGATCGTCAAAGGGAGAATCACCGGCTTCTCCAGGCTCCACCGGATTGATCCCGCGCCCACCATCGCCAAGCCACCCGGAAATCTGATCGGGATTCGTCCCGGCGGCGCCCGTTCCCCCCGTGTAACCCGGCCACTGGACGAAGAGGTTGGCATCCGTCTCAAAATCGCCGTTGATGACCGTGATGGCCGAGGCTGCCGAGACACCGAGGGCGAAGGCAAAAAAGGTGGCTAGAGGCTTTGTCATTGGAGGAAATCGTAGGAATTCAGAGAAATTGTAGGACACCCAAAGCGTTTAGCAAAGCCAAATTATTCGCTCCTGGGATTAATCGGTTCGGCTGACCAGGCGAGAAGTGTCTCCGATACCCGATCGCCCTAGCCCTCTTCCTGGAATCCATTCTTGGATTTGTAATGGCGCGTCTTCGCCATTCTGATAAGAGGTCGCCTTCACATGATCTCCGACTCCCTTTCTTACCCGTTCCGTGGCGGCGGCATCTTCATCATGATCACCGGGACGATCACCGCCATGATCCTCCAATTCGCCACCATCGTTCCCCTCATCGGTCTCCTGGCCCTGGTCTTGTTCTACGGGTATTTCACCGCCTACTACTATCAAATCCTGCAAAGAACGGCGACGGGTGGCGACCAGGAACCGGAGTGGCCCGATCTGAGCGAGTTTTTTGACGACATGATTCGCCCCGTCTTCCAGGTCCTCGGCGTCCTCATCATCTCCAATCTCCTCTGGCTCCTCGCGCTTTGGCAGTTTGGGGAGGGTTCGATCGTCACCCTGATCGCGGAAGGGATCGGCATGTTCTATTTCCCCATGGCCATCCTCGGCGTCGTCATCCTCGGCCACATCGGCGGGGCCAATCCGATCCTCATCATCCCTAGCATCATGAGATCTTTCTCCGCCTACGCCCTCGTGGCCGCCATCGCCATCGCTCTACCCTTTGCCCTCAATGCCCTGCTAAACCTCACCCAGGGCACGCCCTTCATCGGATGGGGCGTTTCCACCCTGTTCGGCCTCTACTTCATCACGGTTCACGCGCGCTTGCTCGGCTTGTTCTATCGGAAGAACGAAGCCAAGCTCGACTGGCTCTAAGCGAATGACAAAGGCTCTTGCCGGAAATCAATCACTTTGCCAGAGCCCCATCCGCAGCACGTCGTGATACTCGCCATCGATCAAGGCTTCGTTATGCAGTAAGCCCTCCACCTGGAATCCAAGGCTCTCGTTGAGTTTGATGTTCCGAAAGTGAGTGTGCAAGGTGTTGAGGTAGATCTTCTTTAATCCGAGTGTGCCGAGGCCATAGCGAATCCAAAGTTCGGTGGCCTCCTTGGCCAATCCCGTGCCCCGGCATTGCGGATCGCCAATGAGTTTGCGCAATTCGGCCTTCTTGCGGTGAACATCGTGATTGAGATAGGCCACGGCGCCAATGGGTTTGCCGCAGTCCAATTCAATCACGCCGATCACGTGTGACGGCCCTTCCAAAAAAGCATCAATGTCAGATCGACGCCCGCTGATACGGGAGAGCAGGAAGTAGCGCCCGTAATCATCCGTGAGCCAATCGTAGAAACACTTCGAGTCCCGCTCCGCATCGAAGGACCGCACAGTGACACGAGCACCCTTGATCGGAAGATCCACCTGGGAAACGGCCATCTCTTCCCAGGTCGGGGCGCCGCCGGATGACGACTTCGAGTCCTCGGCGCCCTCCGAGGACGAGTATTCTAACAGAAAATTGACATAGCGGAGGTAGTCGATCTGGCTAAAACCGTACTTCTCGGCCTCCCGGCAAAAATTGCGTGCCAGCGTCTCGAGGGTCTTGTCGGGAACGGCGGGCTCCGGTCGATTCATGCACCCATCTCGTTGATCGCGATCGCGCCTTGAAAGGGAGGCCGCCTATTCATCTTTGAGCACGCCGAGGCAGAACACGATAGTCACGGCGCTGGCGACACACCATGGAAGGGCGATACCCCAGAGCACCCAGGTCGGCAATCCAAAGGTGAGTGTCATGGAACGAGGATCCTGCGGATAAGCACCCCACGCCGCATAGCCCAACACCCAGGCGGCGAAGAGGCACCAGATGCCGCCTATATAGAAAGCCTCTCGCCGGGCTGCCGTGGATCGATCACTCATGGCTCTATCTCAAAAATGCCCTCGATTTCGACCCCGATGTTGCCCGGGAGCGAGCCCATGCCCACCGCACTCCGGGCTCCCACCCCAGCTTCCGCCCCCAAAACTTCGGCAAACAGTTCGCTGCAACCATTGATCACCTTGGGATGCTCGAGAAAATCGGGGGCCGCGTTGACCATGCCGAGCAGCTTGACCACACGCCGCACGCGATCGAGCGAGCCCAGCTGGGCCCGCAGGGTGGCCAGCATGGCGAGTCCAACTTGACGGGCCTGTGCCGCCCCATGCTCGAGATCCACCTCATCCCCCACCCGGCCCGTCATCAAGGTGCCATCGGGGAGCAGCGGTCCATGCCCCGAGAGATAGGCCAAGTCTCCCACGATGACCGTGGAACGGTAAACCGCCACGGGTTTGGGCGGCGGCGGCAAGGTCAGATTGAGAGAGGCGAAACGCTCTTCGTGAGTCATCGCTCTTCCTATACAAAGAGGACCCGAGGGTCGGCCAGAACAATTCCGGGAACCCGCGCGCTTTCTCGTCTTTGATGACAACAACTTCCCAAGATTTGCGCAGGCGCTTGGCTTGAGCTTGACCCCGTTGCCCCAGCTTCACAGGCTGTCGCTCCATTCCATGACGCCTCGCCCAGATCGATCCAATCCATGATGAAGTCCGCTACCCAGCCCATCTTCGTCTTCGACAAAGACGGCGTGCTCGTGGAATCCGAGCCCATCAAGCTGCGGCTCTTCGAGGAAATGTTCGTTTCCGACTATCCCGAGGCCGTTCCCGCCATCAAAGCATTCAATCGGGAGAACGTCGGATTGGCCCGCCGTGACAAGCTGCATCACGTCCTCGAGGCGATCATTGGGATCCGCGAAGACCTCGAGGCCAAGATCGACCACTACCTCGAGCACTCCTATCATTTCGTCAAAAAGGCGCTCCTCGAGGCGCCCCCCGTTGCCGGCGTGCTCGCCTTTCTCCGCAGCTCAGCGCACACCAAGTATGTCTGTTCCTCGGCCCTCCACGCCGAAGTCATCGATCAGCTCGAGGCCCTCCAGATCCGGGATCAGTTTGCGGAAGTCTATGCCTTTCCCGACAAGAAGGCGGACGTGCTCACGAAGCTGAAAGCGCTCCATCCCGGTCAACCCATTGTCTTCTGGGGAGACACCATTCTCGACTACCGTGCGTCGGTCGAGGCCAGGGTAAACTTCATCGGCATCCGCAAGCCCGAGGCCGATCCCTTTGAAGATGTGGACGCTCACACCATCCCGGACTTCGAGAAGGGCGACGAACTCCACCGCTGGATCGCCTCCCACGCCTTGGTCTGAATTCCTCCCGGAAAACTTGACCCGGATCATGGACTGGCGTTTTTAGCGCGCATCGTGTTTCGCGTCCTCACCACAGATCCAGCCTCCAAAGCCCGCCGCGGCCAGCTGACGACGGCTCACGGGGTCATCCAGACGCCCGCCTTCATGCCCGTGGGGACGCAGGGCACGGTCAAGGCCGTCTCCCCCGAGGAGTTGACGGACGAACTCGCAGCCGAAATCATCCTGGGAAACACCTACCATCTCTACCTGCGGCCCGGGCTCGAAGTGATCCGCGAATTTGGTGGACTGCACCAGTTCATGCGCTGGGATCGGCCCATTCTCACAGACAGCGGTGGCTACCAGGTGTTCTCCCTGGCCAAACTGAGAAAGATCACGCCCGAGGGCGTGCGGTTCCAGAATCACCTCAACGGGGCCGCGATGATGCTGACCCCGGAACGCTCGATGGAAATCCAGGCAGTGCTGAGATCAGACATCGCGATGTATTTCGACGAGTGCCCGCCCTATCCCTGCGAACGCGACTACGCCGCTCGAAGCCTCGAGCTGACCAATCAATGGGCGCGCCGCTGCAAGGAGTGGACCGAGGCCAATGCCCCCAAGGGCCAGCTCCATTTCGGAATCGTCCAGGGCTCCATCTACGCCGATCTGCGCGAGGCATCCGCCCGAGCCCTGGTGGATCTCGATCTCGACGGCTACGCCGTCGGCGGCGTCAGCGTGGGTGAACCGGAAGAGGAGATGTTCCGCGCGGTGGAGCACGCCGAGCCCTTTCTCCCGCAGGACAAGCCCCGCTACGCCATGGGCCTGGGAACGCCGCCGCAGCTGGTGGAGATGATCGGCCGGGGGATCGACATGTTCGACTGCGTCCTCCCCACCCGGCTGGCCCGCCACGGTACCGCTCTCACCGCTCAGGGCCCTCTCAATCTGAAGAACGAGCGCTTCGCCAAAGACACCCGGCCCATCGAGGAGAATTCAGACTCCTACCCCTGCCGCAAGGGCTTCAGCAGAGCCTATTTGCGCCATCTTTTGAAGGCCAATGAAATCCTGGGTTTGCGGTTGATTTCTCTGCATAATCTGCATTTCTATCTGTCCCTCGCGCGGCGGGCTCGAGAAGCCCTAGAATCCTCGTGTTTTCCAACGTTTCGCGAGGAGTTCAACAACCAATACTACCAAACGCACCAAGCCTCGTGAGATCAGCAGAACTCGTTCGCTCCCTATTAGCAGCACAGGAGCCCGGCAACCCAGCCGCTCCACTGATGATGATGATTCTAATGTTTATCATCATGTACTTCCTGCTGATCCGGCCCCAGAGGGTCAAGCAACGCGAGCTGGAAGCGCGGATTGCCAAGATCAAGACGGGTGACAAGATCATCAGCACCGCGGGCATTCACGGGATGGTGACCAATGTGAAGGAGCGCACCCTCACCGTGAAAGTGGACAACAAGAACAACATCAAACTGGAGTTCGAGAAGTCCGCCGTCGCTAGCATTACCCCCAAGAATGAAGCCAAGGACGACGCCTCCGACGAGGAAGAAGGCGCCGAAGAAGAACAAAGCGCTTGATTCCGTTCCCAGGAATCGCGATTCCCTCACAGCCCCAGCCCCTTTTCCCGCCCGACTCTCAACCGCCCTATGAAACTCTCCGCTGTCAACCTCCTGGTTCTTATCAGCTCGGCCATTGTCTTCACCGTCTTTGCCCTCACGGGCTCTCCCTTGTGGGAACTGATCTTCGGCCTCGGTCTCCTGGCACTGTTCATCTGGTACTTCTTCACCGATTTTCCCCGGCAAAAGCGTGTCATTGGCGGCATGCTCACCGTGCTCCTGGCTGCCATTTGCGTGCATGCGCTGTGGCCCCGGAAGATGAGCGCCACGGATGAACGCCTGCGTTTTCAACCCATCACCGCCGAGAACGTCACCGCCGTCCGCGACGAAGCTCAGAGCATTCTGACGAAGAACGGCTTCGTCAAAGACGCGCTCGATGAACGCGTCGTCTTCCCCTACCGCAACGAAGGCTCGTTCAACCTCGAGACCAAGGCCGCCTTCAAGAAGACCTACGATGGCGGCGTCGGCCGGGTCTACATCATCGATGGCGACGCCAGGGCCGCCGAGGAGAATCCCGATGCGGCGTACTTCGTCAATGTCTACAAGTTCTGGGAACCCAACGAAGTGGAACGCGGCAAACGCCCCGCTCCCATGGACCCCGATCTGGGAGAAGTCTGGACGGACATCCACACAAACCTGAAACCCTATGACGTCTCCAAACCGCAAATACCCATCGAGCGCGGGATCGAACTCGTCGGCGGGAGTTCCTTCAAAGTGCGCATCGATCGCCCCGAGGGACAAGAACCCATCCCGGGCGAGATCGAAAGCGTCATTTCCACGCTGAGAAAACGGCTCGACGCCTTTGGCGGCAAGGAACTCCTCATTGCCCCACAGGGAGAAGACCGCCTGCTCATCCAGATGCCCGGCATCGATGACGAGCAGCGAGACGCCATCAAGGACATCATCACCAAGCCTTCGCGGCTCAACTTCCACATCGTCGACCGGGGAGCACAGATCGATGCACCGGCCGTCGCCGCCGGGGAGAAAACGCGCCCCGGCATGTCGGCCATGCCGGCCAAGGAAAAGGACGACGGCACCGAGGGCTATTTCCTCCTCAAGCGGAGCCCCGATCTTGCCGGAACTTACGTCAAACAGGCCTGGGCCAATATCGGTAGTGCCAATGACTGGAGCATCATGGTCCAGTTCAACTCCAAGGGAACAGACCTCTTTTACGATCTGACGAAGAACAACGTCCAGGAGCGCATGGCCATTGTCCTGGACGACGTGGTCCTCTCGGCACCAAATATTCTCGGCCCCATCATGGGGATCACCGAGATCACCGGAAAGTTCACGGAAGAAGAGGCCCGGAGCCTGGCCGCCTCCCTCCAGAACCCCCTCCGGAACTCACTGGCCATCGAAAGCGAAAGCAGCGTCGATCCCGCCCTCGGTGCGGAATCCATCAAACAGGGATTCATCGCCGCCGTCTCCGGCCTGCTCTTGACCCTCGTTTTCGTCCTCATTTACTACCGCACCGCTGGTATCGTCAGCGTCGTCGGCCTCGTCGTGACCCTGCTCTTCCTCGTCGGGTCTCTGGCCATGTTCCAGTTCACCCTCACCTTGCCCGGCATCGCGGGGATCATCCTCACCATCGGGATCGCCATTGATGCCAACGTCCTCATCTACGAACGCCTCAAAGAGGAGATGGGCGACGGCCGAAGTCTACCCAACGCCATCAACGGCGCCTACAACAAGGCGTTCTCCGCCATCTTCGACGCCAACATCACCTCGCTCATCACGGCCTTCATCCTCTACTTCGTCGCCTCTGGCCCGGTCAAGGGATTCGCCGTGACCTTGATCGTGGGGATCTTGGGTTCCATGTTTGCCGCACTCATCGTCACCCGGGCGATCTTCAACTGGGGCACGGATGCCGGCTGGATGAAGAAACTCTCCTTCTGGGAGTTCATTCCCGACAACGTCATCGATTTCCTCGGCAAGCGGAAGACCGCGGCCATCATCTCCGCCGTCCTCATCGCCGCGGCGCTCGGTGGCATGGCCATCCGCAACGTCAAGGCCCTCGGCGTCGATTTCCGCGGGGGACATCTCTTCACCCTCCAGGTGGCCGACGATGACGCCATCACACCCGACACCGTCAAGGCCGCTCTCGCGGACTACGAACTCCCCGAGGCCCCCGTGGTTCAGAGCCAGCAATCCGTGGGCTCGGAGTCTCGCTACGTGACCATCCGCATGGTGGAAAAAACCGACAAGGCGGCGGCTACCGCTCAAGGGGATGAAGTGAAAGCACTGCTGAAGAGCAACCTGAACCTGGGCGCCGATACCAACATCCAGCTGGAATCGGTCGGGTCCTCGGTCGGCCGCGAGCTCGCTCTCGGCTCACTCCTGGCCCTGAGCCTCGCCGTGGTCGGTATCCTGCTCTATGTCACGGCACGCTTCGAATTCGCCTTCGCCCTCGGCGCCATCGTCGCCTTGGTGCACGACCTCCTCATCACCGGCGGTGTCGTCGTCCTCAGCGGACGCGAGATGTCTCTCGTTCTCGTTGGCGCCTTTCTCACCATCGCGGGTTACTCCATCAATGACACCATCGTGGTTTTTGACCGCATCCGTGAGGGCCTGCGATCCACGCCCGGCGAACTCAAGGACGTGATGAACCTCGCCATTAGAGCGACCTTGCGACGCACCCTGCTCACGAGTTTGACCACCCTTCTGGCCCTGGTCGTCCTCTTCGCCTTCGGCGGCCCGGCGTTGCGTGATTTCTCCTTCACCATCATCATCGGAGTCATCATCGGGACCTACTCCTCCATCTTCGTCGCCGCACCCTTCGTCTACTGGTGGGCCGGGAAGAAGAAGCTCAATCTCCGCAAGCAGATCCTCGATGCCGAGGTCAATCTCGACACCCCGGACCGCTACCAGGACGCTTCATAGTTTAGTTAGTCTGCACCCAGAAAGTGGGAGGGACTTCAGGTCCCTCGGTTATTAAGACCACCCACAGGGGTGCGGACTCTCCGCTCCGCTTGGACTAACTAACCCAAGTTCGTCACTTCACGGATCGAAAAATTTCGAAACCCCTATTTTCGTAGGGTTTCATCAAACCCGAACTCAGATTTTCGAGACTACATTTT
>JANQJH010000181.1 GCA_028281705.1 Verrucomicrobiales bacterium
AAAATGTAGTCTCGAAAATCTGAGTTCGGGTTTGATGAAACCCTACGAAAATAGGGGTTTCGAAATTTTTCGATCCGTGAAGTGACGAACTTGGGTTAGGATGCTTCGTTGTGATATTCTAAAATAGAATAGAAAATGGAATACGCAACAGATTTTATTCTTTCCGATTGAAAAAATTCCGTCGGGACAACGATGGTGGTGTCGAACGGCTCCCTGCGCGAGTCCGCCGAGTGGGAGCCGGACGAGGACGAGCGTCCTCGACTCAAGCCAAGCTTGAGCTAGGAGGCGTCTTCGTCTTTTCGCCAGGCCCTCTCGGAGGTCCTCTGGATGACGTAGAATAGCATGGGAACCGCGGCCAGGCTAAGGGCGGTGGCCACGATCATGCCGCCGAAGACAGCGGTGCCGATGACCCGCTGAGATTCGGCGCCGGCTCCCGAGGCGATGAGGAGCGGGATGACACCGAGGATGAAGGAGAAGGCGGTCATGAGAACGGCCCGGAAACGCAGCCGGGTGGCGTCGATGGCGGCATCAAAGATGGATTTCCCCTCTTCGCGTTGGGCCTTGGCAAACTCGACAATGAGGATGGCGCTCTTGGTGGAGAGTCCGATCAAGAGAACGATGCCGATCTGGGTGTAGACGTTGTTGTCGTAGCCGCGAAGCATCACGGCCACAACCGCTCCGAGAATGGCGGTGGGCACGGAGAGGACGACGGAGACGGGAACGGACCAGCTCTCGTATTGAGCGGCGAGCACGAGGTAGACCATGAAAATGGCGAAGATGAAGATGGCGGAGGTACCGCCCGCGGCGAGTTTTTCCTGGTAGGAGAGTTCGGACCAGCTGAAGCCCATGGAATCGGGGAGCTTCTCGCCGGCCATGTCCTCCATGATGTCTAACGCTTGACCAGAGCTGTAGCCGGGAGCGGCATTCCCGAGAATCTTGACGGAGGGGTAGAGGTTGAAACGAGTCACGGTTTGGGGGCCGTAGATTTCCTCGATTTGGGCGACGGAGCCTAACGGAATCATGGTTCCCTTGCTGTTGCGCAGTTCGAGGCGTTTGATGGACTCGGGTTGGTCGCGGAAGGCCGCGTCTGCCTGGGCCGTGACTTTGAAGATGCGTCCGAAGAGGGTAAAATCATTCACGTAGGCGGAACCGAGATAGACCTGGAGGGTATCGAAGACGGCCTGCATGGTGGTGCCGGTGCGCATGACTTGTTCCCGATCGATATCCACCTTGAGCTGAGGCACGTTGGCGCGGAAAGTGGTCGCCAATCCGGTGAGGCCCGTTTGGGCATTGCCGTCTTCGATCATTTCCTGTCCCACCTGCTGGAGTGATGTCAGACCCACGCCGGCCCGGTCCTGGAGCATGAAGGTAAAGCCCCCCGAGTTCCCCACGCCGGGGAGCGAGGGGATGGGGAAGGCAAAGGCGCGGCCGCCCTTAAACCCGGCGAGGCGGCGGTTGAGACCTTGAAGGATGGCGGCCTGACTCACCTCCGGAGAAGTGCGCTCGTCCCAGGGCTTGAAGGTGACGACGAGGAATCCGGTATTCGATGCCGCGGATCCTTCGATGATGGAGTAGCCGGCAACGGTGAGGAATTCCGAGGTTCCGGGGACACTCTTGACAATCTCATTCACTTGGTTGAGCTGGGCCCGGGTGCGGGAGAGGGTGGCTCCATCCGGCAACTGCACATTCACCATGCAATAGCCTTCGTCTTCCTGGGGAACGAATCCCGTGGGCAGGCTTCCGAGTCCGCTGATGGCGAGGTAGGTCATTCCGCCAAAAAGAAGAACGGAAATGAGGGCCTTGCGAATGGCCATCTTGGTGATGCCGAGGTAGGCATTGGTCGACTTCTCGAGGCCGGTGTTGAACCAGCGGAAGGGACCTCTGGGTTCGCGCGTTTGTTTTCGCAGAAGGATGGCGCACAGTGCTGGGCTCAATGTGAGGGCGTTGATCGAGCTGAAGACCGTGGCGATGGAGATGGTGACGGCGAATTGCTTGAAGAGGGTGCCGGTGATGCCTCCCATGAACGTCGTGGGGACAAACACCGCGAGGAGGACGAGCGTGGTGGCAATGACAGGGCCGGAGACCTCGAGCATGGCCTTCTCCGCGGCTTCTTTGGGGGACAGTCCCTCCTCGATCCAGCGGGTGGTATTCTCCACCACGACGATGGCGTCATCCACCACGATGCCGATGACGAGGACGAGACCGAAGAGGGTGAGCTGGTTGAGGGAGAAACCAAAGGCGAGGAGGACGGAAAAGGTTCCGATCAAGGCCACGGGAATCGTCACCGCGGGAATGAGGGTGGCGCGGAAGTTCTGCAGAAAAACGTAAACCGTGAGGATGACGAGGATGAGGGCGGAGATCAGGGTGGCGACGACTTCTTCGATCGAGGCGCGCACGATGTCCGTGTTGTCGTACATGACGGAGTATTCGAGGTCGTCGGGAAAGCTCGAGGCCAACTCTGCCATTTTGGCGTTCACCCCATCGGCGACCTCGATGATGTTCGAGCCCGGGATCTGATAGATGGCGACGGTGGCGGAAGCTTGGCCGTTGAACTGTGAGGAGAAGTTGTAGAGGTCGGAGCCCAACTCCACCCGGCCGACATCGCGGACGCGCAAGAGCGAACCATCGGCGCCCGTTTTGACCACGATCCGCTCGAACTCCGGGACTTCGGAGAGGCGACCGGGGACGTTGACGGTGTATTCGTAGGCCGTGCCTTCGGTCGTCGGCATGGCGCCGATCCGTCCGCCGGCCACTTGGACGTTTTGCTGTCTGATGGCGCCGACGACATCGCTTGCTGCGAGGCCGTAGGAGCGGAGTTTTTCGGGGTCCAGCCAGACGCGCATGCTGAACTGGCCCACACCGTATACCTGGACGTTGCCCACGTCCTTGACCCGGGCCAGCTCATCGCGCACCCGTTGCCAGACGAAGTTGCTCAGGAACTGATCGTCATAGGTGGACTTGGGTGAGAAGAAGGAGATGTACATGACCACCTCGGTGGTTTGCTTTTTCACGGTGACGCCCTGGCGCTTGACTTCCTCGGGAAGCTTGGCCTCGGCGATGGAAACCCGGTTTTGTGTCAGCACGTTTGCCGTGTCGAGGTCCGTGCCCGGAGCAAAGGTGACGGTGAGATTCATCGTGCCGTCATTGGCGGAAACGGACGACATGTAGATCATGCCCTCGACGCCATTGACCTCCTGTTCGATGGGCGCAGCCACCGTCTCGGCCACCGTGCTCGCGTTGGCGCCGGGATAGACGGTGTTTACCTGGATGGTGGGAGGTGCAATGTCAGGGTAGCGCGAGATGGGCAGGGCCACGAGGGCGATGAGTCCGACGACGACGATGACGATGGAGATGACAGCGGCGAAGACTGGGCGTCGGATGAAGAAGAGGCTGAACATGATCGGCGAGTCTCTGAGGCGCTACCTGGCAGACGGTCAGTTCGTTTGCTCTTGCTGGAGGGTCGGTTTCACGACGATTCCGGCCCGGGCTTTTTGAAGGTTGCTCACGATGACGCGGTCGTCTGCCTTCAAGCCGGTGCCGGCTTCGGCATTAAAGGGTTCAATGATCCGGTAAGTCGGAGCCTCCGCCTGGGAGCCTGTCGGAGCCACGTTGAATGATGTGGGAATGACCACGCGGCGTTCCACCTTGTTCCCGGGTCCCACGAGGAGCACATACGATCCCCCGAGGTCCCGTTGGATGGCCAGGCGAGGGATGAGAACCGCCTGGGGGAGTTCCTCGGGCACGCGGACTCTGACAAAAAGACCGTCGGCCAGCATGCGTTGGTCATTCTCAAAAATGGCCCGGATTTTCATCGTGCCCGTATCGGGATTGACGGTGGTATCGACAAAATCAAACATGCCGTCCCCTCCGGTGTAAGGTTCGCCATTGGAAAACACGAGCTTGGGCCGGTGCTCTTTCTTTTCGGAATCGCTAACGACGGGTGCCTCCTCGTTGGGGCGATCCTTGAGGAACGGCAGAACTTCGCGTTCGCTGACCTCGAAATTCACGTAGATGGGATCGTCCTGCACCACGGTGGTGAGGAGCGTGGGTTCGCTCGCACCCACCAGGTTCCCGGGATCGACGAGGCTCCGCGAAACGCGGCCCGCCATGTCCGTTTTCACTTCAGTGTAGGCGAGATTGCGTTCCGCGTCGGTGACGGCGGCCTCGGCGATGGCGAGCAGTGCCTGGGCTCTCTTCTCCTCCGCCAAAGCGGTCTCGATGTCGATCTGTGAGACGGCGCCGGGCTTGGCGTTGCGCCGCATCTCGAGAGCGGTGGTGGCGATGCCGAGGTCGGCATTGGCCTTGGCCAGATCGGCTTCGGCGGTCTTGAGCGCCGCATCGTATTGGTCGGGCTCGATGGTGAAGAGATGGGTTCCCTTCTCGACATACTGGCCCGGACTGAAAAGAAACGGTCCGTCCTCGGCGGCCTGAAGAAAGCCCTGGACCCGCGCCCTGATTTCCGCGCGGGCAAAGGCCTCGGTCCTGCCGGGGAACTCACGGTATACGGTGGTGGTCCTGACGATGGGCGTTTGCACGTCCACTTCGGGTGGCGGGGGCGCGACGAAGGCGTTCTTCTCCGAACAGCTCCAAAGGGAGGCGGCGAAAAGAAGTCCCATCCCGGTTGAGAAATGGCGTTCACGGAGTGTCATGGTCTCACAGGCATCTATCAGTTGGTGGCCGCGTTCGGTTCATCGGCATCGCTCCCGGGTTCCTCTAGCGGAGTCACCTCGACCTCGCTGCCGCCGCCGAGGGCCTTGTAGAGGGTGATGTAGTTTCGTGCCATCTGTCCTCGAGATACGGCGGCTTCGTCTTCGGTGGTGAATTTGGTCCGTTCGGCGTCGAGAACCCGTTGAAAATCGATGAGGCCACGGGTGTAGTTATCCTTGACTAAACTGACAGTCTCGGCTGCGGAGGTCACGGCTCGATTGAGCGTCGCCAGGCGATCCCTTTCGTTGGCAATGGCAGCCATGCTGGATTCCACCTCTTCCACGGCGAGGAGGATGGCGTTCTCGTAGTTGGCCAGAGCCTGTTCCGTTCGGGCTTCTTCCACGCGAATGTTGTTGCGAATCCGGCCGGCGCTGAAGATCTGCCATTGAAACGTGGGGCCGAACGAATAGACTCGGCTGGAAGCATCGAAGAAGTCTGAGGAATCCACGGACTGGAGAGCGAAGTTTCCCACGAGGCTGAAGCGGGGATAGAGATCGGCCTCGGCCACGCCAATGCGGGCAGTCTGTGCCGCCAGTTCGCGTTCGGCCTGGCGGACATCGGGCCGCGCGCGAATGAGATCCGCGGGCAAGCTGGCCGCGTAGTTCGAGGCGGGGCGGGGGATGGGTTGACCCTGGGCGAGCAGGGGATCGAGTGAGGCCGGGTAGTCGCCCGTGAGGGACGCCAGCCGGTTTCGGGTGAGGGCGAGTTGGGATCGAAGCGCAGGAATGAGCGAGCGTGAGGTCTCCAAATTGGTCGTCGCCTGGGTGACATCGATGCGCGGCACCAGGCCGGCATCGAGGCGGCTCTGCGTGAGATCCACCGAGCCCGCCTGGGCCTCGATATTGGCCTGGGCGAAGCGGATGCGCTCCTCTAGAGTGCGGTACTCCACATAGTTCAGGGCGGTCTCCGCCAGCAGGGTGACGAGAAGATCGCGGTAGGCTTCGACCGAGGCGTCTACGCTCGCCTCCGCAGATTCCACTTGGCGGCGCAGTCCTCCGAAGACATCGATTTCCCACCCGGCATCAAACCCGGCGGTGTAGAGGTCCGAGGGGTTCTGCGGCACGGGAGCGAGCAGGCTTTCACTGGCGCGGTTCCTGACATAATCACCGCTCGCGTTGGCCGAGGGAAAGAGGTGACTGCGGGCGACACCGCGGAGCGCGCGGGCCTCGGTGATACGGGCGGCGGCGCCACGAAGATTGGGGTTGGAATTTCGCGTCCGGTCGATCAATCGATTGAGCACGGGATCATTCAGCGCGCGCCACCATTGCTTGAGATCGGTAAAGCCGTTATTTCCATCCGCGATGAGATCGACGGTCCAGGCATCCGGTGTCCGAATGACTGGCGTTTTGTAGTCATGGCCAACCCAGACGCAGGCCTCAAAACATAGTGCCAGAGAGAAGAAAAAGGGTGGCGCTAGGCGGCGAATGATCATCGTGGTAATGACAGAACGGTTCTATCGGAAACGGGTTTTGATTGCAATGCGCAATTCACTGATCGCTTGCTCGATCCATGCGCTGACGTTGATCGATCGAGAATCGAGGTCTCCCGTGGGGCGGAGCCTGTCATTGGCTTGATTTCGCCATCGGGATTGTGTAACGGATCGAAGCATGGAGCAGGACATTCGATGGATCTCCTTGCGTCTGCGATCGATCGTATTGCTCGGAGGTCTGCTAGCGGTTATCGTCACGATGCCGTTGCAGGCGAGTGGCCGCGTCGTGGGATCGCTGGTCGATTTATTCTATATCGGAGTCTTTTGTCTCAGTGGCTCCCTCTTGCTGGCCAAGCGCCGGTGGATGCTCATCTACCTGGTGATGGCGTTACCGACGCTCGTCTTTGGGGTGCTCAAAGTGACACCGGCAAGAATCGCTGAACTGGTTCTGGTGGGCGATTTTTTGACCCTTGGCCTTCAGTTTCTCTTGATCGATGCGGTCATCCGCTATGCCCTTTTTCGGGATTCCGCGAGTCAGGCCGATCGCATTCTTGCGGGAATCTGCGGCTATCTGATTCTTGGTTTGATGTTTGCCAATCTCTATTTCGTGGTGGAGAAGCTCTTGCCGGGAGAATTTAGTACGGGTGGAGAGCCCCTGGTGATGAGCGCGGCGGAGTGTACCTATTTCAGTTTTGTCACCTTGACCACCCTGGGCTATGGCGAGATCGTGCCCTCCGGTGATTGGGGCCGCATGCTGGTATCCCTGGAGGCCATCGGCGGCACGCTTTATCTGGCGGTATTCGTCGCCTCCTTGATATCCGGCCTACGAATCGAATCGTCTGTGGACAAAAAAGTTGGGGAATAACCCGACTCTCGATCGAGGAAGTCTCAACGGGATGCCGGGTCCGCACCTCAGAAGAGATTTACATCTCGGAGTCAGGAGTCTAGAGTAGTGGATGGGTGCCGGGGCTCGAGTTCTTCCGGGGCTGCTTGTGATTGTGGTGGCGGCTGTTGACTGTTTGGTGGGGGAAGCGCGTGCTCAAGAAGAAATCACGTTGTTCGATCTCAGTCGTGAAGTGCGGTACTGGGGCGTCGATGAAGGGATTCCCCAAGAGAGGGTTGAAGTCCTCATTCAAGGGCCGAAAGGCTATCTTTGGCTTGCCGGGCGCGAGTACATTTCGCGATTTGACGGGCAGCATTTCCAGAACCATGAGCCCCTGAAACATTTGGGTGGAAACGGAGCTGGCGTTCGTCATCTGGCATTTGATGAGAATGAGGAGGGCGCGCTTTGGTTTGCCTCCTCTGACGGGCGTCTTGCGATCGTGAGGAACGGACATTTCATTGAGGTGCATGCCTTTGAGGGTCCTGGAACTGTGGCGGACCTCCTGCCTCGTCCTGGTGGTGGAGTGATTGTTAGTCATGGCGAGCCGGGTGAGCGGCGGCTCCACTCGGTGACGGGTTTGGATGGTGGTGTGGTGAACGAAATCGGCCCTGATGGAGGTACTCTCCGTGCTTCCAAGGATGGGCGTATTTGGAGCATCAACGGGAGAGAATCCGTGCTCTGCGAGTTGGCATCCGGCCGATGGAAACCAGTTGGGTTGGATGGGACGGAAGTTTGGGCTTTTGTCAATAGGCTGGATGGCACGCCCGCAGTTCTCACGGAACACGGAATCTTTGTATACCGCTCGGGTGAATGGAGTCGTGAGCGAATGGCTTCGTGGTCACGAAGCGGATTGGGGAGCATTCGATGTGTTTGTCAAGATCTGCGTGGTTTCCTTTTCATCCTCTCTGAGGATCAAGGAGTCTACGTGGTACGGCCGGATGGCAGGATACACCGGTTGGTGGGGGTCAGAGGCGCCCGGTTTCCGCAGAACATTTCCGGAATGCTGCCGACTCCTGATGGCAGTGTGTGGATCCATTCTCCCGGTGGACTCTACCAGTGGCGTTACGTGCCGGCGGTTACATTGACTCCTCCGAAGGTGTTGGGGAGCCAATACGTTTACGCCGTGGGCGAAGACGCCACCGGATTGCTGTGGTTCTCCTGTGATAGTGCCGTATGCGTCAATGATGGCGTTCTCAAGCTGCATCATCGACATCGGAGCAACAGGCGTTGGTTCACCGTGGGTGACGAGCTTGGGGCGCGATGGATGTATATCCGGAACATGAACGAATCTCCCAACAGTGTGCGTCTTGAACGGAATGGCGTCGAAGTGATCGTCCCAAGGCCGGCTCAGGGGACGGGTCTCTGGAATGCGGTGGTCGGATTTGAGGTGGACTCGAAGGGAGTGGCGTGGATGGCGTTCAACGATGTCGGGGTCTATCGTTGTGATCCCAGTCAAGAAGCTGCGTTTTCCCGGGTCGATGTTGGATCACACTCGGGGAACAACGCGATGGCGGTCGCCATTGACAAGAATGATCATCTCTTTGTCTCCTTGTCGCGACAAGGGGTCTATCGCTGCGATGCTGAGACGGGAGAATGGACGCTGATTTCCCAGCCCGACGACGCATTGGCGAAATGGCATTCGCATCTAGAGGTGGACCATGAGGGACGGGTCTGGGGACTTTCGTTTCCGCTCGGTTTGATCGGCTACTGGAGCAGAGAAGAATCAGCGCAGGTGAAACTCTCCGACCTTCACATACGGACGAGTTTGAATGGAGCAATGGCGTTCGACAACATCGGAGGGGTTTGGCTTGGGACCCATAGCGAAGGTGTGGCTCACATTGAACACTCGGAGCTTTTGGCCAAGCTTCGGGATCCTGGGCGGGAAGTCGAAGTCACGCGGTATGATCGCCGTCACGGACTGGCGACGAAGCATGGACCGTATAATTTCCAAGGCATGCACTGCGCGAGTGATGGCAGGATTTGGGTGGCGACAGCGAAAGGGGCTTCGGTTTTTAACCCCGATCTTTTGCGCCAGGAGAAGAGGCATTCCGCCCCGCCGCCGGTCCATATCGAAAGGGTGACGGCAGATGGCCGGGAGTTATTGCTTCCGCGGGCGCAGCCGACGTTGCGTCTGCCTGTAGGCGTCGATGAGCTTCGCATCCGCTCGGTGGCTTTGGACTTTGGAAGGCCCGGCGAGGTGACCTTTCGTTATCGACTGCGAGGATTGACCGAGGATTGGATCGATGGAGGTGTCGACCCCGTATTTCTGTTTCAGCGACTGCCGCCCGGAGATTTCCGGTTCGAGGTCTTTGCTAGGAATCGCTTTGGAGCGGAAAGCGCGATGCCCGCGGTGCTGGCCTTTGCCGTCCCTCCCCAGTGGTGGCAACGGCTCTCCTCCAAGATCGCGGCGGTTCTACTCGTCGTGGCCATCCTGGTGATACTATATCGAAGGCGTGTGGCGACGATAAGGCGCAGGGGCGAGGCGCGGGCGGCCTTTTCAAAGGAACTCCTGGATTCCGAAGAGGAGGTGCGGAAACGGATTGCCGGACAACTGAATGCCCGTATTGGGCAACTACTTCATGTCATTAAGAACTCCGTTCAGCTGACGCGAGTCCGGGTGAGCGAATCCTCTCCGGCGCGGAAACGCCTTGAGGACGTGACTGAGTTCGCTGCATCGGCTTTGGGAGAGGTGCAAAGCATCGCAACCAACCTTTGCCCGGTCGAACTGGATCAATTCGGGCTGCGGGTGGCGACGGAATCGATGATCGAACGCGTCGCTGAGAGTTGTCAGTTTGAGATCAAACATGATTTGGTAGGGCTCGACGCCGATTGGTTTCAGGCGGATCAGATCGCGCTTTACCGGTTGATCCAAGAAGGGCTGAACAACGTCATCAAGCACGCCGAGGCCTCATTGGTGATCGTGGAAGCTCGGAGGGAAGGTGAAATGGTACACATTATGATCGACGATGATGGGAAGGGGTTCGAAGTCGAGAAACCGAAAGGAAAGTCATCCGGGCTTGGAATGACAAACCTTCGCGAGCGCGCCGTGTTGTTGGGAGGGCGGCTGACGATTAATTCGAGGATTGGCCGGGGCACGCGATTGGAATTCGACATTCCATTGCTGGCGATGTCTCTCGGGAATGACAGCAGTCGCCGAGATTCGCCGGCGGACTAGAATTTTGCCGCGATGTCTTCCGATGAACATGATCCAGATAGTCCTCGTTATGATAGTGGAAACAATCGGCTGGACTTATCCGTCTGGGAAGAGCAGTTTGGCAATACGCTCCGGCGGACGACAAGGGGAGCTAATGGTAAGCTTCGATTTATCAGGTGCGCCCCCCGTGATTGAAGGCGCCATTTTAGTACGATGAAGAGGTGGATGATTCGTAGCCGAGTTGGAAGTCTACTGGTCTTGGCGGTCTGTGAAGCGTTGATTGCGGTGGCCGCTGGACTTGATGAAGAAGATCGCATGCCGCTGGGAGACCTTAGCTGTGAGATTAGGCGTTGGGGTCTTGATGAAGGCCTTCCGAGAGGGCGTGTGGAAGATCTCACTCTGGGGCCGGATGGCTATCTCTGGATCTCTGGAGACGGATACATTGCGCGATTCAATGGGCAGCGATTTGAGAGCTTCGATTTGAATCAGCTATCGGACAGAAAATTCGGTACCGCTGGGCATCTTGTCTTTGATGATAACGGAGTGCTTTGGTTTTCATGCCACGAGGATGGTCTTTGGGTTCGTCAGGACGGCCGGTTCTTGGAGGTGAAGAGCTATCCGAAGTCCCAAGAGCAGGTCGCTGATCTCGTGGTTCAATCCGGCGGAGGTGTTTTTGTTAGTTCCGAACATAAGCACAGTAGGGATCATCGGATTCTCTCGATTGCGGATCCGAACGATGATGTGGTGAAAGAAATCGGTCCCGGCCATCGGAGACATCGTATTTCACAAGACGGGCGCATCTGGGTGCTTTTCAAAGAGAGAGATCTCAGGGTGAGGCAGGAAAATACTCGAGTGGGTAACCTCTACGAACTGGAATCCGGCAATCTCAGAAGGGCCGAGCTGGATGGGGCAAGAGTTCTCACCTTCGTCGACCGGTTCGATGGCACACTGACCGTGCTGACCGAGGAGGGACTGTTTGTTTATCGCTCTGATGCCTGGGTCCGGGAGCGCGCCATCTCGTTTCCAGATCGAGAGATAGGGCTGATCAGTTCCGCTTGTGAAGACTCGCGAGGCTTGCTTTTCCTCTACGTGCCCCGTGACGGAATTCATGTGGTGGGGACCACGGGCATCGTACAACCGATTTCGTCGCTCAGTGGAATCTCATTACCCCGATCGATCACGGAGAATCTCGTGGCGGATCTGTGGGGCAACGTCTGGATCCCCTCACACGATGGGCTCTACCAATTGCGTTATACTCCGGCGGTCACGTTGGCCCTACCGGCCGAAAGGCGAAGTGCACGGGTGCACTCGGTGAGCGAGGACGCAAGCGGCGCCGTGTGGCTCTCCATTGCAGGGGGAGTATGTGTCAAGGATGAGACCTTTGAACTCCGTAGGCGATTGAATCCGGCGGAGCGTTGGTTGGTGGTGGGAGACCCGTTGGATGGCGTTTGGATGTGTGGCCGTTCTGGAACAGTTCGCCTGGAACGGGACGGCCAAGAAGCGGTGACTGAGAGACTGAGGTGGGATGGCGAACATGCGGTGCTAGTGACAGGATTGGTCGTGGACTCCGAGGGAGGGGCTTGGATTTCAACGAACAGAGGCTTGTTTCACTGCGATCCCAATCGAGACTTCACGTTCTTCCAAGACGAAGTGGGTGATGACGGCGGGCATGAGAATGTCGTTTCACTTGCAATCGGTCGAGAGGATCATCTTTACGCTGGGGTTGAGGGTCGTGGGATTTACCGGCGCGACGCGGACACGGGCGAGTGGACACGGTTTTCCCAATCCGAGGACGCGTTGGCGAAAATGACTGGGTCATTGGAGGTGGATGCCGAGGGGCGGCTCTGGGGATTGTCGAAGTCTCTCAACTCGATCGGCTGTTGGACCGAAGAGGAATCTCTGCGGGCAGAGGGGTCCGCGCTCAACTTGGGCGGGGATTTGCAGGGAGGTCTGGCCTTCGACCATATTGGGGGCATCTGGATTGCGACCCATCGCAACGGAGTGGCCCATGTGGAGCGTTCTGAACTTTTGGCCAAGCTGCGTGATCCGGTGAGGGAACTCAAAGTCACCTGGTTTGATCGCCGTCACGGATTGGGATCCAAGCGGGGTCCCTTTGGTCAGGAAGGCGTGCATTGCGCCAGGGACGGCAGGATATGGGTGGCGACGGCGAAGGGGCCTTCGGTCTTCAATCCCCGGCTGCTACGACAGGAGAAGAGCCGGTCCGTCCCGCCGCTGGTCCTTATCGAAAGGGTGATGGAGGATGGGCGGGAATTGCGTCCGCCGAAGAAGCAGCCATGGCGCCTTCCTGTGGGTACGGAGGAGATTCGCATTCACTCCGCGGCTCTCGATTTTGGAAAGCCCGGAGAAGCAAGGTATCGCTATCGATTGCATGGATTGAACGGAGACTGGATCGATGGGGGCGCGGAATCTCTATCGGTGTTTCAGCGGCTTCCACCAGGCGACTATCGATTTGAGGTCCTCGCTCGGAATCGCTTTGGAGTCGAAAGTGATAGGCCTGCATCGCTCGCGTTTGTCGTCCTGCCTCAGTGGTGGGAGCGGCTCTCCACCAAGATTGCTGCGATTCTTCTCATGACGGGCATTCTGGTGATCCTCTATCGCCGCCGCATGGCCGCGTTTCGTCGTCGGCATGAGGTGCAGGCCGCTTTTTCAAAGCAGATTTGGGCAAGCCAGGAAGGGGAACGGAAGCGGATTGCCGGAGAACTCCACGATGGCCTGAGTCAGTTTCTCGTGTTGATCACGAATTCTATCCGGCTGGCGCAACTCAAGGTCGACAAGGGGTCTTCCGAGTGGCAGGGGCTTGAAGAGGTGTGTTCCACCGCCGGTACGGCGATGGAAGAGGTGCGCTATCTCATTAACGAACTCCGTCCCGCCGAACTTGATCGCTCTGGGTTGCTGGTGGCGACGCAATTGATGATCGAGCGCGTCGCCGAACATGAAGAGCTCAACATTGATCCTGTTTTCGTTGGGCTCCATGAGGAATTGCCCGAGGGTGAGAAGATCGCGATTTACCGGCTGATCCAAGAGGGCCTCAACAATGTTGTCAAGCATGCCGAAGTGTCGACCGTGACCGTGGAAGCAGTGCGGGAGGACAGCATGGTGCACATCCAGATTACAGATGACGGCCTCGGATTGGATCTTGGCACTGAGCGCAGGAAAGCGGTTGAAAGAGATTTGGCAAGATTGAGTGAGCGTGTTAGTTTGTTGGAGGGGCGGTTGACCAGCGAGGCGGGGCCCGAACGTGGGACGCGAGTGAAGATGAGCGTTCCCTTGTCCTCTTTCTCCATCTGAGAGGCACGGCTACGAACGCATGGGCGTGGGCCGATGGCGTCATGGGTTTACATGGCTGCCTCGACCGTGTAGCGTGCGGCGAAATCATCCGAGCCATGTTTGTTCCGTCACGCCGAATCTTTTTTCATTGCGGAGTCTCATCCGTCACCTTTCGAGCCATTCGAATTATTTTGCTGGCAGTCATTGGATGGAACGGGAGTGCGTTTGTCTCGGCTCAGGAGCTTCCCAACATTGTCATCATTTATGCCGATGATTTGGGCTATGGTGACTTGTCGACTTACAATCCCGAGGCGGCCTACAAGACGCCGAGGCTCGATCAGATGGCCGCCGAGGGGATCAAGTTTGTCGACGCCCACAGTCCCTCGACGATTTGTTCGCCGTCGCGTTACGGTCTTTACTCCGGGCAGCAGGTGTGCCGGACGGGACGCCGGACGACGGCCTTCGAAGGTCCGGGAGGTCCGAGCTACATCAAACGGGGTGAACTGACGATTGCCGAGATGCTGCGTCGACAGGGCTACCGGACAGGGGTCTTCGGCAAATGGCATGTGGGCCTCACGTGGTACGATGAGGCCGGCAAAAGGTTAGGCAACGGTTTCAAGAATGCGCTCCTGATTGATTACGGGAAAAGCACGCCGCTGGAAGACGGGCCTAACCAGCGGGGTTTTGATGCCTCCTTCATCACGCCGAACTGTCCCACGACGGACCCGCTTTACATCTACATCGAGAATGGCATGGTGCCTGTTCCCGCGAGTATGAGGCACAAGCGCGACACGCTGCCCAATCCGGGCGGGAAGTGGCGATGGGATAACGACGAGGGCTGGATGTCGCCGGGCTATCAGTTTGTCGAAGCCGATCTTCTGTTCTACGAGAAGACGATTGGGTTCATCAATGAGCACCGGGAGAAGCACGCTGATCAGCCCTTCTTTGCCGTGTTTTCCACTCAGATCGCGCATGCTCCGGTGCTACCGGCGCCCGAGTTTAGCGGCAAGACCGATGCTGGTGGACGAGGTGATTTTGTCTACCAATTGGATGCTCTCACCGGCCGTCTTCTCGATCATTTAAAAGCATTGGGGATTGATGACAACACGCTAGTGCTCTTCAATGCGGACAATGGCCCTGAGACCATGCATACAGTGTGGATGCGTCAGGATCACGAGCACGACGCCGCCGGTGGCTACCGCGGGATGAAGCGCGACGGTTGGGAGGGCGGTCACCGCGTGCCTTTCATCGCCCGTTGGCCCAGTCGCATCCCGGCGGGCCAGGTTTCCAGCCAGTTGACGAACACGACGGACATCTTTGCCACCCTGGCCTCGATTGCGGGCTACAAGCTTCCGGATGACGTTGCCGTGGATAGCTTTGACATGCTTCCGGCGATGATTGGTACTCAAGATGAGAATGAGTCCATTCGTCCTCACATGCTGACCCAGAGTTTTCGCGGCCAGTTTCAGATTCGGCAGGGCGCGTGGAAGTACCTCGATCACATGGGGTCGGGCGGTAATAACTATGACAGAGGCGTGCTGCAGGCATACGTTCTTCCGGAATCGGCGCCCGAAGCCACGGGCCAGCTTTACAATCTGGAGACGGATCCCGGTGAACGGAAGAATCTCTTTTTCTCGGAATCGGCCAAGCGGAAAGAACTCCAGGCGCTTCTGGCGGAGCTGACCCGTGAGGAGAACGGCCGCAGCGCTCCGCTGAACCGCGAGCCCATTGGGGTGAAGAATATCCCGGTGATCAGGCGTTAGTTAGCACCCCAACCCTGCGGCTCTCATCCCGGAAATAACGAAGGGACTAAAGTCCCTGCCACTTTCTTGGAATGTGGGAGGGATTTCAGTCCCTCGGTTATTTG